>JBEKDH010000144.1:0-15564 GCA_050014455.1 Occallatibacter sp.
CAGGGTGCGAGTGCCCAACTCGCCCGCGCCGCCGCCCAAGGTTGACACATCGATGCCGTTCGGGAACGCAACCAGGGCGTTGTAAGCCGCAAGATTATCCAACGCGGCTTGCTTTGCGATGGCGAAAGTGACCGCGGTCCCTTCATTGGGGCACCCAACCGTGGGTGGTGGCGGCGCTGTGTCAATCGATCCATTCACCAGCCCGATATTGAGTGGCGTCTCCGTATACGTGCATTCCGCTACGCCGCCAACCATAACGCTGGTGTCGTGGAATCCGGTGATCAGAGTGGAGACGGCAGTGGTCCCGATATCTCCATTGATGACCGTGTTAATTCCCTGGTTGGTTATTCCGGCGCTACCGCCAAAGGAGCCAAATAGCGATCCTGTGCCGAGGTTCACTGGTGGTGGAATCACTGCCGCGCCGGTTGTAAAGGTCCAGGGATTCGGCGGGCCGGTGGTCCCAAGCGGATTGCCTGCCAGGTCCGTCGCCCCGTTGGTCACCGTCGCGGTATAGGTGGTGCTGGCGGTCAGCAGGGAGGTGGGCGTAAAAGTCGCAATGAAGTTGATCGCATCGTAGGAGACCGTTCCAGCTATCGCGGTATCGCCCGGCCCAGTAAGTTGGAATGTTCCCGTGGTGATGGTCAGCGGATTCATTGCTTCGGTGAAGGTTGCGCTGACGGCCTGATTGAGGGGCACAGCCGTGGCTGCGTTTGCAGGGACCGTCGAAACCAGCTCCGGCGGAGTTACCACCACAGCGGTGCCGGTTGTAAAGGTCCATACGTAGTTGCTGGCCAATGCAGTGCCCGCCAGGTTCTGAGCCCCGGTGGTGATCGTGGCTGTATACAGGGTGCTAGGCGCCAGATTCGCTGTGGGTGTGAACGTCAGTGTATTTCCGACCGATGCATAGGCGAGCAAGCCGGATACGGCAGTGACGCCTGGTCCTGTCAGCTTAAAGGTTGTCGAAGTGATGGTGGCGGGATTCATCGCCGTGCTGAACGTGGCGCTGACGATCTGATTGAGAGGCACGCCCGTCGCTGCATTGAGGGGGACCGTCGAAATGACCGTCGGCGGCGTGAGAATTGGGGCGGCAGCGGTGGTGAAGGTCCAAACGTAGTTTTGAGCCAGCGCGGTGCCTCCCAAATCCAATGCCCCGGTGGCGATCGTGGCCGTGTAAAGGGTGCTCGATGCCAGGTTGGCATTCGGTGTAAACGTCGCTACCGAGCCGGCGGCGACATAGGTGACCATTCCCGTTACCGCAACTCCGCCGGGCCCGCTCAACGTGAAGGTTGTCGCGTTGATGGTGGCAGGGGTCATGGCCACGCTGAAGGTGGCGCTCAGGGCCTGGTTGATGGGTACGCTCGTAGCTCCATTCACAGGCACGGTGGAGATGACCGTCGGCGGCGTTGGGGCCGGAAGCGTTCTGAATGTCCATACATAATTGGCGCTCAGCGGCGTGCCCGCCAGACTCTTCGCTCCAGTCGTGATCGTGGCAGTATAGATGGTGTTGACCGCAAGGCCGTTTGATGGCGTGAAGGTCGCGAGAGCGCCTGCGCAACCGACTGTGCCCGCGACGGCTGTTGTGCCAGGGCCTGTGACTGTGAAGGTAGTCGATGTGAGCGTCGCACAGCTCATCGCTTCGTTGAAGGTCGCGCTGAGTACCTGGCTGACGGGCACACCCGTGGCGCCATTCACAGGGACCACTGCTGTCACAGTCGGCGGCGGGGTAATCGTTGTGAAGGTCCATACGTAGTTGGCAGGCAGCGGAGTGCCTGCAACGCTCGTTGCCCCGGTTGTGATGGTGGCTGTGTAGAGCGTGTTGTACGCGAGATTTGCGCTGGGCGTAAACGTAGCGGTTACGCCACTGTATGCGACGGCTCCGGTCACGGCTCCGCCCGGCCCAGTCACCGTAAAGGTCGATCCACTGATCGTGGCAGGGTTCATCCCTTCGCTGAAGGTGGCGCTAAGAACCTGGCCGATGGGCACACTTATGGCTCCATTCGCAGGGACCACCGCTATCACCGCGGGCGGCGACGTAATCGTCGTAAATGTCCACACATAATTGTTAAGCAGATGGGCGCCACCCAGGTTCGCCGCCCCCGTGGTGATAGTGACTGTATAGATGGAGCTGTATGCCAGAGGGGCAGTCGGCGTGAACGTCGCAACCGTGCCGGAGCAAGTAACGGCTCCAGCTACCGCGGTTCCGCCCGGCCCCGTCACCGTAAAGGACGCTGAACCGATCGTGGCTAGGCTCATCGCCTCGTTGAACGTCGCGCCGATCGTCGTGTTGATAGAGACATTCGTAGCGCCATTGGCGGGGAATGTGGACACCACAGTCGGTACGGTTACCACTTCCTGGCCGCATCCGGCTATGAGAGCGATCAATAGAGCCGCCGGGAAACACGTGATGCCAACTCCGAATTTGCGCATTTGTACCCTTTCGTCCAACTGAGGTTACTCAGTGTCCAAAGCCCATCGTCTTGTCGGACCGGCGGGCAACGCCGACACCAATCGACGTTGCCAAAATATCAAGCTGCGAATTGAGGGTCTGAGCAAAATTGCTCAAGGGTTGATGAGTTTCTAGAATTGCTTTTGCGCTTGAGAGATTCTGAGACTTGGGGTTTTCGTTCAGCAGAGTTTCCGCCAGCATTGCCGGCCAACCGGGAATGAGATTCCCTTTCCTGCAATTGCGAGCAAAGTTGAACAACCTTCGCGCTCGCCGTTCTGGCAAACGAATACAGGGCATAATCCAACGCCGGGAGAAATCCTCGATGGCGCCGGCCGCATTGGCCAAGAACAATTGCGAACTCGACCCTGGGGAGTTCCTTGCCACTGCCGGCGAGGGCAGAAAGGTCGTGACCTTTCTCAGGAAACAACCGATCTTCGCGCAGGGAGACTCAACCGATGCGGTCTTCTACATTCTGGAAGGGAGAATTAGTCATACCGTTGTTTCCAGGTTTGGCAAGGAAGCAACACTGGGCATATTGAGCAAGGGAGAGTTTTTCGGAGACGGGGGCTTGGCTGGACAGCCGTTACGCATGGACTCAGCAACTGCAATGACGGATTGCAAGCTTCTGCAAATCGACAAGGAAGCCATGATGCTTGCGCTGCACAGGGGACGGGCGCTCTCGAATCTGTTTGTAGCGCATCTGCTGGCCCGGAACATCCGATACAATGAGGGGCTAGTTGACCTTCTCTTCGATTCCAGCGAAAGGAGACTAGCTCGGGTTCTCCTTCTGCTTGCTCATTTTGGCGAAATGGGCTCGCCCGATACTGTGATCCCAAAGGTCAGTCAAGCAACCCTCGCCGCTATGGCAGGCACAGCCCGGATGCGCATCCGGGTTAACATGAATAGGTTCAGAAAATCAGGCTTCCTTGCCCATACCGGGAGCGGGTTCGAAATCCATAGTTCACTCCTCAACGTCGTTCTCAACGACTAGGTCTCTGACCGCGTGATTTCGTAGGTGGCGATTGAGTGCTGAGGTATCCCACCCTAGGCGCAAAAACAGAGGCGCGCCAAGGGTGGAGCCCAAATTTGTGCAACAACAAGCGGTCAGGGACCTAGCTTCCGCGCCCCCATCCCATCGGCAAGGCTCCCAGACAGCGACAAGCAGCAGTGTGCCGTTCGCGAGTTCTTTTCCCCCCGCTGTTAAGACGCCTGCAGCTTGTGAGCGGGGAACCTACGCGGCGGCATGCGGATTGGCACAGGAGGAGCCGTAATGCTAGAATACTGCGAAAGTTTGAACCCGGGCCAAACCGAACTGAATCGAAGGAGCGCTGCTATGCCTCGCGCCAAGCCAAAGCCCAAAGTCGCTCGCACTTTGCTCGCCAAGGTTCCGACAGGAATCCAGGGGCTGGATGAAATCACAGGCGGAGGCCTGCCGAAAGGCCGTGTCACGCTGGTGTGTGGCCGCGCGGGATGTGGTAAGAGCTTACTTGCGATGGAGTTTCTGGTGCATGGCGCGGTTCAATACGGCGAGCCTGGCGTATGCATGAACTTCGAGGAAACCGAAGAGAAGCTGACGGCCAATGTCGCATCGCTGGGCTTTGATTTGCGCGATCTTATCAAACGCAAGAAGTTGTCGGTGGATTACGTTTCGATTGATCGAAGCCAAATTGCCGAGACTGGAGAATATAACCTTGAAGGCCTGTTCATTCGTTTGGGCCACGCCGTCAAAACGATCAAAGCGAAGCGCGTTGTTCTGGACAGCGTCGAGGCGCTTTTTTCCGGAATTGCCGACTCGGCAATACTGCGCTCTGAACTGAGCAGGCTGTTCCGCTGGCTGGAAGACCAGAAGCTTACCGCGATTGTTACCGGGGAAGCTGGAGCCAACACCTTAACTCGTCACGGGCTGGAGGAATACGTCGCCGACTGCGTGATCTCACTTGACCATCGGGTTACGGAGCAGATTTCCACCCGGCGGCTGCGAATCATCAAGTACCGGGGCACTTCGCACGGCACCGATGAATACCCGTTCCTGATCGATGAAGACGGCATCTCGGTGGTGCCCATCACCTCTCTCGTACTTACTCACAAAGCTCTCACGGACCGCGTTTCTGCGGGGATCGCCACTCTGGACGAGATGATGGAGGGCAAAGGATTCTTCCGAGGAAGCAGTGTGCTGGTGACCGGCACGGCGGGAACCGGGAAATCAAGTTTGGCGGCGAACTTTGCCAGCGCCGCGTGCGCCCGTGGCGAACTCTGCCTTTATTTCACTTTTGAAGAGTCTCCCAGCCAGATTCTCCGCAACATGCGCTCGGTTGGCCTCAACCTGGAGCCATGGGTAAGAAAGCGCCTGCTGCACTTCAACGCGATGCGGCCAACCAGCACCGGCTTGGAAGGTCACCTGGCCGTCATTCACAGACTGATATCCCAGCTTCGACCGAGCGTCGTGGTCATCGACCCAATCACGAACCTGGTTTCGATCTCAGGCAGTTATGACATTAAGTCAATGCTAGTGCGCCTGGTCGATTTCCTGAAGATGGCACAGATTACATCGATGTTTACAAATCTGACATTTGCAGGAGATCCCCAAGAGAGAACGGCAGCGGCCGTTTCCTCTCTCATGGACACCTGGATTGTGTTGCGGGACAGCAAACCCAATGGGCGGCCGAGACGAGAGCTTTACGTCTTGAAGTCGCGCGGTATGGCTCATTCGCGGGAGGTTCGTGAGCTGATTGTGAGTGAGCGAGGCCTGGAATTGGGCATAGTGCTGAAGGATCGTATGCAGGCCACGACCGCCGAGGGCATAGGCGCAGTCGCCGCGGTCGAGTAACAAGCTTAGTCCATCTGGACTGGAAACCGAGCACTGACATGAAGACCGGATCAGCAAAGAAGAGTGTTGCAAAGAAGAGCCCGGCAAGAAAGGGGCCTGCCAAGACCGGTGAGAGCGACTTTTACCGGTTGCGGCTCTACATCGCGGGCCAAACCCCTAATTCGGTTGCCGCGATCGCCAACCTCAAGAAGATTTGTGAGGACAAGCTGAAGGGCAAGTACCGCATCGAAGTCGTCGACTTGCTTGAAAAGCCGCAACTGGCCAAGGGCGATCAGATCATCGCCATTCCGACTCTGGTGAGAAGGCTCCCGCCGCCGGTTAAAAAGATCATTGGGAACCTCTCAAAGACAGAGAGTGTCATTGTGGGGTTGGATCTTCAGCCGGTACGCTGAAGTAAGGGCGCAAATATCAGATGGCCAACAAGCGAGCGCATTCCGATGGCAGGGTACTCCAAAGAGAGTCGCCAGGCAAAGCCGGCGCGACGCAAAAAACTCGCGGAAGCCCCAAACCTTCTCTCCGCAAATTGCCTCCATCCACATCTCCGGATCGGCAAACAATTCTTCGCGCCCAATCGGATGCCGCGGAGGAGACTCTTCGTGCAATACTGTCCGGCGAAGTAGATGCATTGATGGTGCGCGGCCGCCGCGGAGCGCAGATGGTTTCACTGCAAGGCGGCGAACCCGCTTATCGCATGCTGGTGGAGGCCATGAGCGAAGGTGCGGCGACTCTGGCGCGCGATGGTGCTGTGCTCTACTGCAATCGCAGATTTGCGGAAATGATCCTCAGGCCGCCGGGGAAGATGATCGGAATTGCGGTGCAGTCGCTGCTTGCGGAAACGGAGCGGGACAGATTCCAAACTCTGCTTGCGGATGCTCGGAAGGCAGTTGCAAAGGGCGAATTCAACCTGCGTTGCGCAGACGGAACTCTGCTTCCGGTCTATCTGTCGCTTAACCGGCTTCGCGGATTCAAGGGCCAGGCCCTGGGCATGGTGATAACCGATCTGAGCGAGCAAAAACGCAAGCAGGCCGAGGAGATCAGGCAAGCCCAAGAGCTGCACAGGCTCCTCCTGGAACGCACGCTTTCGGCGCAGGAGGAGGAACGGCGCCGGATTGCCCGCGGACTGCACGATGAGGCCGGCCAGATGCTGACTGCCCTCTTGGTTGGTCTGCGAACCCTGGAAGACGCCCGGAAACTCGCGGATGTTAAGTCACAGGGACAGCGGCTGCGGGAGATCGCCGCGCAGGCCATCGACGAGGTCGGCCGGCTCGCCCGCGGGCTTCATCCAACGGTGCTGGACGACCATGGCCTGGGCGTTGCACTGAGCCGGTACGCCGCCGAGTACACAAAGACCCACAACATCGCTGTGGATCTCACACTCGATGAAAATGATTCCAGGAACCTGCCATCAGAGATTCAAATCGCCCTGTATCGTATTCTCCAGGAAGCCCTGACCAATGTAGCCAGACACTCGGGAGCCAAGACGGTCAACATTCGATTTACCCGCTTGGCCACAGATCTGGAGGTTGCAGTAGTCGATGACGGATGCGGCTTTGACGCCAAGGCCGTGGCTGTCTCCTCGCACCGCCTGGGGATTCAGAGTATGCGAGAGAGAGCGGCAATGCTGGGAGGAACGATCGGTTTCACTCGCCAGCGCAAGGGAACCAAAATCCTGGTGCAAATCCCACTTGCCAGCCAGGGCTTGCAGCCCTTGCAGGGGCCGAGGAGCACTTGAGATGCCGGTGCGAACGCACAAGATCAGAGTCATGATCGCGGACGATCATGCGATTCTCCGCGCCGGACTGAGAATGCTGGTTAATACCCAGGCCGATATGGAGGTTGTCTCGGAGGCTTCCGATGGAGAGAAGGCGGTTCAAGCGGCTCGGGAAACGAAACCGGATGTGGCCTTGCTGGACCTCACCATGCCTCGGGTTGGGGGAATGAAGGCTCTGCAACAGATGGCGCGAGAGTGCGGCGAAGTCCGGGTGCTCGTCCTCACCATGCACGATGACCCTGCGTACTTGAGGTCGGCGCTGGCTGCCGGAGCCTCTGGCTATCTATTGAAGAGAGCTGTGGATGCGGAACTGATTGCCGCCATACGAGCGGTGCATCGCGGAGGGGTCTTCGTCGACCCGCGTTTGGCCAACGTTCTTGTCCAGGATGTGCTGGCGAAGAAAGGCGGGAAAGCTGGTCCCGCACAGCCGGCAAACATCCTCAGCCACCGCGAACTGCAGGTGCTCAAACTCGTGGCGCGGGGTTACACCAGTGCGGAGATAGCGAAGCAGATCTTTGTGGGTGTAAAGACGATCGAGACATATCGTTCGCGTCTTGCCGAGAAGCTCGGGCTTCGAACCCGTAGCGATGTGATTCGCTTTGCCGTGCAGATGGGCCTATTGACCCCGGAAACGCTGGAGAGCGAGCCGGGCAGCCAGGTTCGATAATAACTCAGTTGCAGGCCGTCTTTCTGCCTCGATCCATAAGGTATTTGCGCTTCTTGTCAGGGATTTCCCGGACAAAGCCCCTCATTATTAGCAGCTTCCCCGATATTCCGATTATTCCACTTGCCGGACACTATGTGCAGGCTGCAAAAGTGTAGCTTCTCCACGCGCTGTTGGACGGCTGGTTGCGGTGAATGCTCCGCCTTTGTTCTTGAAACGCCCCCTCCGTGGTCCTCGATCGGCCCGCCACAGTCCACATCCCGCTTCCGAACTGCCTCGAAGGAGGTTCCATGTTCATGACCGAAGAGAGCGAATCGACGTTCGACCCAGCCGCCCTTTTTGCGCGCGCCGGCCTCGGTCGAAGAATTATCGACGTGAAGCCGAGCCAAACCTTCTTTACCCAGGGAGATCCGGCAGACTCCGTCTTTTATCTCGAGAGCGGCCGCGCAAAGCTCACTGTCGTCTCGCACGAGGGCAAAGAGGCTACGATCACGTTTCTCTCCACCGGTGACTTCGTTGGGGAGGAGTCCCTCGCAGCGGTGCCTGGACAGCGCCTAGCCACGGCCACTGCCACAAACCCCTGCGTGGCGCTCAAGATTGGGAGGGCAGATATGGTTCGCGTCATGCATGACGAACCTGCGTGCGCGGACATATTTTTCAAGTTCTTGCTGGCGCGCAGCATGAAAACCCAGGCCGATCTGGTCGATCAACTCTTCAACTCCAGCGAAAAGCGTTTGGCGCGAATTCTCCTGTTGATGGCGGAATTTGGCAAGCCGGGGGAACGGCAAACCTTCATTCCGCCGATTACGCAGGAAACCCTGGCGGAGATGATCGGCACCACACGGTCCCGTGTCAGCTTCTTCATGAATCGTTTTCGCAGACTGGGCTTTATCGACTACAACGGCCGCATACAGGTGCACAAGTCGCTGCTCAATGTGCTCCTGCTCGATCAGTTTCCCGAGCACAACTCCGAGAATCCTGCGAGAGCCGCCATTGCGTGAGCGATTTCCGGCTGGCGGCTTAAGAGTTGACTTTCCAATAAGAGCCATCGATTCTTCCGCTACGTGCTCAGTTCAGGATAGTCGATGTAGCCATGCGGTCCAGGCGTGAAGTAAGTGGCGGGGTCTGGAGTATTGAGCGGCGCATTGCTCGCAAAGCGAGCCGGCAGATCGGGGTTGGCGATAAAGAGTTGGCCAAAGGCTACAGCGTCCGCTTCGCCATCTTGGATAACTTGATTAGCCAGCGCTTGATCGTACTTTTCGTTTGCAATGTAGACTCCGCCGAACTGTTTCTTGAGTTGCGGACCCAATCGGTCAGGTCCGAAGTACTCGCGCGCGCACAGAAAGGCAAGCCCGCGTCTGCCGAGCTCACGCGCCACGTAGCCAAAAGTGGCTGACGGGTTTGAATCATGCATATCGTGGCTGTCTCCTCGTGGCGCCAGATGCATGCCCACTCGCTTGGCGCCCCAAACGGAGATCGCCGCATCGGCGACTTCAAGCATGAGCCGGGCGCGGTTCTCGATCGTCCCACCGTATTCATCCGTGCGGTGATTGGAACCGTCCTGAAGAAACTGATCGATCAAGTAGCCATTGGCCCCGTGTATCTCCACACCGTCAAATCCAGCTATCTTGGCGTTCTCCGCACCCTTGCGGAATCCCTCGACGATGCCTGGAATCTCCGACTTATTAAGTGCGAGTGGCGTTACATACTCGGAGATGGGGCGTACCAGGCTAACATGGCCGGCAGGCTGGATAGCGCTGGGAGCAACCGGAAGTTTCCCATCCAGAAAGCGCGGGTCCGAGATGCGGCCCACATGCCATATCTGTGCAAAGATGCGACCTCTGGCATAGTGCACAGACCTGGTCACCAGCTTCCAGGCCTCGACTTGCTGCGGCGACCAAATCCCAGGAACATTCGCGTAGCCAACCCCCTGCGGCACAACCGGAATGCCTTCGGAGATTATCAGACCGGCAGTGGCGCGCTGTGTGTAGTACTCGGCCATGAGCTGCGTGGGAATGTGGTCAGGCGTGCCGCGCAGACGAGTGAGGGGGGACATGATAACCCGATTCGGCAGGTTGAAGTCGCCGATCTGGATGGGGTCCGACAAAGAAGCCATAGTGTGAGTCCTCGATGACAAATGTCCTGTTATTTCAGATGTTCCAGAGGGGCGGAAGATGCGCGCGGCTCTGAATTCAAGGCAAGCCTGCGGTCTCATCGCCGATGCGGGTGAATGCGTGGCCCTTCACATAACTGCTCCAAACAGCATTCCGCAACCGGCGGTCATCGGCTTGGCCGATGGCGCGGCGAACCTCCACCGGCTGAGCGGTGATGGAGAAGCCGCCCACGCGCGCCTCACTCGAGGATGGCGGCAAGAGCGTGGCGAGCATCTTGATGGTGGTGCTCTTGCCGGCCCCGTTGGAGCCAAGCACCCCGAACACCTCGCCGGCATTGGCCGTCAGAGTTAGACAGTCGACCGCCGTGAACGTACCGAAGCGGCGGGTAAGAGTTTCAATTTCAACAACCGGACCGATGACTGCTGAATCCTAGCCAGCCCAGATATGTGCGTACGGTTCACAATTGCACAAATTGTTTACTGGCTTGCGTTGAACGCAGGGATGATGTTGCAATCTGGGATCATGAGGCATTCAGCGGAAAGGGACAAGATGACTGGACCTTTTCGCGCGCATTCGCTTTGTTGCATTGCCGCCCTCGCCTCACTATCCAGCTGATCGCTGTCCCGGCCGCAATGCCTGCCGCGAACGTCGCCACTACTGTTTCAATCGGATGCCGCTGGACTCGCCTCCTTGTGTCATCAAGAAGCTCTGCGCCGGCATAGAAGCCTTGTTTTGCGGCGATCCGCAACAGCAGATGCCGCCCGAGAAGCCTTGTACGCCGTATCGGCAATTTGTTCGCCCGTTTGTTCAAACATTGACTGCTTCATGATCTCTTGACCTCTCTCGTCTCCGAGTTTGATGTTGATTCGCTTATTCTCCGATGGCCTTTTCAACCTTGCTGACAAAGCCTTGAACTTTGCCAGCGTTTTTTTCGGCCCTGCCATCAGCTTCCAGGTTGGGGTTCTTGGCAAGCTCGCCGGCCTTCTGCCTGATTGCGCCTTTGACTTCGTGGAGCTTGCCCGATGCCTTGTCGTCCGTGCTCAGTTTCATAGTGAAGTCCTCCTCTGTTTGGTGGTGGGTCCGAGTCGATACTCTTGATCGAGAGCTGCAACGTCTCGGATTGCCCGGCTCTCCGGTTGCCGACGTGGAACCTATCCTATACATATGTTCACGTTCAAAGCGGTCAAAAACGACCATCCTTTCAATGCAGCAAATCCTGCACCTATTTGCTCCAAATGCGCTCTGTTTATCGGATTACGGCTGCTTTTCACGGTCTTAGGTGTCATCCGCTGACCTGCATGTTGTTGAAAATACGTTTGACTGATGATTCGAGTCCAACGGCCGACCAATGCAAGTTTCAATCCGCGCCCCGCACCTTCGTGCGGGGCGACGCAGAAGTTGTTCGAAAACCCATCGGCGGCGGTGGGAGATAAAAAGGGCAAGGAGTAGTGTGGGAGCCTGTTTTATCCCAAACGTAGATTGGGTGGGTGTACTTTTGGGTGTATTTTATGAACATGAACTTGTAACCATCTGCAAATGAATAACATGGCTCTCGATATGAATCCCACTCTCGCCATTCCAGACGGCCCAGCGCGATGATTTGCTCCCGCTTCTCTTCGCTCAAGACATTACCCATGCCATCAGAGGCTAATTGCCTCCGCCAGAGCGTATGACTCAGCCCTTCGAAGTGGCCGCTCTTGGGTAATCACCGAGGACTTCAACACTTGCAAGAAATGCTGCATACTGTGGACAAGGATACGTCCTCCTCTGACAGTCAAGCCCTTCTCAAACCCAATCGATCGGAACAACGCAGCCTCGCCACTTCACTTCAGTCACACCGCCAAGACTCCTGTCTTGGACAAGAGCGATCCCATTTGGGCCACTGGGAGTAATTCGCTGGCCAGGGACTGGGGCGCAAGCCAGGTTGGCTTGCTTACTGCCCGCGCGGCTCTCCGGTGGGCAGAAAGGCGACTCCAGAGACCATGTCTCCCGAAGCCAGCACGTCTCTCAGGCGCTCAGGGTTGGCCCCGCTGCGATGCTCGGCGGCCACAAGCAATCGTAACGCGCCAGCCGGCGTCGTATCCGGTTGCAGCCTGAATATCCATGGAATATTTGTCGAGGTCAGCGTCTTGTCACTGCTCAGCGCGATCACCGGCACAAATGCCTTGAGCGCCAGTTGCTCGGCCAGATGGCTCGAGTTCCGATCCAGCGCCAGAATGGCCAGCGCGTGCTTATCCATCAGGGCATGAACCAGTTGGGTTGAAGCGACGCCCCAATCCTGATCGCTCACCACGGGCAACAACTTCCACGGCCGGCCTTTTGCCGCTGCGCCTGCGAGCGCTGACTGCACCTCGGGCGATCCGGCAATCTCCACAGCCTTTGGCCCGAAGAGAACGATGTTCACCGGCCCCGGCGGAACGTCGGCACGATGCGGCCCGGCATAATCGACGCCATCCTCTCCAACGCGAGCGTAAGGCGTCGTCCCAGGTCTCAAAGGCGAGACCGGGGACGACCCATCTGCGGGCGCAAGCTGCGCTGCGGGCGGCTGCGGTGGGGCCGGCTTCTCCGGCGGCGGCTGCTTTTCCATGGTCGCAACCCGGTAGGTGATAACGCCGTTGTGCACCGTGCCCAGGTACATGGGCGCCACGTTCTTCTGGTTGGGATCGAAGACCATGTGCCCGGTTACGCCGTCGTACTGCTCGATATTGGCCAGCGCATCGTGAATGCGGGCGCGATTCAGGCCTGCCTTGCAGATCGAGTCGAGCAGCGCGTTCATTGCGTCATAGGCCAGCGAGGCAAACTGCTCCGGCTTTTCGTTAAAGCGAGCCTCGAAGCGGCGGTTGAAATCCAGCCATTTAGGATCGCTGCGCGTAGGGTCATAGGGGAAGACAGCCTGAAAGCCCTCGGCGGCATCGCCGGCCTCGGCCAGAAGCGTAGGGCCAAGCGTGCGATAGGCTCCGAAGACCGGCTGCTTCATCCCCGCGGCGCGCAACTCCTTCAGGATCACGGCCGCCTGCGCTTCGTCGGTCCACAGGACGATGGCATCGGCCCGCGACGAGCGAATCACTTGCAATTGCTTTGAAAAGTCCTTGTCGCCGGGCAGATACTTCTGCTCGATTACCACCGGATGGCCCAGCCGCCGCGCCGCGTCACGAAACTTGGGAACGCCGAGGCGCCCGTAACGATTGTTCACCCGCAGCAGCGCCACGCGCTTCAGCCCAAGTTCGGTAAAGATGTGCCGCGCCAACGTAAGGCTCTGCACGCGGTCGTCCTGCAAATCAGTGAAGTACCAGGGGATGTAGGTCTCTGGAATGGTGGGATCGGTGGAAGCGGAGTTGACAATGGGAATCTCGGCGCGCAGAGCCACGCGCAGCGCGATGTGGGTTGACTCGGAACTAATGGAGCCGAAGATCGCCCAGTCCCGATCATCGTAAACCATCTTCACCGTTTCATTCGAGGCCGAGCCCCAGATGGTTGGGTCGGTGGGGCGGTCATCGCCGTAAACGGTTTTTGCCTGCCAGTTGTCGTAGTCGTTGTGCAGCATCAGCTTGAAAGGTTTGCCCCCATAGCCGCCGTGGGCGTTTGCCTCCTCCACGGCCAACTGCGCGCCGTGCAGCATCCGCAATCCAAATACCGATTCCGGATTGTGTTCGATGGGCCCGAAGAAGCCGATGCGCACCTCGGTCAGGCCTTTGGGCTCGGGCAGGTCGCGCCCTGCGCCGGAATAGATGTTGGGATGCGTGTAGTTGAGGTCGTATGGCGCGGCGAACTTGGCGTAGGGACTCAGATCCGCTGGCTCGCCCGCATAGGGCACCACCACGCGGTCCCTGGGCGGTCCTGGGGGATGCGCGCCGCACTCGCAGTTTCCCTTGCCCGATACCGTGACCGGAGCGGCATTTTGAGCCGCCACCAGCCCCGCATCCTGGCTTGAATACTGCGCGGCAAGATTTGCCGCGCCGGCCAGAGCCAGCGCGCAACCGCCAACCATTAACCATCCCTTGCGCATCGCGGTCACTCCTTGCTGCTGTTCGTCCTATCCGTGCGGAACATGGCGATGGCTTCGATCTCAATCAGCAGCTCGGGCCGGCAGAGGTGCGCCTGGATGCCGGTAGAAGCGGGCAGTGGATCGAGCCCCTGCTCCTTGAAGAAGGCCGTCCGCCCCGCATTGAAAACGTCGTAGTCACGGTCGATGTCCCTCAGGTAGCAACTGGTGCGCACGATATCGTGCCAGGTCTTCGCTTTCGAGCAGCCCGGTGATGTTGTCGAAGGTGCGCCGAAGCTGGGCCGAGAAGTCGCCGATATGGACGCTCGCGCCGTTCTCGTCGATCGATGCCGTGCCCGAGATTAGCAGGATACAGACGCCTCCAATATCGATTCTCATGCCGCGCGAAAACGAGCTCGGCTTGGCATAGGCATAGGCTTCGTTGAGCACGCCGTGATTGGTCATGGCGCGCTTTTCAATGGGCGCGTGCGCGATGGCTTCCAGAATTTCCGCAATTGCATTCATGATGGTATTTCTCCTTTTTACTTACTGTTTTTGTCGAATTCCGTGGCTTAAACCCTTGGCGGTGGCGACCCAGATATCGTCGCCTTGAAAGTCGATGCCGAGAACGTAGTTGTGGGCCGGCGCGGTGTTGACGGCGATGGGCGTTACCTTGCCCTCGGCGTCGCGCACCGTCATCTCCGGCTTGCCGTCTTTGAGCGAGGGGCGATAGACAGCCCAGTTCACGCCGTCGTAGTATGCCAGCCCCTTGTCCGTGCAGAACCAGGCGCGGCTGGCGTCCACGCCCTTGATGAAATTAATAAAGTTCGAGGGAAGTCCGCTATCCTTGGTCAGAAAGTTGTGCCAGTAGCGCCCGTCGTACCGGCTGCCGCCGAAGTACGTGGCCGCCCAAAGTATATTGTCCACATAACTGACCGACGTGACAATCTCGTGAATCAAACCCTGATCCTTGAAGAGAACAATCTCGTTCTCGCCGTCCGGATCCTCGTACTTGTCCCAGCGCCCGGTCTCCTGCGTGTATTCGAGCACGCCGCTGCCCCACACGGCGTAGTAAACCTTGGTGGGCGTGGCCGATACGCCGTAGGTCCATATCTCGATCATGGGCGTGTTGCGCTCGTTGTAGAGCGTCCACTGGCCGGTGCGGATATTCAAGCGGCAACCGCCGGCGGCCGTAGCCACCCACACATTCTCGCCCTCCACCGATACGCTATAGACCACGTCGTTCGACAGGCCGGAGTTCAGCTGTGTGTAGCTGTCGATTCGCCCGCCGGAGATGCGGCTCAACCCTGTCATGGTGCCCGCCCACACGTCGCCAGTGCGCTTGTCCAGCGCCAATGAGAGCACGGCCCGATGCGCCAGCCCGTCCGTGGTGGTGTAGGTCTTCCATTTGCCGTTTTCGTAAAGCCCCAGCCCATTGTCAGTCCCAGCCCAAATGCGGTCTCCATCCACCAGCACCGAATAGACGTGATTGTCAGGCAGGCCGTTAGCGGTGGTGAAGTTCTCAAAGCGAAAGCGCGGCAGCACCTGCGGTGCGGCAGACGCCGCTGGCGCGGCATAGGCCGCCGTTCCGGCAGTCAGAAGCAGTGCGGCGATGCACAATTTTTTCATCGCGTCCTCAAATACTCGATCAAATCGTTGAGTTCATCCTTGGTCAAATCGTTGGTGCGCCCGTGTTTGTCGTCGGGATTGTAAACCGTCCAAATCTCTTCCAGCGTGCGCGCCGAGCCGTCGTGCAGGTA
>JBEKDH010000145.1:0-10546 GCA_050014455.1 Occallatibacter sp.
GCTATCAGGCACGATGCATTGCGAAGTCTATCCCCGGACATCCTGAGAACGGCAATCCATGCATCTGGACAAGTCCCGACGAGGGCAGGTACAACTTGACAGTGTGCGTGGTTGCCGCAGGCACAGGCCGCCGGATTCGTATCGTTACCGGATGCGGGGCTGGACCGATCTCCTGCATCCTGAGCCGGCAATCGAAAGAAGGGCCATTCCATGCTGATTTTCGCCGCCATCGCCGCCATCTTCGTATACGGGATGATTGCCGCCATGCTGGGCACCATCCTGCCCAACCTCTCAGACCGCTTCCGCCTCACCCCTGCTCAGAATGGGACCATCGCCTTCGCGCAGGCGCTGGGGCTGATCATCGCCTCGGTCGGGGTGGGTCCGCTATTGGATAACGAAGGCAAGAAGATCGGCCTCATTCTCGGCCTGGCCCTGATTGCCATCGCGCTCTTCGCCCTGCCGCGCTCGCCGGGCTTCCGCGGCATACTCTTCCTCTTGTTCCTGCTCGGGGTGGGCGGCGGCATCGTAGTGACTGGCGCCAATGCGCTGGTCAGCGACATTGGCGAAACGCATCGCGCCACCGCGCTGAACCTCGTCAACCTCTTCTTCGGCCTTGGCGGCCTGGCCACGCCTTTTGTCTCTGCCAATCTGTTCAAGGGCAACTGGGTGCGGCTCTGCTACACAGTGGCCACGCTCACAGTAGTTGCCCTTGCAGTCCAGGCCGTCACCAGCATGCCCGCCCCCACCGGCGGCGCGCGCTTCCTGGTCGCCGATGCGGGGCCCGTCCTCGGCCGGCCCCTGCTCTTTCTGCTCGGGCTCTTTCTTTTTCTCTACATCAGCTGCGAGGTCGGAGTGTGGAATTGGCTGCCTCGCCACCTGATCGCCCAGGGGATTCCGGAATCGCGCGCCCTCAACATCCTCTCGCTGGGATTTGCCCTTGGACTGCTTATCGGCCGCATCGGCGTCTCGCCCATTCTGATGCGCGTACCCGCCATCGATGTCACGCTGGCCGCATCCGCCGCTATGGCGGTTACTACGTTTCTTATGCTGCAGACCAGCAAGCCAATCACCGCCTTCATTCTGGTCTTCTTCGCCGGAGTGTCCATGGCGCCGGTCTTTCCCACCACCCTGGCCATCGTGGGCGGCGCCTTCCCGCGCATGACGGGAACGGCCATCGGTTTTGTGATTACGTGCGGATGGGTTGGCCTGGCCGTCAGCTCACGCATTATTGGCGCCATCGCCGGGCCCGACCCGGCGCGGCTGAAGAAGGCTCTGCTGGTCATCCCCGCATCGGCAGTGCTGATGGCGGCTTTGAATCTGGCGATGCGGAGCGCGTTGCGATAGGGCGGTTTCAGGGATCGAGATCAAGGCTGCGGCGACATGGAGACGGTACGAGAAATGCCAGCACTTTGCACTTCCCCGCTGGGCGGTTGGAAGACGCGAGTATGCAAGCTCCAGCGATAAGTTCCAACGGGACCGGCAACGTGCAAGACGGCGTTAGGGAGATTGGTTTGGCAGGATCATAAGGAACTTCGCAGGAGCCAGTCAATCGCGCGCCGCCACCGAGCGCATAGCCGCATCGATGGGTCAATTTCGGAATCCAGAATTAGCTCAGGCTCGTTTCGTGATATAAGGTCTTTGTCCCCCTTACCCGGTGCAAGGTCCCGAGAGCAACCCTTGCTTTTGGCCCGAACGAGGAGGGTGGGCGGAAGATAGTTCATGAGGTTCGCCTTCCCATGCTTGAAGTTCATCTGGCGCATAAGGGTATCCACGGTTTTTGGGAGTTTCTGGTTCATCTGTTCACGATTACAGTTGGCCTGCTGATCGCTACCCAGATCGAGAGCTGCGTGGAGTGGCGGCACCACGTTCAGGTGGCGGAAGAGGCGCGCCAGTCGCTGCGCGCCGAGATTCAGAGCAACCTGAACGATCTGAAGGGGTTGTTACCAGGGCTGAAAAAGTGGCGTGAGCAAATCGATACCGACCTGGCGGTGATGGAGCGTATTCAGGAGCATCCCGAAAACATGAAGAATCAGCATGCCACCATGGCGATCAGCTTCAGCGCGGTCACCCTGTCCGACACAGCGTGGAGAACGGCACAATCCACCGGCGCGCTGGCATACATGCCCTATGAGGAGGCCGAACGGTATACCGAAATCTACAAGGCGCAGGACGCGCTGATTGCGATGGAAGACAAACCTGCCGAAAATGTAGCCGCCATCAACGGCCTCATCGCAAAATACAATTTTCATTCGAGCCGTTCCAGCAGGATCACCAGGGAGCAGGCCAGCGCCGTGGCAGAGAAGCTCGGCGCGATGCAGATGCATCTTTCTTTAGGCAAGGGAGTGCTGGAAGAGGACATCGAGCAAAGTCAGGCGTTCTTGGAGAACCGTGAGCCCCGGCCCACCTTCGGAGAGCCCCCGCGATGAGGCTCCTTAGAGGTTGACCGCCCACGCCGGCAGCCGCGCCCGCGGGCGGGAGGCTGCGCAGAAGCTGAAACACGCTCTAAGGCAGGTCTCGCCCCCAGGCCTCCACCTCGATGAAGCTGCACCACTTTGCCGGATCCGCTGGCACAAGATTGGCGATCCGTAGCCAAGAGACCTGGCGCCTGGGAAACGCGAACTCCTGAAATCCGGCAGATGGACCGATTTGGATGGAAAGCCTGCTCCCATCGGAAAACTCCACGCCGGCGCTCTTCCAGTAGCTATCGTGAGGAAAATCGGCGCGGACCATCAGGCGGATCTTGTCCAGCTCCACGGGGCGGCCGAAATCGAGCTTCCACCACAGGTCAAGACGCTGCTCCGGCCCCCACGACTCGTAAGGCCACACCCCGTGATGGCCATTTTGCACGTTTCCGTCGATGGCATTTCGCGCCGCAAAGTCATAGAGGTTTCTGGCATAGCTGTTGGTGCTGCTGTGGGGATAAGCCTGCGCCGGCCCATCTTCCGGCTGTAGAAGATCGCAGGGATTCAGCGCCAGGTTGCGATAGCCGGCCAACTCCTCCGCGTTCAAGGCGCGAACTGTCACTCGATGAGAGTCACCGGAGAAGCTTTCCGGCGCATAGGCGCTGCCGGTCTGCCGCTCCTCGCGGCCGTACGGAATCTCATAGGAAAACTCTCCGCGCGAGGGGCCAGGCAAGAATAGCAGGCACTCTGTCATGCTATCGTCCACCCTCACTGCCATTCGCCTGGGCCCCGCGATAACTATGCGGTCGCCGGGCCGATATTCGCGATGGAAAGAAAAGCCCGTGGCGGCTACAGTCGACGAAGGCCGATCGGTGTCATTATCCGCAATGCTCAACCCCTGGCCATCCCGCACTTCAATGCGGATCGGCATCTCGCCTCCGGCTTGCTTCTTCACCGGCTTCCCGCCCTGGCCGAGCGCTGCGCGGATATCCCCTCCGCCTGCCGAGACAACCATAAGAACAATCGGCATCCATTCTAGAAACAACCTGGAACTCGCGTGCATCGGCACTCCTTGGAACCAGCTACCAAAGGCGGTTGCTGCTCCTATCCCACCCTGCCACTGCCATAGATTACCTCAGCGCGGCCGCATGCAACTTGGCCGCGTCAGACCGCGGGTTCTGAAGCAACATCCGGCCGCGGCGGTAGCTTTAACGTAGAGCGGCTGGAGCGCTGAATCGTGGTTTGTTGTTGACGGTTGATGGACGCCGTGATATAAAGCTCCAAACCGAGGCTTCCCTCTCCTGCGCTTCCCCTAAGTTTTCCGCCGATAGCATCCGGCGCCAAGACTCGGAAGCAGGAACCTGCTTCGCGCGCATCCTTGCTTCATACCCAAGTCATGAATTCTCACTGGTTAGTCCTGGAGGACTGAATGTATTCCCCGCAAGTCTTGCTACGTGAATTTGCTCTCCGCATTTCGGCCCAGTCTCTGTTTGGATCCTGCAATGCGAAGCATTCTTCGGGAAGGGCCGCGAGGATAATTGTATTCGCGTTTGGATCTTTGCTTCTCGCCGCCCAGCCTGCATTATCCGCAGCAAAAAAACCGGCGGCGCCGGCCGCCAAAACCAAAGCCACGCCGGCCCCCGCCTCCAAGGCTGCCGATACGACGAAGGCCCCTGCTACAGCGTCGGCAGTCAAAACCCCACCCGCGCCCGCTGCCTCCGGAACTACCGACGCGGCGGCCTCAGCCGACGCTGGCGCCAAGCCGGCACCCTCGGCCGCTCCGGCTGCGCCTGGGGCTTGCGCCGCTTCATTCGGTGTCTTCGCTCCGATCGGTCCTCTGCCAGCGAGTTCAGTCCCTTCTCCGGCTGCCAACTTCCCGGTTCAACGGACGGTTCATGCCGCACCCGCCGCCGACGGCAAGACGCCAGCTATGCCCGCGCCGCCACCCGGCAAGGCGGCATCGGCAGCCCTGGTGAAGGTCATCCAGCTACGGCCTGGCCTGAACGCCTCCGATGTGGCAGCCGCTCTTAAGGACAAGATAGCTGGGGTAACCTCACTGGATGCGATCGGCCCGAGTCACTTGCTTCTTTCTATCGACCCTTCAAAGGCGCCCAAGAACGCAGCAAAGCCGGTTTCCGCCGAAGACGTTGAGAAGGAGCTGGAGGAACTGATTCAAGAACTTCCCGCTGTTTCTGTCACTCCCGAGGTCGTGAATCTTCCTGAGGGCACAACCGGCGCTTGCGCCATCATAGGCGCGATCGGCCACCAACTGAGTGGCGTGGCCAGCCTGGCCGCTTTCGGCGATAGCAGGATTCTGGTTGGCTTTACCGGCAGCCAAACGGAGGTTGAAACAGCGCGTTCGAATCTCAAGAAGCTGATCGACGGACTTGCGGTCTCCTCGGTTTCCGAGGTGCATAGCGTGGCCATGCGGCTCTATTACGATCGCGACGCGGATTCCGTGGCCAAGGCGGTCCAGGCTGCGTTTGCGCAGTTGAAGGTCTCCCCGATCTCGATGAATCCTGCCAATACTTACAAGGACACGATCGTTCTGGCTGACCCCAGCGAGTCAGCGTCTGCGACAACATTGGACCAGGCGCGGCGGATGATCGCCCAGTTGGATGAGCCGCGCGCGCAGATGATTGTGAATGCCTGGAGCCTGCAGCTTTCCAGCGACAGGCAACAGAACACCAGCGAGCTGGTCCCGCAAGCGCGGAGGCTGGCCAGCAGCTATAACGATGCGCTTGAGTCCGCGGTGATGCTCGGCTGGAATTATGTGAACCAGGCGAATGCCGATCTGCAGTTCGATCCTCTGTTCTCAGAGTATTTGTGCGATTTCTTCACCTATGGGAGCGGAAGCGACGCGGCATCGCGGATGAAGACATCGGGAACCGGCAGATGCGCAACCATAGAAGCTCAGAGATCGCCCGAAGGCGGTCCTCATTATGCCCTCGGTTACGGCGCCTTGTTTGACGCCGACGCTCCCGACCTTATTCAGATGACGATTCTGGCAATGGCGACAACCAATCCCGGCAAGACGATTGAGGCAACACTTGACAAGATGGAGGGTGGAGACCTGCCGCTCTTCCAGAACTTCCATCTGCACCATCCAATGACGGCTGGGCGGGAAAACGACTCCTGCCAGGATGAAGACAGGTTGTTCTATGAGAGCCAGTGGAAGCTGATCAAGCCAGTTTATGTTGAGAATGGCGGGTTGAATTTCTACAATCGCCTTCAGAATGAAACCGCGCCTCCTTACGTTGGATTCGCCTGCACGCGGGCAGTGCTTGAAGAGATGACCGCCCACTCCGGCGCGGGGATGAAGTACAGCACGAGCGCAGTTGGGCAATTCCGCGCGGCAGTGGCCAACTATCTCTTCCAGAACAAGATGATGGCCGAGTATCCCAACGACTTTGAGCCGTTCCTCTATCCGCAGTCCGCGGCTACGCTGGATGCAGTGTTGACACCGATCGTCGAGGCCTTCAACCAGGATCTGGAGGCGCTCCAGCAGCACCTGCAGTACGAGCTTACGAAGGGCGTTCCGCAAGACAAGCACCTTCACTACACGTCGAACGGGCTCGTCTCGGTGAAGATCGTCTCGGGCAACCAAGCGATGGTGCAGACGCAATCGCTGAATTACTTTCCGCAGAATCCAACCATGAAGCTCGAAGACTTTGCCAAGGCACTTGCCGCGGGCGAGACCAGTACTTCAACGACGCCTCTGCTGGCCGGCACGCTCTCGTCGGTGGTCTCGGCAATCGGCGCTTACTCGGCGGCAAAGCCCGCGCAAGTGACGGCAAAGGTGGGCGGCGGGCTGGCCATGACCGTGACGCCGTACACCCTGTCGAGCGCGCGGGGCGCGGAGCTGAATGTGAACGTGACCTATAACGAAAACGCAGCGGCCACAATCTCCAGCGATACCACCCAGTCGCAGGCCAGCGACGACCTGAACTCGCGCGTCTCGGAGCATGAGGTCAGCACGCTGGTGCGCATGGACTCTCTCAAGTTCTTCGAGATTTCTACCATGCAATCGGTCATTGCGCGGCAAAAAGCACGCTACAAGCTTATCGACCCGGTGGTCGAACTGCCGATTCTCGACACTCTCGCCTTCGGCCCACGGCGCAAGCCGGAGGTGATCTACAACCAGAGCATCATCTTCATGGAGGCATCGATCATGCCCACGGCGGCCGATCTCGGCCAGGGCATTGCGTTTGTGCCCGACCGAATTGAAAAAGGCGCCTGCAAAGAAACTGAAAAGCAGTATCTCCGGGCTCACAGCTTTAGGGACTTTTGTAACGAAGATGGCGCCAACGAACTCTACCGCATCATGGACTACCACAAGGGTATGGTCGCCTACTTCGCAGGACAGTTTATTGGCTCGGACGGATCTGTTCAGCCGCCGGCCAATCTCCCGATTCCGGCCTTGCAGTAGGGAATGAAGGAAGGCCCGCGCGCGTGGATTGACGAAGAAACGGAGTTGACATGAGCGAGGAACTGGAAGTTACGACGAGAGAAGCCGCGGAAGACGGGAACACGAAGTACTGCAAGCGGCTGATGGAACTGGCGAAGGTTTCCTTTCCGCAGACTCAGGAGATCGACGGCGAGATATTCGACGAGGTTAGCCTGCGCCAAAGGCTGGGCAGCGATGGAGAGCTGCGCAGGAAAGCCGCAAATAAGTTCGGCTTCGATCTGGAGTTGGCGAAAGACGGCGCCGAAAACGCCGCCAGGATGACCGAACTGTTATTCGGACCCTGCGTGGAGATTCGGGGCACTTACTATCCCAGGGAAACATTGCCAAGGATCCTGCAGGCGGATCCAAAGCTGCAGCAGGGGTTGGCCGCACGGACTGCCTTCGTGCCGAGCAAGTGGCTGCTGGAGCAGGAGTTGCAGGCCAGGGGCGTGGACGGCGTAAAGTCTGAAGATATCTACGCGATTGCGGCGGGAAGAGGTCTTACCGGAGTTTGTTTTTCGGGAGGCGGGATTCGGAGCGCAACCTTCAATCTGGGCGTGATGCAAGGGTTGGCGCAGTTGGGAGTTCTGCCGTTTATCGACTATCTTTCATCTGTTTCCGGCGGGGGATATATTCATGAGTTCATGGCGGGATGGATTCTGCGCAACGGAACCCTGTCTTCGGTGATGAAGGAGTTGATTCCGCAGGCGGAACCGGGGTGCAAGCCCAGGGCGCCGGAGCCGATTCAATGGCTGAAACGGTATGCGAGTTACCTTACGCCGACGCGGGGATTCTTTTCCACGGATACGTGGACGGCGGTTGCCATCTGGCTGCGAAACGCGATTTTGAACCAGATTCCGATTCTGGCCGCGTTTGCGTGCGGGTTCTTTTTTGTGCATCTGCTCGTGCCCGAGCCGATCGATGGTTGGCGTCCCGGCCTCTTGGGCGGCGCAGCTGGGGAATGGGGGTGGTGGCTGAGCGGTGTGCCGCTGCTGGCGTGGACTATGTACTCCGTGTACAAGTTATGCGTGAATCTGCGCTTCCAGGAGAAGATATCCGAGACGAGCCGGGATCTTGCCAGAGACCTGATGACGAATGGGGCGGTGGTGGCGTGGGTGATTGCGCCCTGGCTGGGATGCTCGCTGTGGGCGAGTTACTGGGTGCAGATGCATGTTGCCTCTAAGTCGTTGTGCTACTGGCTGCCGATTGCCGTGCTATGCGTCCTCATGCTGGCGACGATAGAGGTGGTGATCTTTGCCGGCGGAGCGATGAGGGCATACAAGATCCTGAACCCCAAAGCCGGCCGGCTCCGAAGAGGATGGGCCTTGCTTGGGTTTGCGACGGGGGGCGCAGCGGCGGCCGCGGTCGGGGTGGCGCTGGGCTGGGCGGCGATGGAGGGGACCCGATGGGCTTCAGTGGCGCTGAGCGACTGGATTCATGCCACGCTGGGCGCAAAAGATGCGGTGAACCAGTCGCTGAGTTTCTCAATGAGTCAAGTATCCGCTGGGGTCACGGCCAATGTGGTTGGCGTCATGAGCATGGTGAAGGATGGGGTGGCGGGGATCACGATCGATCCCTGGCGGATTCGCCTGGCGATATTGCCGGCGCTGCTGCTGAGCATGCCCTATGTGGCGATTGAACTGACAGTGGGCTTGCTGGGGCGGGATTACGGGGGCATTCGGCGGGAGTGGCTGGCGCGGCTGCGAGCGTGGTCCTTGTTGTATGCGCTGCTATGGGCCGGCGTGGTGAGTCTGGTATTGCTGGGGCCGTATGTGGGGTACTGGATCGAAGGCAAGGGTGTGGCTTGGATCTGGTCGTCGCTGATTGCATTTGCGGCGGCGCACGGTGCGACCATCTTTGCCGGGTGGAGCGGCAAGGCCGATGGAAAGCCGACGGAGGGTGCGTTCCTGGGTTTGAAGCCCGTGGATTTGCTGGCGGTAGTGGCGGCTCCGGTAGCGATTGTAAGCATGCTTTTGCTGCTTTCGTTCGGAACATCGGTGGGTGTGGACAAGCTGACCTGGGGGCTGGCGCAATGCCCGCTTACACTCGGCTCAAAGTGGCTCCCATTTGTAACTGCGGATATTCTATGTTTGCTTTCGGCTGCAGCGGTGGCATTGCTGCTGGGCTGGCGCGTGGACATCAACGAGTTTTCGATGCATACGTTTTACAGGAACCGGCTGTCGCGCTGCTATCTGGGGGCAACGGTGCCGGGAAGGCGGCAGCCCGATCCGTTTACGGGGTTTGACGATCGGAGTGAAGTTACGGGCTGGGACGGACTGAAGCGAGAGCTCACACCGCGCATGCGAGATCTGCTGCCGGTTGGTTATCACTGGCCGCCGGATAGGGAGGGAAAATACGACGGGCCCTTTCCTATCATTTGCGCCACGCTGAATCTGACCACCGGAGAAGACCTTGCGACGCAGGAGCGGAAAGGAACGAGCTTTGCCTTTACGCCTCTGCTGTCAGGCTACAGCGTCTCGTGGACGGACGGGGAGCGGGACGGAAAGGTGAGTTATAACGGCTATGTTCCGACGGATGAATATGCTTATCGGGGCGGGGGCATCGCTCTGGACTCCGCGGTCGCCATATCGGGGGCGGCGCTGAATCCCAATCAGGGGTATAACAGCAATCCGGCTCTGGCGTTCCTGATGACGTTCTTCAATGTGCGGCTGGGTTGGTGGATATCGAATACGCGGAAGACGGACGCCTGGCCCGCGATCAGCGGCCGCTCAACGCCCCGGTTTGCCCTTTGGCACCTTTTCAAGGAGTTGTTCGGAGCGGTGGGCGATGGCGCGGAGTATGTGAATCTGAGCGACGGCGGCCACTTTGAGAATATGGGACTGTATGAACTGGTGCGGCGGCGGTGTACCTACATTGTGGTTTGCGATGCCGAACAAGATCCGGAGATGAAGTTCGAGGGGATGGGCGGGGCGATCACCAAGTGCAGAGCGGATTTTGGAGCGGAGATCGATCTGGATCTGCGGCCGTTACAGATACAGGAGGATACGGGTTACAGCAAGGCGCATTGCGTGGTGGGAACAATTCGCTATCCTCCGCCGCGAGGAGCGGGAGCCCCGGCGGCGGTGGCTACGGCATGCGAGTGCCTGGGGGACGAGGGCGCCGACAAGTATACGGGAACGATTGTGTATATGAAGTCGTCGCTGGTGGGGGATGAGCCGGCGGATTTGCTGGCGCATCAGTTGAAGAGTGCGCAGTTTCCGCAAGATTCGACGGCCAACCAGTGGTTTACCGAGACGCTGTTCGAGGCCTATCGGAGGCTGGGTCACCATATCGCCATGACGGCCATCCAGCCGGCGCTTTCGCCCAGGGAGACAAAGGTCAAAGACCGGGCGGATATACCCGACTTGTTTGACCGGATGTATTCCATCTGGTATCCGCGCACACCGGAGATGGAGAAGTCTCATGGGGACCATATAAACCGGTATGAGGGGATTCTGAAGGAGCTGCGGGAGCGCAAGGAGCTGGTTGGGCTGGAGGAACGGCTGAACGACCAGCGTAAAACGGGTGACCTTCCGCAGAAGCCGATTCCAGGCGGCGTTCCAAGCGCAAGCGCCCGTCCGTATGTGGAATGGAATCCGCCGCAGGAGCCGCCGGAAAGCGGATTGTATGCGGCGCAGTTTGCCATTGCGCTGATCGACCTTATGTATTCCATCTATACGGATTCGCAGTTGGCATT
>JBEKDH010000146.1:0-10443 GCA_050014455.1 Occallatibacter sp.
TGGATGCGCTGATTGATATCAGTGCGCGAGTGGTTGTCTGGCGATACAACAAGAGTGCTTTCCGGCGACTTGGCATATTCGCGCGCAATTGCAGTGATGCGCTCCTCGTACCCTTTTACTTCATGCACACGGCGTTGCCGGTCAAGATTTTCGAGCGCCGCGCCGACTTGACCGCGCGCCAACTGCTCGACGGCCTGCTTCAATTCCGGATCCTTCTGTCGCACGATCTCTTCGAGCTTTGCCGTTCGCATCCCGGCCTCTTGAAGCTGCGCGAAAGGACGGCCTGCTTCAACAGCTTCATGCTGCCGTGTATCGCCGACCAAGAGAACCCGATCCTTTGGATGAAGCCGATTTATGAACTCATGCATCTGGCGCGTCGAAGCGAGCGACGACTCATCGAGTATATAGAGCCTCTTCTCGCCAGTATCCGGCTGCTCTCCTCGCGCAAGATGACGTTGCAACGTTGAGGTCTCGATGCCTGCCTCGGCCAGTTTTTGCGCCGCGCGTGAGGTTGGAGCAAAGCCTTCGACCCTGTACCCTTCCGCCTCTACGCCCTCACGGATCACCGCAAGCGTCGTAGTCTTACCAGTACCGGCGACACCGTCCAAGCCGACGATCTTCTCCCGGCTCACAAAAATGTCATCAACCACTTGGCGCTGTGCGGGATTTAATTCCGTATGATGGTCCTCGATTGCAATCCTCTGCGATGGCGAGACGAGCATTGGATCGGCGTAAGTGCGTTGGTTTCCACTCTGCATTCGAGTGATGATCTCCTGCTCCATACGGACCATCTCGGCGGTTGTGTACATTGGCGCGGCACGTCCATCAACAGAACCAATGGCAATGAACTCTCCATGGTGGACTCGCTGCGCGAATTCGTGCCGCACTTGTTCGTAAGTCGATTGCGCCATGCTGCGGCCTATCGCAGCCTGCAAGATGTTCCGTTCATCTTGCACGGCAAAGCGCTCGAAGACGTGATTGCGGGCATATGTGACGGCTTGCTGTTCGATCTTGTCCGGGCTGGATGATTGGAACAGTGAATGCTCGCGCGCCTGGGCCACGACATGATCCGCCTGATGGCCAAATTGCGCGGCCAGTTCGCGGTGCCGCCGCAACACCTCCTCTGGTGAGTGAATCTCCTTACTGTCGCGTGTGCGATGCGCGGCAACTTGCGCAGCGCCCGCACCCTCCCTGCCGATCTCCTGGAGATGGCTCATGATCTGCGCTCGCCGTGGGCTCGATGCATCCAGATACTCCTGCGTGTAGCCCCTGATCTCCGGCTGGCCATGCTTGCCGCGTTCGATCTCGTATCCCAGTCCTTGCAACCGCATGGCGAGCTCGGAACGATAGACACTGGTCGCGTACTGTTGTGACTGAAAGAGGCTGCGTTCTTGGAGCGCGCGCGTCTGGCCGTTCTCGCGCTCAGTCATGTTGAAGACGACAGCATGAGTGTGAAGTTGCGGCGCCGCGTAACCATCCACTGGGCGAGCGGTATCATGCTCGAAGGCGGCCGCGATGAACTTGCCTGTGGTTTCCGGTGCATGAACGTTGCCGATTCGCGCCTGCGTGTACCGCTCCAATTCGCCGAGTGCGACGCGAACGCTTTCGCGGTGCGCCAAACGAATACGTTCATCTCCGCCCACAAGCGCGGTAAGAGAGACGGACTTCGGCGCCGAGAATGTGGCGTCCCATCCGGCGCGATGGTCGACACTGGTGATTGCCTTGCCATACTCGTTCTCGTAGGTTCTCGCAGGCTGGTACTGAACCAGTTGCGCCCTGCTTTCAGGGTGCTGTCCTTCGCTCAATCGGGCAAACTCCTCGGCTCCAACGGAACCGCTCAGACCCCACTCGTGCGCAAGCCTGCCCCGCCACTCGCTCTGCACCTGCGGATCGCGGCTCCAGTAGTTCTGCCGGTCAGACGTAAACTCGCGGGCATGGTACGTGCAGGCCTGCCCTGCCGACAATGGTTTGGAAATCGTTAACATGCGCTTTGACTCCGCAACGAGCGCGGCAGCATCTCATTTCTGCCTTCAGACTTAGACTAACTTGAATTCAGAATGGTTATGCGACTACTAAGATATTTCTTTACAGTCTTCACGCTTCCTTTGCATGAGTAGCTCGGGTTTACCGACTTAAGCCGTAATTCGGCATGTCATTCGACTAACACTTACAGCCTTGATTGGTAGTCGTGAAAGGTGGTTTATCGACTGAGGTTGCCGAGGATATTGCAAACGCTAATCTCCGCAGAAAAGCATAGGTAAGACGCTGCGCCTTTGGGGAAGGATAGGCGGGTAATCCGAGGAATGAATCCGACCGATATTGAAAGGGAATGCTTGGCCAAAATGAAGAGGATCAAGAATGCTGTTGCTCTCTCTTGCTGAGCGCATAAAGCGCACACATTGCTCCCCTGAGAATAGCTTCTTCGAGTAATATCTCTGGACCGGATTGGCGTTGTATATCCGGATGGATCTCCTGCGATTCATACGACCATCGGCTCAGTCAATCCATTGCGATTCATCCCAACTATCAACCTTCTCATTCCCAGCTCCTTGCCTCGATGTTCCAGGGAAGATCGAGTGCCCTCTGACCGGCTTCTTCCGGAGGCTGGAAGGAGACGCCTTCGGCTCTGGTTGCAGACTCGAATCAGTTTGCTGAATCGTGGTCATTTGAGGAGGCGTAACAGCCGCCGCAAGTGGTTCTGCGGCACATGGCGATCCACCGGAGAAAGGGCTGCGTTTGCATTTTCTATTGCTGAACTTGTAGACGACCCAATCGGCCCCCCTTTTCAAGAGGTCTATGGACCGGGATGCCGGGCGATCCCTTAGGCACATTGGCCGCTGGAGGTCAAGCAGTTTGACCCTCCGATCCTGTCCGTCATCCTGCAGGGATTCCGGCCACACGATGAGGCGTCTGACCTTCACTCGGCGCAATCTTTCAGTGAACCATTCGCGCACGGCAAGCACGACGAAAATGAGACCAAATGCCCCGAGAATGGGCCGCTCGAAAAGCTGCCAGAAACTTTGGCCGCCGTAGAATTCAGCCCGCAAGAATTGCTCCAATTCGGCAGCGTTAACCTCGACTTTCGGCCCCTGAATCAGCTCGCTCCAACCGGCGCTTCGGGCAGTGGTACTGAGGTGCATTGGGATGCGAATGTCGCGCTGATTCCCTGGACCATCGGCGACAACATCGTGCTCATCCACGAGCTGATCTGGTCGTCCTGGCGCTGTTTTGTAGAGCATTTGCACTCTGGCAGTGGCGGCCGGATTCCCGTGCGCCATCGTGCTATGGAAGTAAGCATCGGAGTAGTAGAGTTCGACCGGGGGAACGGCCCACCAAAGCCAGGTGGCGCGCGGCAGGCTGGCCAAGCACCCGCCGAAAACTAAAAAGACAAGAAGCAGGATTGGCAAAGCCGTCTGCCAGCGCGGCGATTTCATGGCTCTCCATCCGGTGGTTGAGCGCCGGAGTTGGTACGCAAATTCGCCATGAATTCATCGGCTTTCTGGTGCTTGATGGACTCGGCATACGCCGATATTTTGCGTAGCGATTCCTCCGTCAACGGCCCCTTGGAAGCAGCGGCGAGAAGGTTAAGCATCAGGGTGCGAATGCCCATCAGTTCAGCCAGCAAGATAGGGTCGGTCTTCTCTTCCTGAGCGCTGCGGGCTTGGGCAAGAGCCGCATCGCGGAGCCATTCCGCCACCTTTTTCTGGGCGCGCATGGCAGCGGCCTCCACCTCGGCAAACTCGGCTTCCGTGAGGCGGGTGGCAATGGATTTGGCGCGGAACAACTCGGTCGCCCGAGCGGCGGGAGCGCATGGCGGAATCAGTTTAGGCGGCCTGGAGTCTGCGAAGAACATAAGTCACGCGCCTCACCCGCAAGCTATGGCAGGGTTTCTTATGTGTCAATCCATTTGACGGTCAGAATCTGATTCAGTGACTGCCATCTTCGATTATTCCGTGTTTGCCGCAGGACAATCTCAGGTTTACGCATGTAAACGTGAATACTCAAGTCACTGAAACACAATACGTTGACAAACGTATACGGAAGTGGCCTTACAGCTCCCCGATTGGGGATGACGTGTCATCCTGCAACCGCTGCAAAGCAGCGCGGCGGCGGGCGCATCCTTGAAATGGAATGCCGCCCGCCGCCAAAAGCCGGTCTATAGGACCGGCCGATAACTTGCAGCACACCTACAGCCTCGGGTCTACAGGCTCACTCTCCAGCGCCAGAACGGCAAAGGCGCATTCGTGCACGCGCCGCAGAGGTTCGCGTTCCACGAACCGCTGCAAGGCTTCGATCCCCAGGGCGAACTCGCGAAGGGCCAGTGAGCGTTTAGTGCCAAGGCCGCGTGAGCGCAACCGCTCCAGATTCTGCGGCGCCGTGTACTCGGGGCCATAGATGATTCGAAGGTACTCCACTCCCCGGCACTTCACCGCCGGCTGGATGATTCCGCGCTTGCTTCTGGCGACGAACTGGAGCGGCTTGACCACCATTCCTTCGCCGCCCGCGGCCGTCAGCTCCTGCCACCAAACAAAAGCCCCAGCGACGGCATCCGGCTCCTGCAAGTTGACGACTCGGTGCGGCGTTGCGAGCAGCAGCTTAGGGTCGGCCTGGGCCAGTTTGCCAAGGATGTGCATGTGCCAGACGTGGTCCTTGTCGGTGTAGACCGCACCTTCGCCAGCGAGCAAATGGAAGGGCGCGAGCTTCAAATCAAGCAACGAATGCACCGGCCAGCAATAGCGGCGGTACGCCTCGACATATGCCGCCGCCATACCCACCCGCTGCTCATACCAATCGCGCATCGCCGCCGCCTCCGGCAGGCGATTCGCTGCGAGTTTCAAGGCGTTGACGGCCTGCGACAAGGCCGCTTTAGCAGCTGCTCCAGCGGGTGCGTATTGGTGACGAAGCAGGTCCTGCGCCTTGGCTGACCACGGCATCAGTTCGCAATCGAGGCACAGCCAATCGGTCTTCAGTTCATCCCAGAGACCGGCCTTGTCCACCGCATTGCGAATGCGATTCAGGAATTCCCGTTCGAGAGCGGCGTCGGCAAAGAATCGCCGCCCTGTCCGGGTGTAGCAAGTTCCAGCCTCATCCTCCGCGACTCCGAAGCGCCGCCGGGCGGCATCGCGGTCGCGGCAGACGATGACAACCGCGCGCGAACCCATGTGTTTCTGCTCGCAAATGACCTGTTCTACACCCGCGTTGCGAAAGTAGTCGAAGGCCTCCGCCGGGTGTTCGAGCAGGCCCGGCTCGCTGCTTGTCTCCGATGGCGACATGGTCGGCGGCAGATAGATCAGCCACTTCGGATTCACTGCAAAACGGCTCATGACTTCAAGCGCGGCGATGGCGTTTTCTTCGCGGATTGTCAGGTTGCCGTGCAGGCGGGTTGCAACAATCCGCTTGCCGATCACATCGTCGATGTCGAGCAGATCATCCAACTGCTGCTGTTGGGTCAGAGGCATGATGGACTGGTCCGCTGCCCCATCTTGCAGGAGCGGTTTCGACGGCGCGTAGTACTCCCGAAGGGCCGGCACGGAAACCAATTCTCTCTCCGGATATCGAAGCGCAGTGAGCTTGCCTCCGAAGACGCAACCGGTATCAATATCGATGGTCCGGTTCAGCCATTCGGGCTCTGCGACTGGTGTGTGACCGTAGACAACCATCGCCTTGCCGCGGTACTCGGCCGCCCAGTTATAGCGAACGGGAAGGCCGTATTCATCCGTCTCGCCGGTCGTTTCCCCGAAGAGCGCAAACGAGCGGACCGCCCCCGAGCCCCGGCCCTGCATCTCCTCTTTCATGCCCGCATGGGCCACCACCAGGCGGCCTTCGTCGAAGACATAGTGGCTGACCAGATCGTCGATAAAGTCGGCAACCTGGCGCTTGAATTCTTCGCTCTCCGGCTCCAGTTGCGCCAGCGAAGCGGCAAGCCCGTGGGTGATTTTGACATCCTTCCCGCGCAGCTTCCGCATGAGTTTGACGTCGTGATTTCCGGGCACGCAGAAAGCCGTTCCGGCCTTCACCATCCCCATCACAAGCCGCAGAACCTCCGTGATTTTGGGCCCGCGATCGACTAGATCGCCGACGAAAACCGCCTTGCGTCCATCGGGCGGAGTGACGCGGAAATCGGCGCCATCCGGCTCGACCGTGTAGCCAAGTTGCTGCAAAAGCGTATTCATCTCATCGAAACAGCCATGCACATCACCAACAATGTCGAGCGGCCCATGTTCGTGCTTGAGGTTGTTCCATAGGGGCTGGCGCTCGATCTCAAGCCCTTCGAGCTCGGCGGGATCGTTGAAAATGTGGACGTGCCGGAACCCTTCGCGCTCCAACCCGCGCAGCGAACGCCGCAACTGTTGCGACTGATTGCGGATGACGTGAGGGCCGAAGTCTCGGTCCGGCCGGGTACGGTTCCGCTCCTGGCAAAGCTTCTCCGGGAAGTTGAAGACCAGCGCCACCGGGAGCACGTGGAACTCGCGCGCAAGTTCAACCAGCGCCTTGCGCGAATCCGGTTGCACGTTGGTGGCGTCGATCACCGTGAGCCGCCCCAACGCCAGCCGCTTTCTGGCGATGAAGTGAAGAATCTCAAACGCATTGCCCGTGACGGTCTGGTCGTTTTCGTTGTCGGCAACAAGCCCACGGCAAAAGTCCGAAGACAGAACCTCAGTCGGTTTGAAATGCGCGCGGCCAAAGGTAGATTTGCCGGAACCGGAAGGGCCGATGAGCACCACGAGCGAGAGTTCAGGGATAGTGATCTTCACTTCGTGAACACTCCCATCTGCGTCGGCGATCCAACTTCAGCATCCTCATTGCCCACCGGGCGGAAAGTGACCGTGTATCCAAACCGCCGCGCCACGTCGCCGGCCCAGGATTGGAACTCTGCTCGCGTCCATTCGAATCGGTGGTCCTTGTGCCGGAATTGACCGGCAGGCAGCGTTTCGAAGCGAACGTTGTACTCCGAATTCGGCGTGGTAATGATGATGGTGTTCGGCTTCGCATTCTCAAAGACAACCCGCTCAAAGGCCGCCAGGCGCGGCGGATCGAGATGCTCGATCACCTCCGCAACGGTTGCCGCCTCAAAACCCGCGAGCCGCTTGTCCTTATACATGAGCGATCCCTGGAAGAGACGAATGCGCTCCTTCTGCTTCGGTGGCATGGTGTCAAAATGCAGCCGCTCGCTGGCGATCTCAAGGCTGCGATGCGAAACGTCCATGCCGGCGATTCCCTGAATCTGCTTCTGCTTGAGCAGCTCCCGCAGCAGCCTGCCCTCGCCGCAACCAAGATCGATGACGCGCGTGGCCCCTGAATCGGTGACGGCTTGCATCACAGCTTCCACTCGCAGTTGGTTCAGAGCGATCGGCTTCTCAATGGCCTCTTCCTGCTCGGCTTTCCTCTCCTGCTCGGCTTCCGGCTCGGCCTCTTCGTCGCCCATAAGCCGAGCCAGCGCCTCCGATGCCAATCGCTTTTGGTAACGCAGGTAGCGCATTACAATCAGTTCCCGCTCGGGATGCGCTTGCAGCCAACCCTCGCCATGACGAAGCAGTTTTTCCACCTCGTCCTGGCCGACCCAGTAGTGCTTCTCGGCGTCGAGCACCGGAATCAGCACATACATGTGCGTCAGCAGCTTCTGCAGGCTGATCTCCTGTTCCAGCTCCACAGAGTAGTAATTGCTCTCGCCCCATTCCGGGAACTTCTCGTCAAGCGCATGGTGTTCGGCCCTGACGGCATAGCCGAGTGGCTCGAACAGCCGCTTCAGGATATCCTCACCTCCGCGGCATGGCAGGACAGCGATTCGCGCGACCAGCGGTAATGGCTGATCCACCAACTCCGGACGCCCCTTGCTGGTTCCGGCAAGCGCGCTCCCGAGCACGCGGGCGATGGCAACACTGAGAAACGACGAAGCGACGAAAGGCCGGTCGTTGACGTATTGATCCAGAGCGCCGCCTTCACCCGACGGTCCCCGCCGCGTGCGAACCAGCGCAACCGGATCGACATCGAGCAACAACGCCGCCGTGCAGCGCTGGGGCGTTGCCTCAGAGTAAAAGACGTGCGCCTTGCCGAAAGAAAGATCGAATGACTGTACCCGATCCGGATTCTTGTGAAGCAGGTAGCCCAGGTCCGTGGCCGGCGGGCGCGTGCTGGTAATCGTCAACAACATAACTTCTCATCATAAGTCACGAGGCTTAGAGCGAGAGACTCGCACATTCGTGACTTGATGGAATGCTCGCTGGCCCCGATTGGAGTAGGTGCGTTCAAAGAACGCACCGCCGATGGTGCGTGCGGCGCGCCGGTCGAGATCCGGTTGCGAAGGCACGAAGCCAAACGGGGCACGATATCGACAGCTACTTCATCGGCGCGCTCCTGACCGTCGGGTGGGAGGAAACAGGCGCTCCTGCCAGGTGGCAGGAGCCTCATGCAGGGTAAGTAGGCGGGCAGGAACGCAGAAGAACGCGGAGCCTGTGGGGCAGGCTCCGCGGGAAGACGATTGGTTGGAATTACGCCGCTTTGCTCTCCTTTGCGCCCTTTGCCGGTGGCTTCGGCGTGGCCTTCTTTACATCCTTCGCCTTGTCTTTGGCGGCGAATTCCTGCTTGACCTTGGCGGTGATGCCAGCCACATCGACCTTGTAGAAGTCGGCGGCCTCGCGGAGCGCCTTGCCGGATTCGTTCGGCGAGTGCGCCGTTTGCAGGATGGCCACTTCGACCAAAAGGCGTCCGAGAGTGCTTTCGTCGGACCTTTGAAGGAAAGCCGCAAGCAGTTTGGCCGGGGCATCGGCGGCGCTGTTCGGCTTCCCGAGGTTGTGCTGCCGCAAAACGATGGCCAGACGGCGCTCGTCCAAGACGGCGGCGAGGCGCTCGACCACAAACAGCAGGTCGCGTTTCATCAGACGAACGGGGACGGCTTCGCGGATGGCGCTGAGGACGCGCAAGCCCGTGACCTGGGCAATGGCCTCCTCGCGGCGGCGCTTCTCCTGTTCGGCTTTGACGGCTGCATCGGTCGTGGGCCTCGGCTTGCGGGCGTGATGTACGGGGCATTCGGGATTGGCACAGACGCGGCGGAGTTCGCCCTTCTCGCTGCCTTCGGTGACGATGGCCTCGGTGGTGAACTTGCAGGTCTTGTACTCCGGCCAATCGTGCTGCTTCGGGTTGGTGGGCTTGTCGCTGCGAATCTCGACATACTTGTTGCGCGGGACCGCCGCGCTGCCTTCCTTCTGCGGCCCATAGGCGGTGCTGATCTGAACCAGCTTCGGTTTTGCTGCGACGGTCTGCCGGACGTGCGCGTCCAACTTCGCCGCGTAGCACTTGGGGTCCGAGCAGCTATCGTGCTGCGCGGCCATGCCCTCGAAAAGCAGCGTGTTGTGCCCGGTGCGTTTCGGGCAATCGAGGCAAGCGCCAGACTCCGGCGCAAGCTCGGCGTCCTCTCTTGAGAACGGCGCGGATGCAAGCTCCAAGAGAATGTTGTGCTCAATCCACTGTTGAAGCTGGCGGACGGGTAGCAGGATGCGCTTCGACTTGTTGCCGCTGCCAAACTGCTCCTGATAGCAAGCGGTGAGGGCTTCTTCCTGTTGCGCGGGCTGCAACTTCGCCAGCAAGAGCGCGTGGCCGGTGCCGATCTCGTCTTTGAGAAACGCCTCGGTCACTGCTGGCGAAAGCTCGGTGAGCCTGATACGAGCAAGGACGTATGCCGGACTCTTGGCGCATTTGGCGGCAATCTGCTCGATGGAATACTGCGGCTCCTCAAGCCGCAAGAGCGCGGCGAAGCCGCTTGCTTCTTCCAACGGATGCACGTCCCGTCTTTGAAGGTTTTCCACGATGGAGGTTTCGAGCGCCTGGGCGTCGGTGAGTTCGACAATGCGAACGGGGATGGATTCGAGACCGGCTAACTGCGCGGCGCGATAGCGTCTCGCTCCGGCAACTATCTCGAAGGTTTGCGGCCCTTTGGGGCGTACAGTCAACGGCGAGAGCAAGCCCTGAGTGCGAATAGACTCGGCCAGCTCGTTGAGCGCGGTTTCGTCAAAATTACGGCGTGGATTCATGCCAGATTCGCTAAGGCTTGCGAGTGGCAGGTTGCGATACTCCGACTGAACTTCGGTCGTCATAAGAGTCTTCTCCTTTGCTTGTTGAGAGTGAATGCGCAAGCGGGCACGGCGAAGCGCGCCCGCTCAGGTGTGCGGGTTTAGCTGGCCTGTGCGAGTGGCTCCGCTTCCTCGGCGAAGAGCGCGTCGAGGATGGTTGCCGATGCTTGCTGAATGACGGCAAGCGATTTGGTGAGCAATTCGGCGTTGCCGTGGTAGAGGCTGATGTAGTCGGCGTTATGTTTTGCCCAACATAACGCCGATTATGTTGTCTTACCGGTTATGTGACGTTCAGCCGTTAGAGTGGCCTGAACAGCGGGCTCGACGAGATTGAACGTCACATAAGTAGGGCTAGAGTTTGGCAAGGAACGACATC
>JBEKDH010000147.1:0-10390 GCA_050014455.1 Occallatibacter sp.
ACTCTACAAGAAGAGAAACGAAGTGGAACGCCTCTTCAGGCGGATCAAAGGGTTCCGGCGCATCTTCTCCCGCTTCGAAAAGCTCGACGTCGTGTTCCTTGCATTCCTCAACTTCGCCTTGATCGTCGAGGCACTGAAGGTAGTGTGAACACGCCCTAGAATACCTGGCCGCGGTGAAGAGCCTCGATGCCTCCACTTCCCGCACGCGCATCGGCGAATTGCTCTGCATGGTGAATCTGACCGAGGTGCGCAAGCGGCCTCCGGGATCTCTGCCGGTCAAGTCATCGCTTCGGCATTCAACATTGGGAGCCATCCACGTAACGGAGAGGACGCTACCATCCATATTTGGGCCGGCCCTGGGGCGTATACAGAGAGCAGTTTGAAGCTCGGGCGAGGTGCATTCCTAGTCTTCCAAAACTCAGGCCTTGCAAACCGGCCCGCTCGCAGTACAATTCATTCGACATGACAACCAAGCCCGCAACCCTCGCCGCTTCCGCGCCCGCCGCTTCGCCGAGCGCTACGCCCACCACCGCTGGCCCCATCACCATGTCCATCGACATTGGCGGCTCGGGGCTGAAGGCCATGCTGCTTGACCCGGAGGGCAAGCCGGTGAGCGAGCGCCAGCGCGTGCTCACGCCGGAGGTGCCAACTCCGGACGCGGTGCTGGCCGGGCTGGAGGAGTTGCGCAAGCTTATGGGAGGTTTCGACCGCGTTTCGGTCGGCTTTCCGGGCGTGGTCAAGCACGGCGCCACCTTCGGCGCCTTCAACCTGCATCCGCTGTGGGCGGCTGGCTTCCCGCTGCAGGCGGAGCTGGAGAAGCGCTTCAAGAAGCCTGTCCGCGTGGGCAACGATGCCGATGTCGCCGGCTACGGCGCCATCAAGGGCCATGGAGTGGAGCTGGTGCTGACGCTGGGCACCGGGCTGGGCTCGGCGCTCTTCACCAACGGCCATCTCTGCCCCGGCCTGGAGCTGGGCCACCAGATCTGGCGCAAAAAGGGCATGACCTACGAGGACTACCTGGGCCGCCGCGGACTCGACAAGTTCGGCAAGGCGCGCTGGAACGACTTCATCGAGGCAGCGATCAAGTCGACCGAAGCCCTCTTCAACTGGGACCATCTCTTCATCGGCGGCGGCAACACCAAGAAGATCCTCTTCACGCCCGCCAGCAACGTAAGCATCGTCTCCAACGAGAGCGGGCTGCTCGGCGGCGTGGTGCTTTGGCGCGATCAGGGGTGAAAAACAGGGACTAGGGACTAGGAACTAGGGACTCAGGCGCGCGCAGAATGGGCGCTCTCAGCCGGTGCTGACCGGGCCGCGAAGCCACGCCAGCGCATGCAGGAACGACTGCCGGAATCGCGCCGGAGCCGAGCGCCCGGCCTCTGCCCGCGCGAGGATCTTCAGCAGAGAATCGGTTTTTTCGGTATATTAAAGATTCAGGTTAGTCCCAACCGGGGCCCGGCCTGCTCCGGCAAGCCACTCCAAGAAAGACCAGGGCGATTTCCTCGGCGGGAATTGCAGGGGTTTGTGTCTTTCCGGCTAGCCAACGCACTCCGCACCGCAAAAGGTTCATTGGAAAGGGATGCCATGAACACATTGGACAAATCGGATTGCCGTCTCCGCACACCTCATCCGCAGGGTCTCTATCATCCACGGAATGAGCACGATGCCTGCGGAATGGGACTGGTCGCCAACATCCGCGGCGAGAAGAGCCATGAAATCGTCCGCAAGGGCCTCGAGGTTCTGATCAACCTGACCCACCGCGGCGCGGCGGGCTGCGATCCGGAGACGGGCGACGGCGCCGGCATCCTCATCCAGATTCCGCACGAGTTCTTCGCGCGTGAGTGCGGCGTGCTGGGTATCCGGTTGCCGGAGCCGGGCGCATACGGCGTGGCCATGTGCTTCTTGCCCGTCGACCGGCAGGACCGCCTGCAGTGCGAGGGCGTCTTTGAGCGCATTGCCCGCGAGGAGGGCTTGACCGTCCTCGGCTGGCGCGATACGCCCATCAATGGGGACGCGGTGGGCCGCCAAGCGCGCGCCTCCCAGCCCTACATCGAACAGCTCTTCGTGAGCCGGCCGGCCGGGCTGGACGAGGATGCCTTCGAGCGCCTCCTCTACCGCATCCGCCGCCGCACGGAAAACGAGATTGCGGCCTCGGAGATCGAGGACAAGGACACCTTCTACGTTCCCTCCTTCTCCTGCCGCACCATCGTTTACAAGGGGCTGATGCTGGCGCCGCAGATTGAAAGGTTCTACTACGAACTGGCCAATCCGCTGGTCAAAAGCGCCCTGTGCCTGATTCACCAGCGCTTTTCCACCAACACCTTTCCCAGTTGGAAGCTCGCCCACCCGTACCGCTATGTGGCCCATAACGGCGAAATCAACACCATCCGCGGCAACATCAGTTGGATGAGCGCCCGCCAGTCGGTGCTGGAGAGCCCGCTCTACGAGGGCCACATCGACAAGCTTTATCCGGTCATCACCCCCGGCGGCAGCGATTCCGGCTCGCTGGACAACGCCGTCGAGTTCCTCTTCCAGTCGGGCCGGTCGCTGCCCCATGTGATGGCCATGCTGATTCCCGAGGCCTGGTCCGGCAACCCGGACATGGACGAAGACAAGCGTGCCTTTTACGAGTACCATGCCTCGCTGATGGAGCCCTGGGACGGCCCGGCGGCGATCGCCTTCACCGATGGACGCGTGATCGGCGCAACGCTCGACCGCAACGGCTTGCGCCCCGGCCGCTACGTCGTCACCAAGGACGATCTGGTGGTGCTGGCCTCCGAGGCCGGTGTTCTCGACGTTCCGCCCGAAGATGTGCGCAAGAAGGGGCGCCTGCAGCCGGGCCGCATGTTCCTGGTGGATACGGTCCAGCAGCGCATCGTCTCCGACGCCGAAATCAAAAAGCAGTTGGCCGGCCGCCAGCCTTACGCGGCCTGGCTCAAGGAGCAGCAGATCACGCTCGACCATCTGCCCGAGCCTTCGCGGGTGATTGGGGCAAACCACGAGACCATCCTTCGCAGGAAGCGCGCCTTTGGCTACAGCGAAGAAGATCTCAAAGTGCTGCTGATACCGATGTGCTCCACAGGTGCGGAACCGGTGGGCGCCATGGGCACCGATGTGCCGCTGGCCTGCCTCTCCGACCGCCCGCAGCCGCTGTTCAACTACTTCAAGCAGCTTTTTGCGCAGGTGACCAATCCGCCCATCGATCCCATCCGCGAAGAGCTGGTGATGTCCCTGATCAGCTACATCGGCACGGAGCGCAACATTCTGGACGAGGCGCCGGACAACTGCCACACGCTCAAGCTGCCCCATCCGATCCTGACCAACCGCGACTTGGAGAAGCTGCGCCGCGTCTCCTCCGGCGATCTGCTGGCCACCACCTTGCCGGCGCTTTTCCGCGCCGCGGACGGCGAGCACGGGCTCAAGCACTCGCTTGACGATTTGAGCAATCGCGCGGCTCATGCGGTGAGCTCCGGTTATACCCTGCTGATTCTCTCCGACCGCGGTGTCGATCCAACCTACGCGCCTATTCCCAGCCTGCTGGCCCTGGCCGCCGTGCACAACCGGCTGGTGCGCGACGAGACCCGCACCCAGGTGGCGCTCATCATCGAGAGCGGCGAGCCGCGCGAGGTGATGCACTTTGCCCTGCTCATCGGTTACGGCGCCAGCGCCGTCAATCCCTACTTGGCCATCGAGACGGTTCACGACCTCAAGCGGCGCAACCTGCTGCCCGCCACCCTCACCGCCGAATACGCCGAAAAGAACTTCATCAAGGCCATCAACAAGGGCCTGCTCAAGACCTTCTCGAAGATGGGCATCAGCACCCTGCAAAGCTATCGCGGCGCGCAGGTCTTCGAGGCCGTGGGATTGAACCGGCAGCTTGTGGATGCGTACTTCGCCGGAACCGCGTCGCGCATCGAGGGCGTGGGCCTGGAGGTTCTGGCCCGCGAGGCGCAGCTCAAGCACGCATACGCTTTCCAGCCGCTCACGGATTCCGAGACTGACCTGACGGTCGGCGGCCAATATCAGTATCGCGAGGGCGGCGAGTATCACTCCGTGAACCCGCTGACCATCTCCAAGCTGCAACAGGCGGTGCGGCAAGGCAGTTTCGCCACATTCGAGGAATACGCGGACCTGATCGATGAACAGAGCCGCCACCTGTGCACGCTGCGCGGCATGCTCAAGCTGAAAGACGCCGACACGCCCATTCCGCTGGATCAGGTCGAGCCGGCCAAGGAGATCGTCAAGCGCTTCACCACCGGCGCCATGAGCTTCGGATCTATTAGCAAAGAAGCGCACGAGACATTGGCTATCGCCATGAACCGCCTGGGCGGAATGTCGAACACTGGCGAGGGCGGCGAAGACGAAGAGCGCTTCAAGCCCGACGCCAACGGCGACTCCCGCCGCAGCGCCGTCAAGCAGGTGGCCAGCGGACGCTTTGGCGTGACTACCAATTATCTGGTCAATGCCGACGAGATCCAGATCAAGATGGCGCAAGGGGCCAAGCCTGGCGAGGGCGGCCAGTTGCCCGGCCACAAAGTGGACGCCATCATCGCCAGAACCCGCCACTCCATTCCCGGCGTGGGCTTGATTTCGCCGCCGCCGCACCACGACATTTACTCCATTGAAGACTTGGCGCAGCTGATCTACGACCTGAAGAATGTGAACCCTCAGGCGCGCATCGCCGTCAAGCTGGTCTCTGAGGTGGGTGTGGGAACGGTCGCCGCCGGCGTCTCCAAGGCCCACGCCGATGTGGTGCTCATATCCGGCGACAACGGCGGCACCGGCGCTTCGCCTCTCAGCTCAATCAAGCACGCGGGGCTGCCCTGGGAACTGGGTCTGGCTGAAACGCAGCAGGTGCTGCTGCTGAACGATTTGCGCAGCCGCATCAAGGTGCAGACCGACGGCAAGCTGCAGACCGGCCGCGATGTGGTGATCGCCGCGCTGCTGGGCGCCGAGGAGTTTGGCTTTGCCACCATGCCGCTAATCACAATGGGCTGCATCATGATGCGCAAATGCCACTTGAATACCTGCTCGGTGGGCATCGCCACCCAGGATCCGGTGCTGCGCGCACGTTTTACCGGCCAGCCGGAGCATGTGGTCAACTTCTTTTTCTTTGTTGCCGAACAGGTTCGCCAGCACATGGCCAGAATGGGCTTCCGCACTGTCGATGAGATGGTGGGCCGCGTGGACCGGATCGATGCCGCCATAGCCGATCTGCACTGGAAGGCCAAGGGGATCGATCTCTCCTCCATCCTCTACTCCCCCACGCTGCCTTCGCGCGTGGCGCGGCGCAAGGTCCAGGCCCAGGATCACGGGCTGGCCAAGGCGCTCGATCACGCGCTGATTGCCAAGGCCCTGCCGGCGCTCGAATCCAGGACGCCCGTCACCGGCAGCTTCGCCATCCGCAACGTGCACCGCACCGTAGGCGCCATGCTGGGGGGCGAGATCGCTCGCCGCTACGGCTCGGCTGGACTGCCCGACGGCACAGTCCACTTCCGCTTTGAAGGTTCGGCCGGCCAAAGCTTTGGCGCATTTGTACCCAACGGCGTCACGCTCGAACTTGAGGGCGACGCCAACGATTATCTGGGGAAGGGCCTTTCCGGCGGGCGCATCATCGCCTATCCGCCTAAGACCTCCAGCTTCCTGCCTGAGGAGAGCATCCTGGTGGGCAACGTCGTCCTCTACGGCGCCACAAATGGCGAAGTCTTCCTGAACGGCATAGCTGGAGAGCGATTTGCCGTGCGCAACTCCGGCGCTACGGCGGTGGTGGAGGGCGTCGGCGACCACGGCTGCGAATACATGACCAACGGCACGGTGGTCGTGCTCGGTTCGACGGGGCGCAACTTCGCCGCCGGAATGAGCGGCGGCTTCGCCTACGTCTACGACGATCGGGGCGATTTCTCCACGCGCCGCTGCAACCTGGCCGGCGTGGATCTGGAGCCGCTCGTCGCTGCCTCCGACGTGGACCGCGTCCGCGGACTGCTCGAGCGCCATCGTGACTTGACTGGCAGCCCCCGCGCTGCCTGGGTTCTGGAGCACTGGGCTGATGCGCAGCCGCGCTTCATCAAGATATTCCCGCACGAATACAAGCGCGTCCTGGACATTGCTCGCGTTGAAGAGGTCTATACTCCCCCTACAACTTCGTCGCCTCTTCCGGCGGCAGCCGAGGTGCAGCATGGGTAAGGTCACTGGTTTTCTTGAGATTGAGCGCGAGCAGCCTACCCGCCGCAAGGTCGGGGAGCGGCTCCAGGACTGGTTCGAGATCTATGAGCCCTTTCCCGAGGAGAAACAGCGCCAGCAGGGAGCTCGCTGCATGGATTGCGGCGTGCCCTTTTGCCACACCGGCTGCCCGGTCAACAACCTGATCCCCGACTGGAACGATCTGGCCTACAACGGGCGCTGGGAGGCCGCCATCCGGCGACTTCACGCCACCAATAATTTTCCCGAGTTCACAGGCCGCATTTGCCCGGCTCCCTGCGAGGCTGCATGTGTGCTGGGGATCGATCAGCCGCCCGTCTCCATCAAGGTCATCGAGCGCTCCATCGTCGAGCGCGGCTGGGAAGAGGGATGGATTCGTCCCGAGCTTCCCGAGCAGAACACCGGCAAGCGCGTGGCCATTGTGGGCAGCGGACCGGCGGGCCTGGCCGCCGCGCAGCAGTTGCGCCGCGCCGGCCACTCCGTCACCGTCTATGAGAAGGCCGATCGCATCGGCGGTCTCCTGCGCTACGGCATTCCCAGTTTCAAGCTGGAGAAGTACGTGATCGACCGCCGCCTCGATCAGATGCGCGCCGAGGGCGTCATCTTTGTCGCCAACGCCCACGTCGGCGTGAACGTTTCCGTCGAGGGCCTGACCGGTCACTATGACGCGATTCTGCTTGCCGGCGGTTCGGAGCAGCCCCGTGACCTGAAGATCCTCGGCCGCGAACTGAAAGGCATCCACTTCGCCATGGAGTACTTGCCTCAGCAGAATCGCCGCAATGAAGGCGATCTCGTGGATCCGTCCATTGCCATCCATGCCGCCGGCAAGCGCGTGGCTATCATCGGGGGTGGCGACACGGGCGCCGACTGCCTGGGCACCAGCCTCCGCCAAGGCGCAAAAAGCGTTCACCAGTTCGAAATCATGCCCAAGCCACCGGCCCAGCGCGCCGCGTCTACTCCCTGGCCGATGTGGCCCTTGCAGTTGCGCACCGAAAGCGCCCACGAAGAGGGCGGCATCCGCGACTGGGGCGTGAACAGCGTTCGTTTCACAGGCGACGAAAACGGCAACGTCACGCAGTTGCACCTGGTGCGCGTGGGTCCGCCGCCCTCCTTTACCCCCATTCCCGGCACCGAGTTCACCCTCGACGTGGACCTCGTCTTGCTCGCCATGGGCTTCCTCGGCCCGGTGCGCTCCGGCCTGGTCGAGCAGTTGGGTTTGAAGCTCGACAACCGCGGCAATGTGGCCGCCAACGCCGATTACATGACCTCGGAGAAGGGCATCTTTGCCGCCGGCGATATGCGCCGCGGCCAGTCGCTGGTCGTCCACGCCATCGCCGAAGGCCGCAAGGCCGCTGCCGCCATCGACAGCTACCTCACCGCCAACGCGGAATCTGAGCCGCTGCTGCATCGCGCGCTGGTATAGCAATCGAGCAAAACGAAATGCAGTTGCGGCGTTTCTACACAGAAAGGGCAGGCTTCAGGTTATACTCTCTGGCGAAGGAGGACAGATTATGCTCAGCTTGCTGCTTTTCCTGCCAGTCCTATTGGGATTCATATTTTGGGTGTGGATGTTGGCGGATTGCGCCGCGAACGAACCGGACGAGGGCAACACCAAGATCGTCTGGGTTATCATCATTATCTTCGCAAACATTGTTGGCGCTGCGATCTACTTTTTTGTTCGACGCCCGCAGCGGTGCTACCCCCCTGCGGCAAAATGATACTTCTTTGTAATTGGTGGAAACTACAAGAAACTGGGCCGGTTACGGCGTGTGGCGCCCACACATGAGCGACCGCTGAATTGAAGGTGGGCGAGAATCGAACAAGCAAGATAGCCAGTTTACTTCCTGTGCTTTGGCTGCCCCAACGAGATGATCTCCAAAGCTACCGGAGCGAGACCGGCCTTGGTGATCTTCAGTTCCTGAGCGGCGGCATACGAAAGGTCGATGATCCGGCCCTCGTCCAGTATGCCGCGATCGTTGATGCGCACCACCACCGACCTCTTGGTGTTCTGATCCACCACGCGCACCAGCGTGCCGAAGGGCAGGGTGGGGTGGCAGGCCGTCATGGCGTACATGTCGAAGCGCTCGCCGCTGGCCGTGCGATGTCCATTGAGCACCGAGCCGTACCAGGAGGCGATCCCGTGCAGAAGATCGGCGCCTTTATCCAGCTTGGACTTGCGGGCAATCGGCGGCGCAAGCAGCGCCGGTGTCTCGCTCAGGATTGGAGCCGCGGGAGGCATGGTTGCCGCCGGCCTTGAAAGCTTCACATCCGCTTGCACGGCCGGAGTGGAGAGCGTAACCACCACACCGGCCAGCGCAATCGAGGAAATTCCCGCCAGGAGGCAAATCCCAACCTGCGTCTTCAGGTTCGTGGGGCCGGGTTTCCTTGCAATGACCATCTGCACATCTTACTGAACTGATTCACATTTGCCAATCTTTTTTGCATAAAGATCGGCAATGTTTTCGCTGAATGCCTGAAGTTTCGATAAAGATTGCCGATAATCACCATCCCCTACCCGAAAGTTGTATAATACTGGGACGCTCTGGCCAGCCGGATTATTAGTGAAGTCTCCGGTTTGTCTGTCAATCGCCCGGAACACTGCGAAGCCTGGGGAGTATCTCGCTCCGCCCCCCTTCCGATCAAATAACTCAACTGCCTCTTCCACCAGTTTCGTATGGCCGCGATCCTCCCTTGCGCCGCGCCTCCAGCCGGCCAGAGTAACTAATGTGCGGTTACTCCACTATCATTGCTGACCATCAGGCTCGATACATTCACGGGCTCAAAGTCGGACAAGATGAGGTTTGTAAGGCACGCAAGATCGCTATCGTTCCAGCGCGCGTCGGGCGTGCCGATCAGCGCTCCGCTGTCACCATTATCGGCCAGGATAATGCCATAGTTTCGGAACGCGGTGATGATAATGGCCGCTTGCGGACTTGTTGAAGCGCAAGAGGGAGTCGCCACGGCAGCCTTCAGCCGGTAAATCTCGCCGGCGGCTCCCGACATGTTGCACGTTGCGGGATAAGGAACACTTGAAGTTGCCGTGCTTGCAGATTGCGCAATCTCCGATTCCACGGGAATGTCAGCCCCTCCCGTAGTCGTGCAATACCCGTTGCCCGCTGTTTGCGTGGCGGGCCACACCCAGTAATTCAGCATATGGTTGAGCGTGAAGCGGATGGGATGCTGAATTGTTCCGTTGGGCGCGCTCGGCGAGCCCGTCCCGATCACCTCGTCGGCATTGGCCAGCAGCGGACCCACCGGAAGTCCCGCGGCATCGGATGTTCCTTTCTCTTGCGGCGTCATGTCATTCGAGGTTACGTCTGGCCAGAGCGCATTCGAGGAATCGTCCCAGGGACCGCCTGCGTAGATTCCCTGCCACATCTCGTAGAGGGCCGGGTTGTTTCCGCCGCCTGCCTCCAGATAGACCAGAACGTGCCCGTCTCCACCTTGGCTAACCGAGTTGGCAGTGCCCTCAATCGGAGCATACGCCGGAATCGGACCGGAGGTGAAGTAGGATTGATAACCATTTACGTTGGTTGTGACCGTCACGTCTGGTTGGTTATAGGGAACTTCAATGGCAGGAATACCATTCGGCCAGGGCGCACCCGAATTGTTCCCGAAGTATACCCTGAGCGCCTCCGGCAGATAGCCGCTGTACATAGGCGCCGCGGGCGAAGTATCCACGGGCAGGCCGGTCGTGGCCGCGTCCACTCGATGGTGAAAGATCGAGGTTGACGGGAAGATGTTGGCGAGGAAGGCATTGCTTCCATCGATGGCGAAGGCGATTGCTTGAGTCGCCGTTGCACTTGTCGAATCGGTAACTACAAATTCGGGCGTGTAGGTTCCCTGACCGCCAATCAGCGAACTGCCGATAACACCCGTCGCCGAATTGAGAGTCATTCCCTCTGGCAATGTCGGATAGTCGGTGACGTCCGTGCTTAACGAATACGTGTACGGCGGCGTGCCGCCGCTGGCGGCGATTGTGCAGCCTGCATACGCAGCGCCTTGCGTTCCGCCTGAGCACGAAGTGGTTGTTATCTTCAATGGACCGCTGGAGGCCGTTACTGTGATCTTTGTCGTGGACGTGACCGAGCCGGCGGCATTGGTCGCGGTCAGCGTGTAGGTGGTCGTGGCCGAGGGGCTTACCGAGGTTGAGCCGCTTGCCGATGTGGACGTGAAGGTTCCCGGCGTGATG
>JBEKDH010000148.1:0-10367 GCA_050014455.1 Occallatibacter sp.
ACGGGTATAACTCGTTTCATGATATTGAACCTCGCAAACAGTAACATCGATCACAGCGCGGCCTGCAAACCGGCTTATGGATTTCCCATGAACTGCACAATATTCCTTTCCGTGTCGCCCATGGCACGGCCGAGTGCAAACTTTGCATCTACATGGCTGGAGACAGCAAGGATATAGTTCTCCTCGGCGCGGGCCAGCTCATCCTGAGCGGTCACTACTTCGACATTGTTGGCCGTGCCCGACTGGAAGCGATCCTGCGCAAGTTCCAGTTCCCGCTGCGCCAGGTCACGGCCTTCCCCGGCGACGGTCACCTGCTGGGCCGCGGAATCCAGATTGAGGAGCGCCTCGCGGATGTCTTCGTCGATCCCGCGGCGCAGATCGGCAATCTGATCGTCAATGCGCTTGAGGCGGCTGGCAAGCTCCTGCGCTTCGCCACTGCGGTCGCGATCGAAGACTGTGAAGTCGATCTGGCCCTGAACCAAGCCCGTGGGTTGCACACCGCCGATGCTGCGGCCGATGGCCCCAAAGTTACCATTGACACTGAGCTTTGGATAGAAGCGGGCCTGGCTGGCGCGCTGCTGCTCCACCAGGCTCTGGCGCTGGCTGGCCAGCGAAAGGTAGTCGGCGCGAGCCAGCAACGCCGCGGGCGCAAGGGTCTCGGAGTCGGGCTGATCCAGCGCCCGGTAACGGAGCGGCTCGGAGAGGTCCAATGGCGTGCCTGGGCTCATGCCCATGCTGCGGGCCAGCGCCAGCAGCGATTGCTTCAACTGGTTCTCGGCCACCAGCTTTGCCTGTTTGTCGTTGGCAAGCTGCACCTGAGCGCGCAGCACATCAACGCCCGTCGCCGTGCCGGCATCGTGCTTGTCCTTGGCCAGCTTGAAAAGCGTGGTTGAATCCGTCACGCGCGACTGCGCGGATTCAACTCGCGCCGCGGCGGACTGCGCATTCAAATAGAGCTCTGCGATTGAGCGAACGATCAGATCGCGCGCATCCTGCAAATCCATCTTGCCGGCATCGAGCGCCCGCTCGCTGGCCTTCAACCCGCGATAGCTCTGCAGATCGACCACGTTTTGCTGCACGTAAACCCGGAAATCGTAGTTCGAGAACGGCCCCACCACGCTGGGAATCGGGATGCCGGGCAACGAAAGTCCAAAGGCGCGCAGGTCGCGGTTCTGCACGTTGGCGTAGGTTTGCGCGTTCACCCTCGGGAGCAGTGCGGCCGCCAAGCGGCGCTCGCGAGTGCCTTCAGCCTCGTCAACGCGCGTGCCGGCCACAAGAACGCTGAGATTGGCCTGGAGCCCCTTCTGAATCGCATCCTGCAATGTGAGGCGGTAAGGCGGCTGTTGCTGGGCTGCGATGATCGCGCTCGGGATCGGCCCGGCAATCAGGCGCGCCAGGAAGACAAGAACGACAGTGCGAATATTGGATTTCATGTGCCTACTCTTTGCCGGTGGCGGCGATAGCTCTCCAGAAGTGCTGAAAGCTGTCCTCGATCCATGCTGCAAGCGCAGGTTCCCCATGGGCCGACCACAACAGGATTGTGCCCATCTGCGCCTGTAGAAGCTGCGTCGCAACCTTTTCCTTTTGCAGGCGGGGGTCGATCTCTCCACGCTTCTGCCCCGCTGCCACAACCTCAGCAATCATCTTGTGGCCCTCCTGCATTTTGCTTTTAATAATCTTGCGAACCCCCTCACTGGCCAGGAAAGAAGAAATCACTGCGCGAGCAAGGTCGGGGCTACGTCCAGGCTCCTCGGCAAGGCGCAGCATCAGCCTGTGCAGCACGGAATAGATCGCCTCCTGGCCTTGCACCGCGACCAAGCCGGCTTCTCTCACTTTGCCGAGCTGAATCTCCGCGATCACTCCCAGAACATGATCTTTGGTTTCAAAGTAATTGAAGAAGGTTCCCTTGCCAACGTCGGCGGCTTCGGTGATTTGCTCGACTGTGACGTTACCAAACCCGCGCTCGGCAATCAATTGAAGAGCGCACCGGAACAGTTTCAGCCGGGTTTCCGCGCCGCGGCGTTCCCGGCGTCCGGTGCCTGCCTGCCGGGGCATTTCAACGGCAACAAGGGCATTGGCGAGAGTGGTTGGCGGCGATATGCGACTGTTCTTCATGAATGAGCCAAGGACATTCTTGACTGCTGGTCATATTGTCGCGCCGATCTCAGCTTCTGTCAACATCGGTTCTTGCTGAATGCGCGCTTAGCTCCTTCGGAATCTCCGTGTGCTGGCGCCGCCCTGGTTTCTTGCGCACACCAATCCTGACGAAGCACCCTCACAAGAATCACCGGGCGCCGAGGTCGGCTTCGGAGACCCCTATGTTGCTCTACGCGCTGCGCCGGCAGTTCTGGCAGGAATCTTTACGCGAAGAAGGATTTCCGATTTCAATAGACCACAAGTTGCCAATGGGAGTCGAAGAGATGTATAAATCGTTGCGTGGCGGTCCCTGGCGAAGGCCGCAGCGAAAGTGCCGGACCATTGCCTCGATCGTCAACCCAAGGAGCGCGCCACTGCCCATGTATCGACCCCTCGTTTCAATTCTTGCCGCTTTCTTTGCTCTTTCGCCGCTGGCTTTGGCCCAGAGCCTGCCAACCACATGGGTGGACAAGGACACCGGTCATCGCGTCGTCCGCCTATCCGATGAGCCCGGCTCATCGGGCTTCTACTTCAACGTGAACGCCTTCACGCCCGACGGCAAGCAAATGGTCTATAGCGCTCCGGACGGCATCCACGCCCTGGACCTCGCCACCTACAAGACCAGGCTTGTGGTGCCCAACCCGCCGACTCCCGCCGGCGCGGAGCGCGACGCCCGCCCCTTCTTTCGCGGCGGAATGCGGGCCATCGTCGTGGGTAGAAAGACAAACTCCGTCTTTTTCTCCAAGGTGGATCCAGCCACGCATCTCAGCACGGTATACAAGGCGGACGTCTACACGGGCACAATAACAAAGCTTGTTACTCTACCTCCACGGGCCAGCATTGCCACCATCAATGCCGACGAGACGCTCGGCGTGGGCACCTACGACGAGACGCAGGCCGCCGCCGAAAGGGAGTATGGACAGTACCGCCCCGCGCCCACGCCAACTTTGCCTGGCGCGGCTCCGGCCCAGCCGCAAGCTGGGAATCTCGTCCAGCCCGAGGGCAAGGGAGAGATGATGGAGCGCCGCCTGGCGGCGCGCATCCCCGTCGTTCTCTATACCATCGACCTGAAGACCGGCAAGGTTACTCCCCTGCTTCACTCCACCGATTGGATCGGGCATATGCTCTTTTCGCCGGTCGATCCGACTCTGCTCATGTACTGCCACGAGGGCCCGTGGCAAAAGGTGGATCGTATCTGGATGATTCATACGGATGGAACCCGAAAGACACTCATCCACAAGCGCACCATGGCCTTGGAGATTGCCGGTCATGAGTTCTGGGGCCTGGAGGGCAGCACGGTCTGGTATGACTGGCAGTACCCGAAGGGCGAGGATTTTTTCCTCGCCGGCTACAACCTGAAGACCGGCAAGCGAATCGCTTACCACATGCAGCGCAACGAGTGGTCGATTCACTTCAACCTAACCCAGGGCGAAACTCTCTTCACCGGAGACGGCGGTGACCCCGGCCAGGTGGCGAAGGCTCCAGACGGCGAGTGGATCGAGCTGTTTCATCCGCAAATGCTCAACGTTGGGCCGGGAGCTATCAATGCCGCTAACTACTGGCAGCCGGGAGTCTTTCATTCCGAGCATCTGGTCAATATGTCTCACCACAATTACCGTTTGGAGCCCAATGTGCGCTTCTCTCCCGATAAGAAGCTCGTCATCTTTACCAGCAACATGTTTGGCACCAGCTATGTCTTCGGCGTCGAGGTTGCAAGAACCGAGAATCCAGAAGCCTCGGATATCCACTCCACTCCGGAGCTTGCCGGCCAGTTTCAGCCCGTCAACCCGGCGCCCACTCATTAGAGCCATGAAAGCATCCCGGCCTCCGATCTTGGCGCTTTCCACCGGACGCCCGAACCAGTAGTTGAATCGACCGTGATTTCTCGATGGAGCCATCGTGCAGCGCACTCTTCTTCTCGTTCTTATCGCCGGCGCGCTTGCCGCTCATGCAGAGAAGTTCGTTTGCGACCAAGTCAAGCGCGGTTCCATCGAGCTCACCCAAAGCTCTCTCTACTCTGCTGGCTCGCCCGGCTTCGACCTGGACACGGCTCCGCAGGTTGCTCCAAAATCCTGCTCCGGCGATAAGCCATTCTTCTTCTCCGCGGCCCTCCCCGAAGGGAGTTATCGAGTCACCGTGGTTCTTGGCGGCAGAAAGCCGTCGACAACAACCGTTTGGGCCGAGGCGCGGCGGCTTATGCTTGAGAAGGTATTCGTCAAGGCCAAAGGCTCCGTCACCCGCACTTTCGATGTCAACGTCCGCGTCCCGGAGATTGCCGGCGATTTAGCTCAGTTAGTAAAGCTTAAACCTCGCGAAGTGGGTAACCTCGACTGGGACAGCAAACTGACTCTCGAATTCAATGGTGACCACCCCAGCTTCCGGTCCCTCGCCATAAAACCCATTAAGGAAACAACCGTTTATCTCGCAGGCGATTCCACCGTGGTGGATCAGGACGTGGAACCCTGGGCCGCCTGGGGCCAGATGCTTCCTCGCTTTTTCCGCCCTGGCGTGGTGGTTGCCAATCATGCCGAGTCGGGCGAAACCATCCGGAGCTTTCAAGGTGAGCGGCGATTGATGAAGGTCATGACTCTGATCCAGCCGGGAGACTATCTGTTCCTGCAATTCGGGCACAACGACCAGAAACCCAACGCCGTCTCCATAGACGACTTTAGAAAGCTACTGATCGATTACATTGCGCAAACTCGCGCCAAAGGGGCAACACCCGTTCTTGTTACCAGCATGAACCGCCGGACCTTCGATGCCAGCGGCAAGATCACAAACTCGCTCGCCGGCTATCCAGATGCTGTTCGGGAAGTTGCAGCGGACCAGCGCGTTGCGCTCATCGATCTCAATTCCATGAGCAAGAACTTATTTGAAGCGATGGGCACGGAAGGTTCGTTGAAGGCATTCATGCACTACCCAGCCAACGCATTTCCGAACCAACCCGAGCCCATCAGCGACAACACTCACTTCAACACGTATGGCGCTTTTGAACTGGCGCGCTGCGTTGTTCATGGCATCCGCGAAGCCAGACTTCCTCTTCGCAAGCAGCTAACCAAAGACATCCCTGACTTTGACCCATTTAAACCAGATCAGCAGGCAGTTTTCAATCTGCCGGCAACTCCGATTCCACCCAAGACCACGAACGTTATGAAGGTTCCGCAGGTCTGAATCCAATAACGGCTAAGTCGCATCTTGTCACTTGCGCCAGGACGCTGCCGGCCTTTGATAAGACCGGCAAACAGGAGTAACTCTATGATTACTAGTTTGCGCATATCCGCTCAGTCTCGCCAAACCTTCGCACTCCGCGTGACGGCGGGGCTGGCGCTTCTTTTTCCGCTTTCGGCTCTTCTTTTCGCGCAGGGTTCCAACCAGGATTTGCGCCAGGGTTTTCTTAATCCGCCCGCCGATGCAAGGCCCATGATGCGCTGGTGGTGGTTCGGCCCAGCTGTAACCAAGCCCGAACTTCAAAAGGAACTGGAGACCATGCGCGGCGCGGGCATTGGCGGCGTTGAGATTCAACCTGTGTATCCCTTGATGCTCGATGACGAGGCCAAGGACATCAAGAACCTTCAATACTTATCGCCAGAGTTTCTCGACGATGTTAGTTTTGCCAACAAATCCGCTCGCGCGCTTGGCCTGCGCATCGATATTACCCTCGGCAGCGGCTGGCCTTACGGCGGGGCCAAGACCACGCTCGCTCTGGCGGCCGGCCGCCTTCGGGTGGAATCCGCTCCTATTTCTACTGCGACAGTTACTCCGCCCCAACTTCCGGAGGGAGATAGCCTGATCGCCGCATTTGCGGTGTCCGGCACTGAGAAGTCCTTTGACCCAGCTTCAGCGGTTCGTATCGACATGGCTTCCGGCGCTATCCCTGCGGGAACGGGGGCTCGCACAGCACTCTTCTTTATAGCGAGTCACACCCGACAGCAGGTCAAACGTCCAGCCGCCGGAGCCGAGGGGTTTGTGCTCGACCACTTCTCTCGCGCCTCAATCGACGCGCATCTGGCCGGCGTGGCCACACCGCTGCTCAACGCATTTGGCGACCAGCCGCCCCATTCCGTTTTCTCCGACTCGCTGGAGGTGTATGGAGCCGATTGGACCTCGGACTTACCCGCCGAGTTTCAGCGCCGCCGCGGTTACGACTTGATTCCGCACCTTCCGGAACTGCTCGCCGGAGGCACGCCGCAAGCGGAAGCCGTCCGCCACGACTGGGGCCAGACACTCTCCGATCTTATTCGCGACAACTACCTGGCTCCGATCACGGAGTTTGCCGAGGCTCATGGCACTCTGTTCCGGTCGCAGACCTATGGAGAGCCCGCGGTTACCCTAGCCGACGAGGCCGTTCCGAATCTTCCGGAAGGCGAAGGCCCGCAATGGAGTGCTTTCTCATTTACGCGCTGGGCAAGCTCAGCCAGCCATCTCTATAATCGCAACATTACTTCCGCCGAAACATGGACATGGCTTCACTCGCCGGCGTTCCGCGCCACTCCGCTGGACATGAAGGCCGAGGCCGACCGCATGTTTCTTCTCGGCGTAAACCAGTTTGTCGGGCACGGCTACCCCTATTCTCCTCCTGCCGCTGGCGAGCCGGGCTGGTCGCTTTACGCGGCCGCGGTCTTCAACTCGCACAACCCGTGGTTTCCGGTCATGCCCGATGTCACAAAGTATTTGCAGCGAGTCAGCTGGCTGCTTCGCCAGGGCAAGCCCGCCAACGATATAGCCGTCCTTCTGCCGGAGGACGACGCCCAAGCCGCCTTTACACTTGGCCACGTCTCCGTGACAGATGAAATGAGGAAGCGGATCGCACCCGCACTGATGGCGGCCATACTCGATGCCGGCTATAACATCGATTACATCGATGCAGCTACAATCAATAAGCTTGGCGTTATTCCCTACCCGATTCTCATCCTTCCGCCGACGGACCGGATTCCGCTGGAAACTTACAAGAAGATAGAAAGCTACGCGACGGGTTCCGGCAAGGCGATCGCGATCGGGAGGCTTCCTTCTCTAGCGCCGGGCCTGCTCGAACAAAGCGACTCAGCGCAGATCGCATCTCTTTCCGCGAAGCTCTTTAACGAGAGCGGTCACCGGGGAATCCTTCTGGATTCGTACGCAGCCCTGCCCGGCGCGCTTCACGGCGCGCTGCCGCCGGACCTCGATGCGACCGGGCAAACCGCCGGCCTCGGGTTCATCCATCGCAAGCTTTCAGACAGCGATGTGTATTTTCTGGTTAACACCGGAAACCGGCCAATCGATGGGGGCATTCAATTTCGCTCGCATCTTTCCTCCGTCGAGTCATGGGATCCGGATAGCGGCGACATTCTTCATTCCGAGCTACGATCTGCTGACAGCCGCATTCCCTTGCAGCTGGCGCCCTACGAGTCGCGCATATTCGTTTTGAAAGACAGTTTCAAAGCCGGCCGCAGAAGACCGGCAGAGCTCCCAACTCGATCCGCAGATTCGAGCAGGGGGCTTGTGACTGACCTGAGTACCGGCTGGCAGATTCAGTTTGCCGATAACTCGACGCCGCAGGATCTTGCGAGTTTGACTTCGTGGACAGAACTTTCCGGCAGGCAGTACTACTCAGGCGAGGCCGTCTATACACGGAAAGTCTCGATTGGGAGTGCTTTCAAGCGGAACTCGCACGTCCTTCTCGACTTTGGCGCAGGGACGCCAATCACCGATAACCGGCGCCCCAATGCTTCAGGCATGAGCGCTCTTCTCGATCCTCCAGTTCGGGAAGCCGCTATCGTTTTTGTTAATGGGCAGCGGGCTGGATCGCTGTGGCATCCACCCTACCGGATCGACATTTCCACTTTAGTTCACAGCGGCGAGAATCGGATCGAAGTCCGAGTCTATAACACTGCCATCAACTTGCTGGCGGGCCAGCCGCCGCGCAATTACACGGCCTTGAGGGCAAAGTACGGCAGGCGCTTCGACCCTCAGGACATGGATAATTTGAAACCTATTCCTTCGGGTCTTTTGGGTTCCATTCATCTTGAAGAAGAGAGGAACAAATGAGCAAATTCGCCCACTGGATTGCCGGCATTGCGCTTGGGTTGCTGACCGCCGGCTCAGCCTGCTGCGCACCGAAGACGTTCTTGGCCAACGACTTTGAAGCCAAGGGTGACGGCGCGGCTTTGGATACGGCATCGCTTCAGAAAGCGATCGATGCGGCCGCCGCCGCCGGCGGGACCATCACAATGAAACCTGGGACTTACCTGACCGGCTCACTGTTTCTTAAGTCCGGTGTTACTCTCGAAATTCCGGAGGGCGCCACGCTTGTAGGTTCCGAGAGGCTGGATGACTATCCGATGCTTCCCACCCGCATTGCGGGCATCGAGATGACGTGGCCGGCGGCGCTTATCAACGTGCGCGACCAGCACAGCGTTGTCATTACCGGCAAGGGCACGATCGATGGCGATGGCCCCATCTGGTGGAAGTCCTATTGGGATCTTCGCGCCACTTACGAGCCCAAGGGCCTGCGCTGGGCCTCCGATTACGATGCGCGGCGGCCTCGCCTCATACTGATTCAGAACTCCTTTGATGTACAGCTTGGCGGCGGCATTCTGCTCAAGCGCTCCGGTTTCTGGACAGTGCAGATCCTATACTCGCACGACATTCACGTTGACGGAGTTACCATCCGCAACAACGAGGGCGGAAAAGGACCAAGCACCGACGGCATCGATATCGACTCATCGCGGAAAATACTCGTAGAGCACGCCGACATCGACGTGAACGACGATGCACTTTGTCTTAAGGCCGGGCGCGACTCAGATGGGTTGCGCGTCAACCGGCCCACCGAAGATGTTGTGATTCGCGATTCCATCGTGCGCCGCGGAGCCGCGGCCATCACCATCGGCAGCGAGACATCGGGGGGCTTCCGCAACATCGAGGCCTATAACATCGCCGCGCTCAGCGGGGTTCCATCCGGGGTTCTTTTCAAGTCGGCTCACACGCGCGGCGGCTTTGCGCGGGATATCCGCATCCACGACCTCACACTGGAGGGCGTCGCGATTCCCATTCACATCACCATGAACTGGAACCCGAGTTTCAGTTACGCCACTCTGCCGGAAGGCGTGAAGGACGTTCCTCCCTATTGGGTCACGCTTACAACCAAAGTCCCCGTGCAGCAGGGGCTGCCCCACTTCAGCGACGTTCATATCTGGAATATCAAGGCGACCGGCGCCAAGAGCGCTTTCAACGTGGCTGCATACCCTGACGCTACGCTGGACGACTTCCGCTTCGACCATCTGGAGATAGAGGCGGCCACGGCGGGAACCATCGCCAACGCCAGGAACTGGACCATTGCCGACAGCAGCATCAAGACGGAAGATGGAAGCAAGCTAGTCTTCACGGACTCCGCGGTGAAGGATCCGAAGGACATACCTTACGGCGAACCGAGGTGACTTTGGAGTACGTCTTCCCAAACGATCCCTCGCGGTCAAAGGACAAGCCGCGAGGTCCAATTCCGGCAGGCGAAGAGCTGCGCTAGTGTTGCCGGAAGCAGTCTCATTTTTCTGCCGAATGGCCGTGCATCTGCCGAATCTCGCTCCCCGCCAGCAGAAAGGCGCCCACTCCGTAGGTATAACTCGCGGAAGCCTTGAACGGCGCCGGCTCAGCGCCCGTCTGCTGGATGCAGCCCAGCCGCCCGTCGGCATACACATGATGCAACATCCCTGCCCAGGCCCTTTCAATCACCGGCCTGTAGACCTTTCTATCCAGGATTCCTTCATTTACGCCGGCCGCCAGCGCATAGGTGAAAAAGGCCGACCCCGATATCTCGGGCCGATCGTAGTCTCCGGGGTCGAGCAGGCCCGCCCGCCAAAGTCCATCCGGCCCTTGAAGCGCCGCCACCCGAGCGGCCATTTCCTGTAACTGGGCTATATACTTTGCGCGCGCCGGATCGTCCTTGGGAAGGTATTTCAGAGTCCTGACGATTCCTCCCATAACCCACCCATTGCCGCGCGACCAGAACATCTTCTTCCCATTTGCCTCGGTCCTGGTCAAATAGGTTGAATCGCGGGCATAGAGATGCTCCTGGGTGTCGTAGAGGCGGCCGGAAGTCTTGGCCCATTCCTCGTCGAGATAGTCGATATATTTGCGGTCACCGGTGGCGGCGTACATCTCGACCCACACAGGCGGCGCCATGAACAGCGCATCGCACCACCACCAAGCAATCTCCTTACCGGGAATCGCAGAGGTCCGCGGCGCGGCCAAAATCGCAT
>JBEKDH010000149.1:0-10300 GCA_050014455.1 Occallatibacter sp.
CACGCCTCAGATGCCCGCCAGGCTGGCCGTGACTGTGTAAATGTCGGCCAGATACATGGCCAGCGGATCGCCGGTCTTTTCGCCCAGCTTGAAGGCCGGCGTGGGCGCGGTTGGCGTTACGATGGCGTCTACCGAATCGAAGGCGCGCAGATACTCCTCGGCCAGCAGACGCCGCACCTGCTGGGCCTTCAGGTAGTAGGCGTCGTAGTAGCCCGCGCTGAGCGCGTAGGTTCCCAGCAAAATGCGGCGCTTGACCTCGGCGCCGAAGCCCTCGTCGCGGGAGTGCCGGTACATGTCGGAGAGAGTCTCCGCGTTCTTCGATCTTGGTCCATAGCGCACGCCGTCAAAACGGGCCAGGTTGGCGCTGGCCTCCGCCGTGGCGATCAGGTAGTACGTTGGGACCGCGTACTTCGTATTCGGCAAAGAGACCGGCTTGACGGTACAACCGGCCGCCTCCAGCGCGCCGATTCCAGCTTCAATGGCCGCGCGCACCTCGGCATCCAGCCCCTCGGCAAAGTACTCCCTGGGAACGCCGATGCGCAGGCCGGCGACTGGCTTGTCGCTCTCGGCAGCAAAGTCCGGCACATGGGCCGCCGAGCTGGTGGCGTCCTTGGGATCGTGTCCCGCAATCACGCTCAGCATCGTCGCTGCGTCGCGGACGTTCGAGGCAAACGGCCCCACGCGGTCCAGCGACGAGGCATAGGCGATCAGCCCGTACCGCGAGACGCGCCCATAGGTCGGTAGCACGCCCACCACTCCGCAAAAGCTGGCCGGCTGGCGAATTGAGCCGCCTGTATCCGAGCCCAGCGTGGCCACGGCCATGTTGGCCGCCACCGCTGCCGCAGAGCCGCCGCTCGACCCACCCGGAACCCGCTCCGTATCCACCGGGTTGCGCACCGGCCCGTAGGCCGAGTTCTCGGTCGAGGAGCCCATGGCAAACTCGTCGCAGTTCAGCTTGCCCAGCAGCACCGCGCCCGCCGCTTCAAGGCGCTCCACCGCCGTGGCGTCGTACGGGGGCCAGTAGCCGGCGAGAATCTTCGACCCCGCCGTGGCCGGCGCACCGCGCATCACCAGCACGTCCTTGATCCCCACCGGCACGCCGGCCAGCGCGGGCAGCGGATCGCCCTTGGCCGCCAGCGCGTCCATGCGCTCCGCCTGCTCCATCGCGCGCTCTTTGGTCAGGCTCAGGTAGACGTTCAGCCGCGGATTCACCTGCGCGATGCGCTCATAGTAGCTGGCGGCCAGGTCGGCGGCCTTGGTGCGGCCGGCGGCAAGATCGGCGCGCAACCCGGCCAGAGTCCTGGGCTTTTCTACGTACGTTTCCGGTGTCTTGGCTTCGATGGACAATCGAATCCTTTCCTTCTTCCGGCCCTTTTCCGGGCCTTCGTGCGGTCTCGTCGCGACATCGTTGCTGCCTCGCCGCCCGCCCATTCCATTCGAGCAATAGCTTACCGCTCAATCACCTTGGGCACCTTGAAAAAGACCCGGTCTGTCTCCGGCGCTTGGGCCAGCACGACGGCCCGATCCAGCGAAGGCAGCAGCAGATCGGCACGCAGCGCTCCCGCGCCCGCCGCGTCCCCCAGCTCACTCACCTGCGCGAGCGGCGTCACCCCCTTAGTGTCCAGCTCATTCAGCTCGGCCACATAGTCGAGAATGGCGTTCAGGTCATGCAACATGCGCGGGGTCTCCTCCGGCGTTAGCTCAAGATGCGCCAGTTCGGCCACGCGCTCCACGTCTTCCACGGTTACCTTGGCGGTCATTCTGTGCCCTTCCCCATTTCTCATCCCCGGCCTTGAAGAGATTTCATTCCGCCCGCTTGCGGCAATCTCCCGAAGATAGAGTATAGCCCGTCGCGTTTCCGCCCCGGCGGCGAACTAAACACACCTCCTCAGTCCACCGTGAGCGTCAAAGTCACGCTGTGCTGCACTCCGGCCGCAGCCGCGGTGACGGGAATCGAATAGGTTCCCGCCGGAGTTCCACCGGAGCCGCCTTCCCCACCCGAACCTCCCGTGCCGGCCCCGGAGCTGGTGCAACTGGTGACGCCGCCCACCAGGATGGCAAGCAAGGTCGCCAACAAAAGCGCCTTGCGGCGCCGCCCCCATCCGAACGGCAGCAAGACCAGTCCACAGGCAAGCGGAAGTATGCGCCGCCATACTGCGGGTTCCATCGAGCGAGCGGTCGCGGCTGTGGTCGAAATCTGGACCAGCACGTTTCCGGTGATCCCGTTCAGCGTTTCAGTGGCCGGGCTGAAGAGGCAAAGGGCATTAGCGGGCAGCGTTCCGCAGGCAAAGGTAAACGTCCCTCCCGAGCCGTTCAGCGGCGTGATGGCCAGCGTGTAGTCGGCGGTTTGGCCGGCAGCCACGGTTTGGCTGGAGGTAGTGACGCAAGGCGGACCGGCGCTTCCGAAGCAAAGCGTGAAATCCAAGCTCATTCCGGAAAGCGGCACGGACGCTCCTGTCGCCGCGCCGCTGGTCACCGCGAGGGTTCCCATCTGCGCGCCGGCGCTGGTGGGCGTGAACTCCACGCCGGCCGTGCAGCTCAGCCCCGGCGCCAATGCGGCGGGGCAGGTGTTGTTCACGATCTGGAAGCCCGCCGTAACCGCCAGCGCGAGGTTGCTCAGGCTGGCGGAAATCCCCGTGTTGGTCACAGTCACCGTGGTTGGGCTGCCGATCGCGTTTGGAGCCGTCGTTGCAAAGACAATCGCCGAGGGCGTCACCTGGATCGCCGCCCCAGCCGCGCCCGTACCGCCGAGCAGCACGGTCGCCGGAGTCGCCACCGAAGCCGAACTGACGGTCAATACTCCCGACGCCGCCCCCACCGCCGTGGGCTGAAAGACCACCCCCACCGTGCAGCTTGCCCCAGGTGCTAGGCTGGCGGTGCAGTTGTTCTGCGTGACGCTGAACTGAGCGGGAGCAGCAAACGCCGGCACGGCGACCGAACCGCTGCTGGTATTGCTGACGGTCACCGTTTGTGCCGCGCTCGCCTGCCCGACGGCGGTCACCGCAAAGGTCAACTGCGCCGGGCTCACATTCAGCCCCGACCATACCTGCCCTACTCCATTCAGCGGCACGGTCACCGGTGCCACGCCAAGCGTCGAAGAGGAGACCGTCAAGGTGGCCGCGCTTCCTCCTGCGGCGGCTGGCGCAAAGATCACCTGTACCGTGCAACTGCTCCCATTCGCCAGCGTCGGCCCGCAAGTGGTAGTGCCGGTTGCAAAGCTGCCGGCGGCCTGGCCTGTAATTTGGAAGCCCACATTGGCCATCGGCGCTCCGCCGGTGTTGGTCAGCGTCAATGTGAGGGGTGGGCTGGCCACACCCACCTGCCCGGCCGCAAAGCTCAAGCTGGACGGGCTGACGCCGATGGCCGGCGGCTGCACCCCCGTGCCGCTCAGGGCCACGGTCTGCGTGCGCTGCACATCCGCGACCGTCAGCGTGCCCGTCTGCGCGCCTAGCTGGTTGGGCGCATAGACCACGCCGATCGCGCAGCTCGCCCCCCCGGCCAGTTGCGTGCCGCAGGTGTCCGATTCCGTGAACGGACCGCTCATTGTGATGGCGATCCCGGTCAGCGCCATATCTCCGCTATTCGCCAGTGGGACGATCTGTGCCGTCGAAAGCTGCCCCACCACGACGCCGCCAAAGCCCGGCAAGCTGGCCGGCAGCGTACTGTCTGACGGCGCTGCCCAGCCAAAGCCGCTCAGTGCAACCGTCTGCGTTCCGGCCCCATCGGTCAGGGTCAGGGTTCCCGCCGCCGCTCCCCGCTGGGTGGGCGTGAAGATCAACTGAATCTGGCAATCGGCCTGGGGGGCCAGTGAGTTGGTTCCGCAGGAGTTGCTGGCGACGGCGAAAGGCCCGGTGATGGCGATGCTCGCGATGGCAACCGCAGAGCTGCCGCTGTTGCCGGCCTGCACCTGGAAGAGGCCGGAGGTCGTTCCCACCTCCACCGGGGGCGACGAGGAACTCTGGCCGGGAGAAGTGTCGAATCCGATGCTGGAGGGACTCAGCGTCACCACTCCCGCCGCCACGCCTGTCCCGCTCAACGCTTCCGTCAGTTGCCCGCCGGAAACGTTGGCATCGATCGTCATCTGGCCCGTTCGGCTGCCCGTAGCGGCTGGCGTAAACGTCACCTGAATGGCGCAGCTCGCGCCCGCGGCCAGCGCCGCATTCACGCAGTTGTCCGTCTCGCTGAAGTCCCCGCTCATGGTAATCGCGCTCGCCGTCAGGGCAACGCTTCCCGTGTTCGTCAGCGTCACCGTCTGCGCGCTGCTCGCGGTCCCAAATACCTGGCTGGCAAAGATTAGCGATGCCGGGCTGGCGGTGGCGGTCGTCAATCCCGTGCTCGCGGTCCACAATGGGGCCTGCCAGATGCCGCGGCCGTAGGTGGCCGCCACCAGCACCTGCGCGGAAGAGGTCGCCGGTGAGGCGCTCAGTTGAACCGCCGGCGCCTCTGGCAGCCCGGTTCCAAATATCGACCAGCAGGTGGATCGGAGATTCGCGCAACTGGTAATCTGCGTGGTGAAGTAGACCCCCGCATCCGTGGCCAAATAAACGGTATTGGCGTCCTCGGGATCCACCACCACGCTGTTGGTCGGAACCGCGGGCAGGTTCGACATCAGATGGGCCCAGTGCGCGCCCCCGTCGGTCGAGCTATACACCGGCCTCACTGCCTCTGTTAGGCTCGCCGCCCCCTCCACTGTCAGATAGACCGTCTCCCCAGTCGGGTCGTGAGGGTCAATGAAGATGCTGGAGATGTCCAGGGCGTAATGGTTCATCGCCGTGCTGTCGTTGGTCACCGGATTCAGCGTCAGATCGTGCCACGCGGACCAGCTGCCCGTTGCCGCGTTGAAGGTGGCGCCCAGGATATGGCCGGGCAGCAGCGAGCCGCCATCCGCCGAGCCGTACATTCCCACGTAGACCGCTTCGCCGCCGCCGGGGAACGCAACCGAAGCTGAGAGCGGCAGCGCCGCCATGGAGCGGATCAGCGCATCGCCGTTGCAGGGGCCATTGAAGGCCGAGTTATCCAGGATCGGGCTGACTGCATTGCTCGCGCTCCAGCCAATCCCGCTGGCCGGCCCGCGCCATACCCGGCAGGTTCCAATCAGCAACTGTGAATCGTCCAGCGGGTCCACCAGAAAGGGCGCGGGCTGTGTCATGGCGTACCCGTCCCCGCCCACATCCGCGTCGGTGACCACCGCATTGACGCCGAATGCGGCCGGAGTGCAAGGCGCCGTCTCATCGCACATGTAGATGGAAACTCCCGGCTCGGCGTTCACATACCAGTTCACGTCGTACTTCGGGTCGATCGCCACCGGGCCGCCGTCGCCGCCAAGAATCTGGGGCCACTCCACGGTCGGCCCAGTGGTGCTGGTTGCGCCCGCTGTGCCGTTCGCTCCCAGCCCGGCCATCATCGTGTAAGGAGTCTGGCCAGTCTGCGAGATGCTCACCACCTCAGCCAGCGATCCCAGGCTGCCGTTCAGGTTCTGAAAGTGGGTGGCATCGGCCGCCGCGCAAACCTGCCCCGTCTCGCCGATCACGTCCATCGAGCGCCACAGCCCGCTGTCGTTGCCCACGAAAATCTCCAGCGGATTGGCCGTGTTCCATGCCAGGGAATGCTGAAACTCACCCACGCCCGCGCAGAAGCCGACCGTGGAATTGGTGGTGTTGCGCCACGGGCAACCCTGCGCCAGGGGGCAATTGGTCTTCCACAGGTCGTTGGCCCCGGCCAGCAGCATGGTCTCCTGCCCGCTGGGAACCGCTGCCAAAGCCAGGTTGTAGTCGCCGTTGGCAATGGTCGCCGCTCCGTCGATAGAGCTTGTCTCCAGCGCAGCCGTGTTCCATTGCTGCTGAAACGCGATGGTCTGGTTGGTGCAGGTGCCCCCACTCATCGCGCACTGGTCCTGCCAAATCCCCTGATCCTGGTTGTACGCGTCCACCGTCCATGCAAAGGTGTCCCCGGTCTGAGGATTCACCGCCAGCGCACCGCGGAAGATCGGGCAGGCGATGGAGCCAACTGCGCCCGAATTGGTGGGGCAATAAGCCGTTGCAAGCCCTGTGCCCGGCTGCGCCGCCAGCCGCGTCCAGGTCGCGCCGTCCGCCGACTGGTAATACCCGTGGAAGCGCACCGCCGCCACAAACATCTGCCGCACCGGGTTCCACACCACCGATGTGGCGGCATTGCCATCGGGCTTGGCAAAGTTGGCGCCCGGCCCCTGCACCACCGCGTCTGCTCCATCCGTAATGGTCGCCAGGTGCCAGGTGACGCCGGCATCGGAGGAATAATACAGCCCCTCGTAGCTCTCCTCGGGCAGCTCCGCATTCACCAGGGTTCCTTCGTAGGCCTGCGAGACCGCGGCCACCACCAGTTGCGGATTGACCGTGCTCCACGCAAAGCCGGCAAAGCCTTCCCCAGCAAAGCTGAAGTCGTAGCTGCTCAGCCCTTGCTCAAAGTCCGCGGTCTGGGCAATCAGGCTCCAACTGTTGCCTCCGTCGGTCGAACGCAGAATCCCCGCCCCATAGTAGGAGTCAAGCGCATCGTTGGGATCGCCGGTGCCGGCCAGGATCACGCCGCCCCCGTTCGCGCCCGCCCCGCAGTTCGTCACCGTCCCCGGCTGCACCGTCAATGCGCCAATACTGATCGAGGCGTCCTGCGCGCCGCTCAGGGCCGCCACGCTGTCTGTCAATGGCGTAAAGACGACCGCAGAGGCGCTGGCAGTGGCGGCATTCTGCGCCAGCCACACCCCGCCGCCGGTGGTTCCCACGTAGAGGCAATTGCCGGTCGAGTCCGAGGGGTCCAGCGCCAGGGCCGAAATCCTCCCCGTCACCAGGCCATAATTCGGGGTCAGCACCGCGGTGGGGCCCAGAGGCTGCCAGGTTGCCGTCGCCGCCGTCTGCGTCTGCGGCCTCGCCGCATCGGCGCGCAACCCAGCCGCCCGCAGCCGCCTGCTTCTTTGCGCCCAGCCCCGTTCCGCCAGGAATCTTTGTGCCTGGATCACTTTGGGAGGCAGAGGCAGATTGGCCCGCGCGGGAGAAGTCCGCGTGGTTGCCTCTTGCGCCCGCGCGGGCATCGCAACCGCAGCCGCAGCCAGGAGGACCGCAGTCGCCAAAGTTCCGGCGCCCCATCCACCGCGCCGGCTGCCCATCCAGGCCGGAGAAACAGTTCTCTTTATCCAGCCGCCGGGGGTAGGCTCGCCGGAAATCCGCCGAATGACACGCATGGACACACGTCCGGAATCCGATTCCGGCCTCTCCTCTCTTCATCTTCGGAGGGAGATTTGGCCGAAACCCATTGGATTACGCAGCGCAAAGCACGCAGTGTCCGGGTTTGGGAATTGGCTCCGATTATAGTCCAGAAATGGGACAGTTGGATGAAGGCCTGTTGATATTGGCTGGGCGTGTTGGGGTCGCTCCGGATCGCCGGCCTCCCGAGAGCTGGCCAACGGCTCAGAGCTTGGACATGAACTCGAATCGGCCTTCAACGTATTCGCGGTTGCCTTGCCGCACCCCCATAGGTGGAGTACAGTGAAAGCCATGGGTTCCCGAATTCCTGGTTTCCGTGGCGAGTATCTCTGGGAACTCGACATCCCCCAGACGCAACTCCTCGCTTTGGCTGATGCATTTCCAGAAGAGAAGTACGACTGGAGGCCCGCGGACGATGCACGATCGTTTTCTGAGGTCTTGGTACACGTGGCAGCCGGCAATCTCATGCTGCTGCGCTTGGTCGGCGTGCAGGCGCCAGGCGGCCTCGACCTCTATGGCTCCCTTGAGGGCGACCAGTTCACCCGGCTTGCGGCGGCGATCCGCAAGAACATCTCGCTGGAGAAAACCGTCACAGAAAAGCGAGCAGTGATCGACCTCTTAAGACGCTCGTTCGAGGCAGTAAGGCAGTCCTTGATGGCGTCCGGCGACGAGGAGATTGAAATAAGCGGACACTTCTTCAGTGAGCCGACAACCGTTCGAAGAGTTTACCTAAGAATGCTGGCGCACTCCCACGAGCATATGGGCCAGGCAATTGCCTATGCCAGGGCAAGCGGCATCAAGGTTCCGTGGCCCGATCCGTTGAAGGAGTTTAAACGGATGACCGCCGATGCGCGCTCCAACTGAGCTCTTGAGGCGAGTGGCATTTTGAAGTTTGCCCTAGCCAAGAGCCGCTTGTGTGGCCCGTGAAACCACGAACCTCCAATCCTTTCCCCACCCGGCAAAAAGGGCTGCCCATCGGGCAGCCCTCGTACAAAACAGCTTGCTCCCGTCCTACCAGTTTCCCCACGCCCGGCTGATGTAGTCGGCCAGCGTCAGGCTGATGAGCGTGAGAAACATGAAGATGCCCGCGCCGATGGTCAGCATGGTCAGCTTGGAGCTGTAGCGCACGTGCATGAAGTAGAGCACCACCAGGGTGGCCTTGGTGGTGGCGATGGCCAGCGCGATGATGGGATTCCAGAAGCCCAGATCGACAAACGACGCCCATACCGTGAGCCCGGTGCCCAGCAGCAGCGCGAAGAGGATCACCACGTAGACCCCGGGACCGACGATGTGGTGCGCGTGTTCGACTTGTTCCATCATACCGTTTGTCCTTATTACTGCCATTCGCTTACCCCTAACCCCTAACCCGTAATCCCTAACCCCTATTGATGCCTGCTGATCAGGTAGAGCAGCGCAAAGAGATAGATCCAGACAATGTCGATGAAGTGCCAGTAGAGGCCGAAGTTCAGCACAAAGGTGGTGTGGCCCGAGGTGTACGCCCCGGCCCGCGCCCGCAAGATCATGAATGCCAGTATCCCTATGCCGATGATCATGTGCAGCGCGTGCATGCCGGTCATAAGGAAGTAGAGCGAGAAGTAAAGCTCGGTATGGACCGCCATATCCGGAGCCAGCGGCTTGTCGTGATACTCCGAATAGACTTCGGGCTCCGATTGAGGATCCATGAACGACTGCAAGCTGTAGTGAAAGCCGGGAACGTGATGCTTCTCGATCTTCTCGCGATACTCGATGGTCTTGATGCCCAGGAATCCCAGGCCGAGCAGGAAAGTTAGCGTCAGGCATAACACCAGCCCGCTCCTGCGCCGCGTTTGCGCGCACCAGACGCCCATGGCCATAGTGAAGCTGGAAATAATCAGCACCAGCGTGTTCAGTGTGCCCCAAAAGACATTCAACTGGTGCGAGCCGGCCACAAACGCGGCGTAAAACCAGTTGCGATAAACCAGGTATGCGGTAAACAGCCCGCCGAAGAACATGACCTCAGTGACCAGGAAGAGCCACATGGCAAAGCCAGCCGCATCCGCCTGCTGCTCGACGCTCTCAAAGTGATGGCGCAAATAGGCCGCGTGCTCCTCATGAGCGGGTTCCGGCGCGACCTGGGCAATCTGTGAGCTATCCACCACTGGTCACCTCTTTCTGGCGCTTATCATTCTGAGCCTCCAGCCATTCGTAGTCGTAGGCTTCGTGGTCCATCACCGGCATCACGGCAAAGTTCTCTGTGAGCGGCGGCGACTGCGTCTGCCACTCCAGGCCCGTCGCCTGCCAGGGATTGTCGCCCGCAATCGCGCCGTACTTCAGCGACCAGGTGAGGTACAGCACCGGCAGCAGATAGCCCACTCCCAGAATCGTTGCGCCCGCGGTCGAGAATACGTTCAATACCTGGAACTCCGGCGGATACGACGCGTAGCGCCGCGGCATGCCCAGCGTGCCCAAAATGAACTGCGGGAAGAAGGTGAAGTTGAATCCGATGAAAGTAACTATCGCCGCCAACTGCGAGATTTTCTCGGGGTACATTCGCCCCGTCATCTTGGGCCACCAGAAGTGGATGCCGGCCAAAAACGCCATCAACATGCCGCCCACCATGACGAAGTGGAAGTGGGCCACGATGAAGTAAGTCTCCGTCAGATGGATGTCGGTTCCCGATGTGCCCAGGAAGACGCCGGTCAGTCCGCCGATGGTAAACAGCCCCATGAAGCCGAAGGTGTAAAGCATCGGCGTTTCAAAGGTAATGGAACCCTTGTAGAGCGTGAAGGTCCAGTTGAAGATCTTGATGGCCGAGGGCACGGCGACCAGCATGGTGAGCAGCGAGAAGATGAGCGCCGCGTAGTTGGAGATGCCCATGATGAACATGTGGTGGGCCCAAACGAAGAAGCCGAAGACAGCGATGGCCACCGAGGAGAACGCAACCGCCGTGTAGCCGAAGACGCGCTTGCGGCTGAAGGTCGAGATCACCTCGGAGATGACGCCCATGCCGGGCAGAATCATGATGTAGACGGCGGGGTGCGAGTAGAACCAGAACAAATGCTGGAAGAGAATCGGGTCGCCGCCTTTGG
>JBEKDH010000150.1:0-13613 GCA_050014455.1 Occallatibacter sp.
GCGATGAACAATCAGGTCAGGGTAACGGCGGATGGGCGAAGTGAAATGGGTGTAACTTGGCGCGGCCAGGGCGAAGTGGCCCTCGTTAATCTCGGAGTAGCGCGCCTGCTTAAGCGAGCGCAGCATCAGGTAGCTCAGAATCCGCTCCTCCGGCTTGCTCTCGATGCGCGCGGCCAGCTTCTGGTACATGCGCGGCGTGACGGGAATCTCTTCGGCCACCTCGTGCATGCGGGGATTGCGCCCGCGCCCGTGCGCATCCCGCCGCTCTCCGCGGGTCTGGATGCGCCTGACGGGCAGCGCGCCCAGTCCCAGCGAGTAACCGAAAGATGCGGCCAGTTCCTCGAATTGAACCACCCGGCGCGCTTCGGGCTTCTCGTGAATCCGGTAGAGCGAGGGCACGCCCAAGTCTTCCAACCAGGTGGCTACGCACTCGTTGGCGGCCAGCATGAACTCCTCGATCAGGCGGTTGGCCCAGGTGCGCTCCGATTTGGTTACGCCGCGCATTTGGCCCTGCTCGTCGAACTCGATTACCGGCTCGGGCAAATCGAAGTCGATGCTCCCCCGCTCCTCGCGCCGCTTGTTCATCAGCCCGGCCAGCAGCCGCATTCGCTCGAACTCCGGAACCAGAGCCGCGTAGCGCGCGCGGGCCTCAATGTCCCCTTCGAGAATGGCATGGACTTCGGTGTAGGTCATGCGTGCGGCCGAGCGAATAACGCCCTCGACGATCTCGTAGCTCTCGATGCGGCCATCGGAATCGAGTTGCATGACGCAACTCAGCACCAGCCGGTCTTCGCCTGGGCGCAGGCTGCAGATGCCGGTGGAAAGCTCTTGCGGCAGCATGGGAATGGCGCGATCGGGAAAGTAGACGCTTGTCCCGCGCAGCCGCGCCTCCAGGTCCAGGTCTGTCCCCGCGCGCACATACTCGGCCACGTCGGCAATATGCACCTGTAGCTCATACCCGCCGCCGGCGCGATCCGTCACCAGCACCGCGTCGTCGAAGTCCCGCGCCGTCTCGCCGTCGATGGTGACAATGTGCTGTGAGGCGGGCAGCTCGCGAAAGTCTCGACGACGAAGAATCTCGGAGAGGTCGAGATGGGCAACCTGCCGCGCTTCGGCCAGAACATTCTCCGGGAAGATGCGCGGCAACTGGTGCTTGCGGATCATCATCTCCACGTCCACGCCGAAGTCGTCCGGATCGCCCAGCACCTCGATCACGCGGCCAATGGGGGGCCGGGTCGGGGTTGGCCAACTGGTAATCTCCACATCGACTACCAGCCCCTCCAGATCGTCGTACTGCGCGGCGGCCGCGGCTTCCGCGCCCAGCACCCGGTGCGGCGCGGCGGACTCGCCGGCGGCGGGCAGCTCCTGTCCGTCGGGAATGAGGATGGGCTGCGTCATGCGCTCGTCGAAAGGCACAACGGCATGACCCTGTGCCCGGTCCGAGCGGGCAAAGTGAAAGGTTCCCACTACGGTGGGGTTGCGCCGCTCGAGCACGCGGACAATGCGTCCCTGGCGGCGTCCATCGGCCTTGGGCGGCTCCACTTCCACCAGCACCTGGTCGCCCTGCATGGCGCCGTTAATCTCATTCGGCGGGATGAAAATGTCCTCTTCGCCCGAGGCTTGGCGCGCATCCGCCGCAGCCGACCGTCGATTGGGCCGAACAAAGCCGTAGCCGTCGCGGTGCAGATCCAGCCGCCCGGCGGCCAGGTTTTCGCGCGTGCCAAAGACAGGCCGCGGAATGCTCCAGTGCTCGCGGTCCAGCTTGACCAATTCGCCGCGCGCGGTCAGGCGGGCCAATTGCTCCAGCAGCAGACGCCGCTCGCGTCCGCCGCCCAGGCTCAGCTCGCGCACCAGCTGCTTGTATCCGGCCTTTTGGCCGGCGGAGCGAGCAATCCGCGCCACCAATTCCGCATCGGTCATACGATAAGAGTAGGCTATTGGCTGACGTTGTTCCCTGCCTCTCGCTAAAATGCCGTGTTGCGGCTTAGAATAGCGGCAACGCAATCTTTTGGCGGACCGCGAGGGAATTGCATCCTCCGCGGAACCGCCGACTGGGCCGCCGATGGCTCCTGAGCCGGTGGTCCGCACCTTCAGTTTTTTTGGGCCCGTGGCAGTGGCCCCTGCCTTGACAGCCCCGTCCCAGCAGGACAGAAAAGGAATCGTCGTGAGCGCAATGTGGAAACCCAACCAGCCCGGTCCTACGAATCTTCCTCCCACCCCCGAACCCCCTGTCCGGCCCGTGGCGCCGCCCCCTCCGGTCGTCGAGCCCGCCGTTAGCCGCCCGCCGGCTGCCAGCGCCGAACAGGCCACCATCGGCAAGAGCCTCTTCATCAAGGGTGAGATCACCGGCTCCGAGTCGCTGTTTGTCGACGGCAAAGTCGAAGGCAGCATCAACCTTGCCGGCAACCGCGTCACCATAGGCCGCAACGGCCAGGTCGCAGCCAGCATCGTCGCCCGCGAAATCGTCGTCCTGGGCAAGGTGCGCGGCAACGTCTCCGCCACTGACCGCGTAGACATCCGCGCTGAAGGCTCCCTGAGCGGCGACGTCTCCGCGGCCCGCATCAGCATCGAAGATGGCGCCTTCTTCAAGGGCGGCATCGATATCCGCAAGCCCGAGGGCAAGCCGGGAGCCGTTGCGGCCCAGCCGGCCCCTGAGCCGCCCCGGCCGTTTCAGCCGTAGCTGAACCTCAGGCTTTCTTGGTTGATTGCAAGCGCCCCCGTGTGCTCTGGGGGCGCTTGTGCGTTGCGAATTAGCAATGAAATGAGCCTCTTGCAGAATTCCATAGGGATTGCAAGAAGCGTCAGGGCACGACTTTAGTCGTGCCGAGGATGGGCAAGAATGAAGTTGGGCTTCAGCCCCTGCGTCTTTTGTTCTCATTTATTTGCAATTCCCCAGCGGCTAAAGCTGGAATCAATATGGGGCCATTGGCGGCACCTCTGAAGTCGTGCCCTGACGCATGTCGCAGCTTGAAGCTAATTGTGCGAGAGGCTCAAATGAAAACGAATTGAATATGACTTGCATCTCGAAGCTCGTAACCGATTGAAAAATAAATAGATCGAAGAAAGCGAAATGGAAATGAGCCGAGGTTTGCTATCCCAGCCCCAGCCGCTTCATCGTCACCCTGGGCAGCGCCGATCCGGTCTTCTCCAGAACCCATCCAGCCACCACCAGCCAGACCAGAGTGCCAGCCGCCAGTTCGCCCAGATCGGTCCAGCGGATTTGCGCGGGCAAGCGCGAATAGCCCAGATAACCCAGCAAGCCGCCCAGCCCCCAAACCACCGCCCAAACCGCGGCGCCGCTCGCCAGCGCGGCCAGCAGGCAGCGGCCCAGTTCGGCATAGTCCAGGCTGGCCAGCGAGACCATGCGCCGCCAGTGCAGCAGCACGGCAATGGTCAGGCTTTGCAGGGCGATCCCCAAATTCGAAGCAATCGCCAGCCCCATCGTTCCATACAAGTGGTAAAGCCCGGCGTAGATCGGCCACGAAACCAGGGTCACCGCCGTGCTCGCCAGCATGGGCAGGAAGGTGTTCCCCGCCGCATAGAATGCGCGCGCATAGATGGCCTGCGCCGACCACAGAAACAAGGAGGCGGAGAAGACGGCAAAGTACGCGGCGCACTCGCGCGCGTCGCCGGACGAGAGGTGTCCGCCTGTAAACACCAGATCGATCATCGGCTGGCCCAGCGTTACCATGCCCGCGGCCGCCAGCAGCCCCAGTGCGGCCACGCGCGACACGGCGTCCGCTACCCCGGTGGCAAACTCATAGCGGCGCTCTTGGCTCCACATGCTCGCGAAAAACGGCATGGAAGCCGCGCCCGCGGCCTGCGCCAGCATGGCCATGGGAGCCGTGAAAAGCTGCTTGGCGTAGCTCATCAGCGAGACTGCGCCCTTGGTGGTCGAGGCAAAGTGGAGGATGATCCAGGTATCGGCAGTCACCAGTGAAACTCCGACCATGAGCGGAAGCGACAACCGCACCCAATCGCGCAGCCCCTGGTCGCGCCAGTCGAGAATCGGCCTGTACCGCGTGCCCGCCCGCCGCGCGAAGAACCAGTTCAGCAGGAACGGCCCAAAGAAGGCTCCCGCCACTGTGCCGATGGCCAGCGATGAGACGCCGATTCGCCGCACCAGCAGCAAGCCGCCAACAATGGTGCCCAGGCCATAGATCAGCGGCGCCACCGCCTGCACGCTGAACTGCTTGCGCACCAGCAGCACCGCGCCAAAGACTCCGCCGGCAAAGAAGCACAACTGCGCGGGCAGCAGGATGCGCGTCAGCTTGACGCAAAGCGCGGCCTTGGTTGCGTCGAAGCCGTTGAACCACCAATGGATATACCACGGAGCAAAGATCTCGGCCAGCACAATGGCCCCGCCCAGCACCAGGTACATGGTGGTCAGAATCACCGAGAGCGACCGCTCGCCCTCCGCCTCGCGGCCCGTCTCGCGATAGCGCGTGAGAATGGTGACAAAGGTGATGGAGGCCGCGCCGCCCACCAGAAAGTACGAGATCATGTCCGGCAGCACAAAAGCGGCGTTCAGCGCGTCGGCCTCCACGCCGCGGCCAAAGAGCCAGACAATATACTTGACCCGCACCAGTCCGATGATCCGCGAAAGGAAAGTCGACACCATCAGCAGGATGGTCGCCGTGAAAGCGGTATGAGCGTGCGAAGGGCGCAGCAGCCTCAAGCCGCGCGCCCACGGGGATTGCGAGGCCAGAGAGCTTTGAGTTGTGGGAGATACTGCCACTGGACTCGATTCTACTGGGCTTGCGAGCGGACGAGGCGCCGCTTGGCGAAGTATCCTGTCCCCATGAAGCACTGCATGGAGCGGATCTTTGGGTTGGGGTTGGCGATCTGGTTAGCTGCCGGCACAGGCGCGGCGGCCCAGGCCATTCATGGCCGCGAAGGCATCACGTTGCCTCCGCCGCCCGCTGTCGAGGCTATTCCGGTTGCCGACGACTACTTCGGGACGAAGATTCTGGACGGCTATCGATGGCTCGAAGACGGCAAGAGTCCTGAGACGCGAGCCTTTATCGATGCCCAGAACGCCTACACGGCCCACTATCTGAAGCAGGCGCGCATACGGCCGCAAGCGGCGGACGATCTGGACGCGCTGGAGAACGTCTCGGCCGCAAAGATACCCTTGCAGCGCGCAAACAGCTACTTCTTCCTCAAGCGGCTGCCCGGTGAGCAGCAGTTCTCAATCTACATGCGCCGCGCCGGGACGGGGCCGGCCGAAATGGGCAAAGACGAGCGGCTGATCGACCCGGCACAGCTGAGCCGCGACCCGAACACGTCATTTTCTCTCGGAGATGTCTCGCGCGACGGGAATCTGATCGCCTATGGCGTTCAGCAGGGTGGAGCGGACGAGACCTCCATCCATATCTTCAACGTGAAGACCGGCAAGACGCTGGAGGACGAACTGCCAACCGCCCGCTATTTTGGCGTAGCCTTCTCGCCGGATGGGAACGGCATGTACTACTCACGCAATAACCAGGAAGGAACACTGCTTTACCTGCATACGCTGGGGACGCGCATCTCAGGTGACAAGCTGCTCTTCGGCCGCGAGTTTCGCGGCGAGCGGCTCGCGGGCGACGACCTTTTTTCCGGCGTGGTGACCGATGACGGCCGTTATCTGGTTGTCACCATCGATCGCGGCGTGCCAGCCCGGCGTGTGGACATCGTCTTCCGCGACCTGACCAAGCCGGGTTCCTTCTTCGAGGTGCTGGTGTGGGGATTGGATTCGCGCTTTGAGGCCATCCGCGCGCAGGGGGCGTGGTATGTGAAGACCGACTACCAGGCTCCCAAGGGACGCATTCTCAGGGCCGATCCCGGCATTATGCCCGACGTATGGAAGACCATCGTGCCGGAGGAGCAGGATGCGATCAGCGACTGGTCAATCGCGGGCAGGAAGATCTACGTGAACCGGCTGAGGGACGCAAAGACGGAGACGGCGGTCTACACGCTGGATGGAAAGCCGGCTGGAAAGATCGACTTCAACGGAATCGGATCGTCCTCGGCCGTCGTTGGCCGGACGACGGATCGCTATGGCTTTTTCAGCTTTGAATCGTTCCTGGTGCCACCGACTATCTACCGGCTGGATACCGCAACCGGTAAGCGCGACGTTTTTTTCCAGCCGAAGATCGCCTTTGACTCCAGCCAGTATGAGCTGAAGCAGGTGTTCTTCAAGTCGAAGGATGGGTCGAATATCCCCATGTTCATCGCCGGGAAGAAGGGCCTGAAACAGGACGGAACCGAGCGGCTGCTGATGACTGGCTACGGCGGCTTCAACCTGAGCATGACCCCGTCGTGGAGTCCGGTCTATGCGTGGTGGCTGGAGCAGGGCGGCTGGTTCGCATCACCCAGCCTGCGCGGCGGCGGCGAGTATGGCGAGCATTGGCACGAGCAGGGAATGTTCGAGCGCAAACAGAATGTCTTCGACGACTTTTTTGCGGCGGCCGAGTATCTGATCGCCAACAAATACACGTCGCCGCAACGCTTCGCCATTTCCGGCCGCTCCAATGGCGGACTGCTGATGGGCGCGGCCATCACCCAGCGGCCGGAGCTCTTTTCGGCCGTCTGGTGCGGATTTCCGCTGCTGGACATGCTTCGCTTCCAGAAGTTCCTGGTAGGTTCCTACTGGACCACGGAGTACGGTTCGGCGGAGAACGAAAAGCAATTCCCGTACCTGCTCAAGTACTCACCCTACCAAAATGTGAAGCCCGCCGCGAAATATCCGGCGGTCATGTTATTCACCGGCGACAGCGACACGCGCGTGGACCCCCTCCATGCGCGCAAAATGACGGCCCTGTTGCAGTCGGCCTCCTCCAGCGGCCGGCCCATCCTGCTGCGCTATAGCGTGGCGGGAGGGCACAGCGGCGGATTGGGCATCGACCGGCAGATCCAGGACGATGCCGACCGGCTCGCTTTTCTGTGGACCGAAACCGCGCAGCCCGCCACGGGCAAGTAGCAAGCCTGCTCACCTTTCACAGGTAATCAAAAACGCCGCTCCACCGTAACCTGATACCTTCGGTAATCTTCTCCGATAAGGGAGATGCGAGACCCAACCGGCATCCGTCCGCGGGCGGTGCTGCTGGCCGCCGCCGCGTCCAGCCACTGCGGCGAGGCCGGAAAGGCCGCTTTCTGCGCCTTGCGCCGCCGGAGTGAGAATGCAACAAGCAGCGTTGGAAATCGCCGGGCCTGATCGTCAGCAGGAGGCTGGAAGGCTGGCCGCGCTCATTGCGACTGGAATTCTCGATACCCCGCCGGAGTCGGGCTACGATGCAATCACCCGGCTGGCCGCCGAGTACTTTCAGGCCGATTCGGCCGCGCTCGGCTTTGCCGACGAGAGCCGTATCTGGATGAAGTCGTCGTGGGGCCAGCACATTCGCGAGTTGCCCCGCAAGAACTCCATCTTCGACCTGGTTCTGGCAGAAGACGGTCCAGTGGTCGTCTCCGGCTTCTCCCAAAGCCCCCAAATCGACGGGCCGCTGCTGATCCTCAAATTGCTTGCCGCGACTTTCTTCGCCGCTGTTCCGGTGCGCGCATTCAACGGAGAGATACTGGGGGCGCTGGTGATCTTCTGCCATGAGCCTCGTCATGGCCTGGCGCAGGACGAGCTGCGCATGCTGGAGAGCCTTGCCGATATGGCTGCCAGCCAGTTGGAACTGCGCAGGCTGCGCAGGGCCGTCGCCGGTAACGGGCCGCGCAGGCCGCGCGCAGGAAGCGTCCGCGCCGCCTGGCCCAGCGGAACAGACCTGCGCCGCGCTCTGGACGACCGCCAGTTTGTCCTCTACTACCAACCCGAGGTCGAGCTCTCCACCCGCAAGATCGTTGGCCTCGAGGCGCTCATCCGCTGGGCTCACCCCGAGCGGGGACTCATTCCGCCCATGGACTTCATTCCCTTGGCCGAAGAGAGCGGCTTGATCCTTCCCATCGGCGACTGGGGACTTGCCGAGGCCTGCAAGCAGATTCAGAAGTGGTGCAGCGAGGATTCCCGCCACGGTTCGCTGCGGGTTTGCGTCAACCTCTCCGCACGCCAGTTCTCCCGCGAGGGGCTGGCCGACCACGTCGAGGCCTTGCTGCTTGAATCCGGCATCTCCAGCCGCCAGCTCGGCCTGGAAATGACCGAGTCCAGCCTCATTCCCAACATCGGCAAGGCCATGGAGGTGCTGGGCGCGCTGCGCAGACTCGGCGTCTCCCTGCTCATGGACGACTTCGGCACCGGCTACAGCTCGCTCAACTACCTCCACTCCTTTCCCTTCGACGTGCTCAAGATCGACCGCTCGTTTGTCAGCCGCATGACCGAGGGAGATCAGCCGCTCCAAATCGTGCGCACCATTATCGAACTGGCGAGGGTAATGGGGATGGACGTCGTCGCCGAGGGCATCGAGACCTGCGAACAGTATCGCCTGCTGCGGCAACTCGGCTGCCGCTTCGGCCAGGGCTTCTTATTTGCCCGCCCTCTGTCCGCCGAGGCAGTCACCGAGCTGCTGCGACTGCCCGGACGCCTGCTCCCAGAGCCGGACGACCGCGCTTCGGCTCCCTGCTGACCCAGCAGCTTTTGCCCGATCCGGCCCAGATTGAGTGGCCCTGGGCTGAACGCACAGTCCTTGCCGCAAGTCGCAGCGGTTCGCCGCGGCGGCCGGCCAGGGTCGAATCTGCTGCCGCATCCCAGTGGGGCCGGATAAACGGTCGACATTTTCATTGTGGAACCGGCGACATGCTTCTCCCGATTTGGAATTAACCGGGCATTCTGCGTAGAGAATCCCTCGCCATTGCCCTCCGGCCAGGCGATATGCTTCAAGCCATGCAGCAGCCGGCCGGAGCCCCGCCCGCCCCACCCGCCCGTAGTTTTGCGGAATTGCTGGCCGCTCTGGAAACTCCCTCCTCCGCTGCCGCGGACCGCGAACCCGTCTGGAGCGACGAGGGTTTCGCCGACGACTATGCAACCCTCAGCTACGAGCGCGCCTTGCGCGCCCACGCGCGCTACCGCCCCCAGGACGCAACTCCATCCGCAACCGATTCATCTCTGACCCAGCTCGCCGATCCACAGCCAACCCGCATCAGCAAGGCCTCTCCTGCCGCTCCGGCACCCGCTGCCGCAACGGCAACTCCGCGCGCGGCCGCTTCTTCGTATGGAGAGATCCAAGCGCAGACCGTCTCTGGTCTTCCGGCGGCGCTCGATCGGAATCTGAAGTCCGCCAGCATCACCATCCGCCTGAGCAAGGCGGAAAGCGAGCAACTGCGCCGGCGCGCCTCCGAGGCCGGCCTCACCGTCTCGGCCTACCTGCGCTCTTGCACCTTCGAGGCTGAGTCCCTGCGCGCGCAGGTCAAGGACGCGCTTTCCCAAATGCGTTCCGGCCCATCCATGGCGAACCGCGCCCCCGGGGATCGGGCAGCGGCGAAGCACTTCGCCCAAACTCCCGGCGGCCGTTCCCGTTTCCAATGGTGGAAGCGCCTCTGGCCGTGGACGCACTCCAACAGCTGCATGGCCCGGGCATGAACTGGAGCCCGTCAGCCGTCCACCGGCTTCGCCGACCCACGAAGGGATGAAACTGCTTCCGACTCCAGCCAGCCGCTAACTCGCCAACCCGCCAGCCCCGCGCAGCGGGGGCCAACTCGCTAAACTCGTTCGATCGTCCTCCGCACTCTGTTCCGTACTGCTTGTTCAAGTTGTTCAACTTGCTGGGTGCCCCACCCTCGCGGTGTCTCTGTTTTTGCCGCTAGGGTGGGCTCGCACAATTCTTAAGATTGCCTTTTTTTTGTTTAACTTACACTTCTGCTTCTTCCTAGGAACCGCCCCGCCTCAGCATCGCCTCAGCGCGCTCCAGATCCGCCTCCGTATCCACGCCAATCGTGTCTCCCGGAGCCTCGGCCACATACAGCGCAATCCCGTTTTCTAGCAGCCGTAGTTGCTCCAGCCGCTCGGTCCGCTCCAGAGGCGAAGGCTCCAGCGACGCAAACCGCTCCAGCGCTGCCTTCCGGTAGGCATAGATGCCCAGATGCTTGCGGTAGCCGGCAAACCCAGCTTTGTCCCGGTCAAACGGTATCGCCGCCCGCGAGAAATAGAGTGCCCGCCCATCCAGAGCCGTAACCACCTTCACGGCATTCGGGTCCGCCGCCTCCCCGGCCGCGCAGGGAACCGCCAGCGTCGCCGCATCCACTTCGGCGCGCTCAAACAACGCCAGCAGCGGCGGGAAGAACTCAGGCCTCAGCGTCGGCTCGTCGCCCTGAATGTTCACGTAAATATCGGCGTCGATCTGCCGCGCCACTTCCCTTCGGGCACTTCGCCGAGGTCATCGTCACCGGAATCCCGCGCTCTTTGCAAACCGAGGCCACTTCGTCTGAATCGGTAGCAACCACCACCGGCTCCATCAGTCCGCTGGCCGCGGCGGCGCGCCACACCCACTCCACCATCGGCCGGCCCGCGATGGTGCGCAGCACCTTGCGGCTTAGCCGCGTCGAGGCCAGCCGCGCCGGAATCACGCCGGCAATTCGCAACGTACTCATGCAGGCGAGTTTACAGCAAGGGAGCCGCCCCGCTCATCTCCGCCGCCTTTCCGCGGCTCCTTCTTCCCGCACCCGAATCCCTCCCATCGCCTCGCTCATCTGAGAGAATAAAGGCAGTGAATCGAAAGCAAAATCTCGTGCTCCGGCGGGCATACGCGCCGATCCTTCTTGCCACGTTTGCCCTGGCCCTGTCTCTCTTCGCCGCCGGAGCGGCTGCTGGCGCCCAGGCCCCCAATCCCACCTCGGCCGCCAATCCCTTCTTCGGCAGCGTCACCGCCCACCCAGCCGGCGACGAGACGCTCAAGCTTTCGTTGGACGAGGCCGTCAGTCTCGGCCTCAGGAACAATCTTGGCCTGAGAGAAGCCGAGAGCGGCGAAAAGGCGCTCCAGGGCGAAAAGAACGAGGCTCTGCAGAACTTTCTGCCCACCATCACCGTCGGCGGCGATCTCGGAGTCCACCAGCAGAATCTCGCCGCGCTGGGCTTTGGCCCTGGGGTCATCAAGGAGTTTGCCGGGCTCTTTCCCGGCGGCAAGATTCCAGCGGGATTCTCTTTCATCACTCGCGACGACCTGACCGAGGGGCAAATCCACTTCGGCCAGTTGCTCTTCTCCGGTCCTGTGATCTCCGCCTTCAGGGCCGCCGGCGCGGGCGAGAAGGCGGCCCATTTCGCCAAGATGTCGGCGCGTGGCGAGGTGGTCCAGCAAGTGGCCGCGGCCTATCTGCATTGCATTGCCGCCGCCAGCGAGGTGGACAATGCTAAGGCGCTCGAAGCCGCCGCCCAGTTGCTGCTCAGCAACGCACACGCCGCCCACCAGGCCGGAGTGGTGGCGAATCTCGACGAGGGCCCAGCAGCAGGCCCTTATCGCCGCGCAAAACGCCCAGGAAAAGAGCCTCATTCTGCTCAAGCGCGAGATCGGCATCGACCCCGGCCAGAGAATTGCGCTTACCGACCCCGCGCCGTACAGCAATCTGGCCGCCGAAAACCCTGAAGAAGTGCGGGCCATCGCCTACAAGAACCGCCAGGACTACCAGGATCTGCAGAATCAGGCCATTGCCTACAAGGCCATTCACGCGGCTTATCGCAGCCAGCGGCTGCCCACCCTCAGCTTCGGCGGCTTTTACGACGTCAGCAAGGTCAACGGCGTCGGCTCGCACGGCAACTTCGTCGCCCAGGGCTCGCTCAGCGTCCCGCTATTCCGCGAGGGCAAGCTGCGCGGCGATGCGGAGTCGGCCCAGGCCCAATTGGCTGCCGTCGATGCCCAGCTCGCCGACCTGAGGGGCGCAATCGACCAGCAAGTGCGCTCGGCGCTGCTGGACGTGGACGCAACCTCGAAGTTGGTTACCGTGGCCCGCTCCAACGTGGAGTTGGCCACCCGCGCCCTCACCGACGAGACCGACCGCGTCAACGCCGGCGTGGACGACAACCTGCCCCTGGTCACCGCGCAAGCCACCTTGGCCTCGGCCGAGAGCAACCTGGTCGAAAGCCTCTACCAGTACAACCTGTCCAAGCTGGCCCTGGCCCGCGCCGCCGGCGTCATCGAGCAGCAGTACCGGGTGTATCTGGGGCGGTAGGCTGACAAACTCAAGGCGGGCAATGGTTACGAGCGGGGAACCCCTTGTCTGAGGTTCTCTCCGGGGCCTCTGCGGCTCTGCTATTATCCGGCCATGCCTCTTTCCTGGAATGAAATCCGTCATCGCGCCATCGATTTCTCGCGGGAATGGGTGGGAGAGAGAAGCGAACGCGCGGAGAAGCAGACCTTCTGGAATGAATTCTTTGAAGTCTTCGGCGTGCGCCGCCGCGTGGTTGCGTCATTCGAGGAGCCGGTAAAGAAGGTTTCCGGAAAGTACGGCTACATCGATTTGTTTTGGCCAAGGACGGTCCTCGTCGAACACAAAAGCCTCGGCAAAGACCTCGGGAAGGCGGAGTCGCAAGCGTTTCAATATATTCAGGATTTGATCCGCCAGGGCAGGATGGATGACGTACCGCGTTATGTCATCGTCTCCGATTTCGCCCGCATCGCCCTGCACGATCTGGAGCCGGAGGAGCAGCTCGATTTGCCGCTTTTCCGCGGCCTGCGTGTGCATACGCTTGAATTTCCGCTTGTGCAGTTTCACGAATATATTCACGCTTTTGCGTTTATCCCAGGTTATAAGCAGCACAAGTTCGAAGAGCAAGACCCGATCAATATCGAGGCTGTGCAGAAGATGCGGTTCCTCCATGACACGCTCGCGGCGGGAGGTTATGCGGGGCATCGCCTTGAACGATTTCTCGTTCGCATTCTCTTCTGTCTCTTCGCCGAAGATACCGGCATCTTCGAGCGCGAGGCCTTCCACCTCTATCTGGAAAACCGCACAGCCAAAGACGGCTCGGACCTCGGATTACACCTCGCACGTCTTTTCGACGTACTCAATACGCCGCCCGAGGATCGCCAAGCCAATCTCGACGAAACTCTGGCGGCATTTCGTTACGTTGACGGGGAACTGTTCGCTGAGAACCTCGGCTTTGCGGACTTCAACTCCGACATGCGGAATGCGCTCATTGCCTGCGCGCATTTCGACTGGTCGCGCATCTCGCCGGCGATCTTCGGTTCCCTTTTTCAGGAGGTTACGAGGGAGCGGCGGCAAATCGGCGCACACTATACCAGTGAGCGAGACATATTAAAAGTGGTCCGTTCACTGTTCCTCGATGAACTGCGCGCCGAGTTCAGCCGCATAAAAGGCAATAAGGCGGAACTCAAGCGCTTTCACGAGAGAATCTCCGCCCTTCGTTTTCTTGATCCTGCCTGCGGCTGCGGAAACTTTCTCGTGGTCACCTATCGCGAGTTGCGGTTGCTCGAAATAGAAATACTCAAGATTTTGTTTCCCTCCGGTTCTCAGGAACTCGACATTCAGAGGCTTTCTCTTGTAGACGTGGATGCCTTTTACGGAATCGAAATCTGCGAATGGCCCGCGCGCATTGCCGAAGTTGCCATGTGGCTGATGGACCACCAGATGAACATTCGCCTTTCCTTAGAGTTTGGCCCATACTTTGTCCGGCTTCCGCTGAAGAAATCGCCGACCATTGTTTGCGGTAACGCATTGCGCATCAATTGGCAGGACATCCTTCCGCC
>JBEKDH010000151.1:0-10207 GCA_050014455.1 Occallatibacter sp.
CGCGCCGGTGGATTGGTTGCCGGATGTGAGCAATTTCTGGTTGAACTCGGCGAACTTCGAAGCCGCCTCGTCCGCGGCCGCGCCGGATTCGATCTGGTCGTCCGTCAGCAGCTTGTCGGTATAGCGGGAGAACTCGCGAATCTCGCCCAGCGTGCGCGAGGTGTCGTCTTCGAGATACTCCAGGGCCATATCCACCATCTTCAACTGCTCCGGATTGCCGCGCAGCAACTGCTGGCCCACGCCCAGGGTTGCCTTGGCGTCCAGAATCATCTTGCGCTGCTCGGCCAGGAAGTTGACCTTGTTCTCCGTGCGCTGAATCTTGCTGTCGGAGATCTGCGACCAATGCTGGAAGGTCTTGAGCATCTTCCCGGTCTGGTCTTCAAGCGCCTGAAGCTGCTTGACGCCCTGCATCAGCATTCCGGCCTGCTCCAGGAAGGTCTGCCGCTCCAGCTGCAGCCGCTCCTTTTCCATTGGGTCGGTGGCGGCGTTGGCCATCTGCTCGGCCTTCTGGGCCTTGTGTCCCAGGCCGTTGATCTCGTCGGTCTTGGCGGCGATGCTGCGCTGCAGCCTCTCGTCGCTCCCGGCAAAGCGCTGCAGCGTCTGGTCCAGATCGTACTTGGCCTTCTTCATGTCGTCCAGGTTGTTGCGGAGAATACCGATCGGATCGGTCTCTACCACCCAGGAGGCGAAGAAGCGCACGGTGTTCTGAAAGAGATTCGAGACCGCCGCGCGGAAGGTTGGATTGAAGACCAGCCACAGGATGGCGAACAGCACCGCGGCCAGGGCGACCATATGGAGCGTGTCCGTCAGCAAGCTGATCAGAAACGGCAGAATGGCGTAAAGGCCATAGGCGCCGGCAATGATCAGGCCCGCGAGCACCACGATGCCGAACGGGCCCTCGGGCCGCTTCCAGAACGACTTCGGAGTGTAATTCTGAATGTTCTGGGTAAAGTTGGGAGTTACTGGCGAAATGCCCATGAAGGCCTCTTATCCTTTCAGCAGCGAGGCGTAGAGCGCCCTCTGCTGTTCGAGTTCACTGCCGCGGCGCTGCACGGCCGCCTCAAACTGGCTCTGCGCATGAGTAGCTTTTCCCTGCGCATCCACCAACTCATTCGACAACCGGGCCAGCTCCTGCTGAAGCTCCGTGATCTGTTCGGTGATCTTCTGAATCTGGTCTTGCCGCCCTGCAACCTCGCGCGAAGCAAACTGCTGCGATTTTCCGCTGAAGGCGTCTTTCTCCTGCTGAAGCTTCGCCTTCAGCGTGTCGAAGGTTCCCAGTATTCCGTCTTCTGTCAGTCCGGCCTGCGCCGTGGCCTGAACCACCGCGGTCTTGAACTTGATGTTCGAAGGCATGACGGTATCCGGAATGGCCTTGAGAGGATCGAGAAACTTGTGGATCGTGGCGGCGGCGGGCGTGCCCTCGAAATCGGTCTTGGCCAGCAGCGTCTGGTAAACCGCATCGCTATCCGGCACCACTCCCGCGTCGATTGGCAGCGCATAAGGAGCGGGCGAAGCCGCGCCCGCATCCGCAACCAGCGGGGCGGAAAACGCGGGAGCGGAGAACGGCGGTGAAGAAAACGCGGGCGCGGCGGGCGCCGTGGGGTGCTTCTCCGGCGGCGCCGGTTCGTCTTCAAAGGCCACATGCTTCAAGGTCTCGAGAAATCCATGTTTTTCAGTCATAACCCTCCCCACGCCATTTCAATTGCCGAGAGCTGTTTGGAATCCGCGAACGTTGCGGTAAGGATATACCTGCCCCGCCTTGAGCGGCAAGCGAATAAGCGCGAGGCAAACCACGCCGCTCCAAGCGGCCGGCTGCGCGCCGATCACCACTGGAAACCAGTATCGGTATCCTTGAGGCCGAAGAACTGCCCCGGCTTCCACGGCAGCCGCGCTGGAGCCTCCGGATCGCTCCAGAACGGAGTCCTTTTGCATCCGCGATGCGGTTTGGGGTTTCCACAATCGCGGCAATCGTATCCCATCCTGCATTCCATGCGCAATGCAATACGAATTTTCTCGTCAGTTTGTTCCCTAAGACTCCCGCGGCCCATCTGCGCGGCTGCCTTGTTAGCATCTAAAGGCGCTTCGATCTCCTGCGCCGGGGCGGAATCCTTGCGCCAGTCTTAGAATTTCAATTGCCGATTGCAATGGGCGCGGCGTCACGCGGCGAACAGGGCAAACGCATCTTAATTCCCCTGATGGCTGTCGGCGGCCGGTTTTGTAACAAGGCGCATGAATTCAACATTTTGCGCGGAGTTCTTTCTTGGCATACAGGTGCGGCATTAGGCGCGTTTGCACTGACGCGGCGAAAGCAAACAAAGCCGTGGATTGCGCTTTCTCTGCTATACTTCCGGCCATGGAAAACCGTTCTTTTAGTGACGTGGGCGGAACGGCCGGCGGCCTCGGTCATTTTGTGCTGGGCTTCATCATGACGTGTATTGGCGGATACCTGTTCGTCAACCAGGTTACGGTGGTGGGCTCCTACTGGAACTTCTGGGGAGGGAACTCCTTCGGCATCACTCTTTTGCCGATGCTATTCGGCATTGGCCTGATCTTCTGGCGGGGCCGAAGCATCCTCGGATGGGTCCTTACCATCGCCGGCGGGCTGTTCATCTTTGCGGGCATACTTGCCAACTTGCACATCTTCTTCCAGCCATTAAGCCTGTTTAACACCATTGTCATTTTGGTGCTGCTGGTCGGCGGCCTCGGCTTGATCGCGCGCAGCATCCAGCCGCACCCCAGGCAATCCGGCCAATAGCCTGCGCTTGCCGGACAGGCTCAACCCGAAAAAGGCTTCGGCTTCCGCTGCCGGCAAGTCGCCGGAGAAGCCGGCATTTTGAAGCGTACGGGCCGGCGGGATGGCCTTCAACCCATCCCTTATTGCCCGCGGGAATGCCCATGGGCCGCTAGGAGTTGTTTCCATGGTTCCTAACCTTCTGAATCGAAACCGTCTCTGCCAGCGCGATAAACTTGCCATCTATCCCGATCAGCAGCTTCTTCGGCAAGAGACGAATGCGGCCGCTTCCTCCCTTTTGCGTCAGTCATCCGAGTCTTCACGCGGTGCGAGGCTTTGCCGCATGTGGTACTTCCGCTCCTCTTCCGCATCCTGCGCGCTTGGCATCCCGATGCTTCTGGCGGGCAGCCTTTTGCTGGCCTCTCAGCCTGTCGCGCAGACGGCGCTTCCGCCGGCACCGAGCGACACGGTTCAGGGTGCAGAACCGCCGATCAAGGCGCAGGCTCCAACAGAAGCGCTGAACAAGCTGGAAGACGCGCTGAAGGCGGCGCGGGCGGCGGGCGATAGCAACGCCGAGGCGGCGGCGCTCAACCGGATCGGGGAGACGCGGGCGCGCATCTCCGATTTCCCGGGCGCGCTGGACTCCTACAACCAGGCCCTGGCGCTCGTCGGTTCCCAGGGCAATGCGCGCCCGCGGGTGGCGGCGCTGAACGGCATCGCCAACTGCTACCGCGGCCAGGGAGAGAACCAGAAGGCTTTGGAAATTTATCAACAGGCGCTGGATCTGGCCGCCTCCTCCAAGGATGAACAGGGCCAGGCCACGGCGCTGAACGGCATCGGCACGGTAAACAGCAATATGGGCCAGAATCAGGAGGCGCTCAAGTTTCACAACCAGGCCCTGGCTCTTGCGCAAAAGGTGGGCGACGGCGATCTGGAAGCCGCGATTCTGAATCGCATCGGCATTGTCTACGACACGGCCGGAGAGGGACAAAAGGCGCTGGAGAGTTACAACAGTGCGCTGACTCTGTGGCGCGCGGCGAGCGACCCGTGGGGCGAGGCCAACACGCTGACCAACATCGGCGTGGTCTACGCCGAGGGCGGCGACACGCAGAAGGCGCTCGATCTCTACAACCAGGCGCTGCCGCTGCGGCGCGCGGCCGGCGACAGCGCCGGCGAGGCAGCAACGCTGAATAACGTGGGCGTCCTTTACAAGCATCGCGGCGAGATGCAGAAGGCGCTGGACACCTACTCTTGGGCGCTGGCACTGATGCGCGCGGCGGGCAACCGCGGCGGAGAGGCGGCTGCGCTGAACAACATCGGCAATGTCGCCTCCGATCTTGGCCAGAAGCAGGAGGCGCTGGACGACTACACTCTGGCGCTGGCGCTGCGGCGCGCATTGGGCGACGGCGCCGGCCAGGCGGGAACGCTGAACAACATCGGCGGAGTGTACATCGAACTCGGCGAGGAGCAGAAGGCTCTGGATTACTTGAACCAGGCGCTGCCCTTGTGGCGCGCGGCAGGCGAAAAGAGAGGCGAGGCCACCACGCTGAACGCCATTGGCGTTGTTTACGACGACCTGGGCCAGCCGGAACAGGCGCTCGATTATTACAACCAGGCGCTCGCGATTCGGCGCGCAACCGGCAACAGCGACGGCGAGGCCGAAACGTTGAACAACATCGCGGGAGTTTACTCGGCTCCCGCTGAGAAGCAAAAGGCGCTGGAATACTACAACCAGGCGCTCACTCTGGAGCGCGCATCGGGCGACAAAGACAGTGTGGCGCGGACGCTGAATAATATGGGCCTGGTTTACGAAGACCTGGGCGAAAAGCAGAAGGCGATGGATTTCTACAATGAGGCGCTGCCGATTGACCAGGAGGTGGGCGACCGCGGCGGCGAGGCCTCTACATTGAACCATATCGGGAGTCTCTGGGACGATCTGGGCGAAAAGCAGAAGGCGCTGAGTTACTACACCCAGGCCTTGCCGCTGGCAATCGCCGTGCAAGATCCCATCCGGGAAGCGCAAATCTATCGCAATCTGATGCTCAACCTCAAGTCGGCGCAGCCCGCGCTGGCTATCTTCTACGGCAAGCAGGCGGTGAACTTACTGCAGCAGGTGCGGGGCAATATCCAGGGGCTCGACAAGAAACTGCAAGCCGGCTTTCTGGCCTCGAAGACCGAATACTATCGCGATTTGGCCGGCCTGCTGATTGCGCAGGGGAGGTTGCCGGAGGCCGAGCAGGTTCTGGATGTGCTCAAGCAGCAGGAGTATTCGGATTATGTTCGCGGGGACGCGGCAAGTACGCTCAGCCCACTCGCGCTGACGCCGGCGGAGGTGCAAGCGGGGGAGGATTATCAAAAGTCCACGGCACAGATTATTGCGCTGGGCGAACAGTGGGCGCAGTTGAAGAAGAACACAGCCCGCACGGCGGAGGAAGATGCGCAATTCCAGCAGCTCACCAACGCGATCCAGCAGGCCAACGAGGGCCTCAGCGGCTACTATGCGCGTCTCTATGTGCTCTTCGGGAGCAGCGACGCCAACAAGCAGGTTGCCGATGTGCAAGGACATGTAAGCGGGTTGAAGAAGATCCTTGCCGGGATGCCGCGCACGGCAGCTCTCTACACGCTGGTGGACAAGGATCGGCTTAGCATCCTTGTGGTCACTGGCTCGGCGGTGGTTGCGCGCGAATTTGTTATCCCCGAGAGCGAACTCAACGAGAAGGTCGCTGCCTTTGAAACGGCGCTGCGCGCCCCGGCGCAAGATCCCAGGGGACCGGCGCAGGAGTTATACAAGATACTGATCGGCCCGGTGAAGGCGGATCTGGATCAGGCCCACGCCGGGACGCTGGTGTGGTCGCTCGATGGAGTGCTGCGCTACGTCCCGATGGCCGCGCTGTATGACGGTAAACAGTATCTTGTAGAAAGCTACAACAGCGTCACGATCACTCCGGATAGCATCCCCAACCTTGCCGCCGAGCCGGACGTGAGCAAGCTGAGCGTGGCCGCGATGGGAATCTCACGCCAGTTCGAGCAAGACCTGCCCCCGCTGCCGGCGGTGATCTTGGAGTTGGAGGGGATTGTGAAGGATGCCGGGGTACCGGGGGCGAAGGGCGTCTTGCCGGGAACGATTCTGCTCGATGGTCAGTTCACGGAGCGGGCGATGGAGAGCCAGCTAGGCGGCCAGCACACCGTGGTGCATATCGCCAGCCACTTTGTCTTCAAGCCAGGCAGCGACAAGGAGTCGTACCTGCTGCTGGCGGGCAAGGACGCGAGCGCGGCGGGATTTCACCTGACCGTGGCCGACTTCCGCAACGACCCCAACCTGGAGCTGGACGATACCGACCTGCTGACGCTCTCGGCCTGCGATACGGGCATGAGCAGCAGCGCCGCCAATGGCCGCGAAGTGGATGGGCTGGGCACCGCGGCGCAACGAAAAGGGGCCAAAACGGTGATCTCTTCGCTGTGGGGCGTGAACGACGAGAGCACCGGCGAGCTGATGGCGGATTTCTATCGGCGTTGGGCCGCGGGCCACGGCAAGGTGGAGAAGGTGGAGGCGCTGCGGCAGGCGCAGTTGGACCTGTTGCTGGGCAAGGCGGGCGCGAACTCCGATGCAAGGGGCCGGGGCTTCGAACCGGCTGGTCCCGATGCTCAGGCTAACTTCGCGCATCCGTATTACTGGGCGCCGTTTGTTTTAATGGGCAATTGGAGATAGCGCCCTGGTGCCTGACTGCATGTTCTTGTGCCATGTGGACGCCATGTGGGTGCCCCATCCTTCGCCTCCTTTCTGGCGAAGGGTGGGAAAGCGCGAAACCCATTGTACGAAATTGCGCGGCCGGAAACCTATATCCCCAATCGCGCTTTCAGCGAGTGGACGCGATCGCGAGCCACGGGAATCTGCGTGCGCTGGGCGTCTTTGAGCGAAAGAACCACCTTGCCGGCAAACCACGAATTCACTTCCTGAATCCAGTCCACATTCACCAGCGCCGAGCGGTGGACACGCAGAAACTTCGCCGGATCGAGCCGCCGCTCGAGCTCGGCGATGGTCTGATCCACGCAGTGCTGGCGCCCATTCACCACTGCATAGGTGAGCTTGTCATGGGACAAGAAATGAGTTACAGCATCCAGATCGAGAAACGCGATGCGCTCGCCTATGCGCCAGGCGATGCGGCGGGGATAGTCCACCCGCTCCGGGCGCAGCGATGCGGCCAGCTCTTTGAGCAGGGCAGGCAATGCCGGGCTCCGCTGCCAATCCGGCTTGACCGATGGGCGAAGCCGGTCGAGTTTCTTCAGCGCGCGCACCAGTTGCTCGGGCTCGATCGGCTTCACCAGATAGTCGATCGAGTTCACTTCAAAGGCGCGCAGTGCATATTCGTCGTAGGCCGTCGTAAAGATGACGAAGGGCTGTTCGTTCAGTCGGGTAAGCAGGTCGAAGCCATTCAGAACGGGCATCTGAATGTCGAGGAAAAGAACATCTACGGACTCCCTGTTCAGGTATTCAAGCGCCGCGGCCGCATCCGTGGCACTGCCTGCGATGCGCAAGCCGTCGAAGTTGGCCAGCAGCCGCCGAAGCCGCTCGATTGCAAGCGGCTCATCGTCGACGAGATAGGCGCGAAGCGGGGCGTTTTCCATCGGCATTTCCATTATGCGGGAAAGGACAGGCGAACCGCCGTCTTCCCGTTCGCGCGAGTTACTTCCAGGCTGCCAGCGCTGCCGAAGAGAAGTTCGAGGCGGGCGATGAGATTGCCGAGGCCGTGCTCGGGCGTGATGGCATCGAGCGCAAAGCCGGGTCCATCGTCGAGAACCTCCAGGCGAATGCGGCCGGCGTCCTTCGCCGCGGAAACTTGGATTGCGGCTCCCTGCGCGCGCTGCGAGACCACATGCTTGACCGCATTCTCCACCAGGGATTGAAGAGCAAGCGGGGGAACCTCTACGTCCGGAAGAGCTTCGGGAATCGCAATCTCATAACTCAAGCGTGCGCCGAAGCGGGTCTTCTCAATCTCAAGATAGTCGCGCACAACCTTGATTTCCTGGCTGAGCGGGACCAAGCCGCTTTGGTTGGCATTCAGCGAGAAGCGAAGCAAAGAGGCGAGCTTCCCGACAGTATCTTCGGCAAGCTGCGGATTGCTTGGAATCAGCGCTGCAATGGAGTTGAGCGTGTTGAAGAGAAAGTGGGGATGGATGCGGGATTCGAGCGCGGAGAGGCGGGCCTCGGCGAGCAGCTTGTAGGCGCGTTCCTGCTCCACCTGCTTTGTGCGCAGGGCGATCGTCGCTGCCTGAAGCTTGAAGAGAAGCGTGTGATAGGTAGCCATGGCAATCCCGGTGACGATCGTGATGACGATGCAAAAGGGCAGGTTTACCTGGAATCGTTGCCAATACATGTCACGGGGAAAGACCCCGGCGGCTTGCAAGAAAAAGCTGCCCGCAAGACAGCCGAATGTAGCCGTGCCTACCAGGGCCAGCGCATTCATCAGAACCACCAGGCGGGGGTATTTGTCGGTAAAGTGATAGCCGAGCCAGTGAAGAAGCAATCCAGAGGGCAAGCCTATGGTTATGGAGTAAACAAAGGCAGTCAGGATAGTGCTCCCGGTCTCCGACAGCCGCATGACGCCCAGCGAGAGCAAGACCGCGACAACAAATAGCGCTACCGCGCAAACCGCAAAAACGACCCGGAACAGCGTCGAAGTAAAGCCTTTGTCTAGTTCCGGTTTTTCGCAGAGATCGGACATTGAAGAACTGGTCAATGGTGTCATAGCTGAAAACGGACTCCTGCCGAAGTAGCTGTGTTGTACGGCGTGGCGCCGTAATCCGATGTGCTGCTGCCTGCTGGAATCTCCAGGTGCAGATAGGAAGAGAAGTGGTTACCGAATCTCCGATTGGCGTCGAAGATGGCGACGAAACTGCGATCGTTGAGATTGCTAACCATTGCGGCTGATAAGTCCCACTGCTTCCAGCCGGGCAGCTCCCTGAGGCGATTCTTGTAGGCGGTGAAAAACGCGTAGCTCTGACGCCCGGCCAGAGGAGAGATGGTCGCATCGCGATAGTAGGGAATATTGGGCGGCGTATAGAACTCGCCGATAAAAACTATGCCCGAAGTAGCGGTGTACTTGGCGCCCAGGAGCACTGCTTCATGCTCGCGCCAGGCAGCCTCGCCGTGCACCTCCCAGGCCTGGCCCAGGACGCGGGTGAAGGTAAGGCCGCCAAAGGCGTCTCCGCCGCGGTCGTCGCCGGCAATCAAAGCTGTGTCGAATCCACGCACTAGAACGTTATACCGGAACGCAGTTGTGTCATGCAGGTTTGCCGAGGCGGGGGCCAGCGCCGCACTTGACCACGCAAGGGTCATAGCGTGCGGCCCATGCACGAAATCGGCTTTGACCATGTCGCGGCCTTCATAAAGGTTGAGCCGGTCGGTCGGATTGGTGGGATCGCGGGGCGGGTCGAGCACGCCGGCCGGGCTGAAAGCATAACCCGTTCCCCAGCGCACGATTCGCCGGCCCACCATAAAATCGAAGTCTCCGGCGGATAAACCGCCATAACTCTCCTTGACGCGCAACTGGGTGCGCGTGCCGGTAAACGGCTCAAGCGCGGCTCCAAGGGCAGCCGCCGCGGCGGTATTACCAGGCGGAAGATTGAAGTCCGTCGCGGACAGTCCCCGATAGCTTTCGGCCACGCCCACCATGCTCGATGCGATGCTCCAGCGAGTCCGGTAGCGAAAAGTAAAAGATGGCTCAAGAAGCAGCTGATTCTGAAACAGCGTGACGGAAGGATCGTGTAATAACTGGTTCTCAGGAGACGGCAGGGGCGGAGTCAGATTGCTATAGAATGTTGCGTCGTCGATGGCGGCGAAGGAGTAACGGAAGTCATAGCGTGGCGCGGGCGAAGGCGCGTCTTGGGTAGAGTTATCCTGGTTCGCTTTGTCTTCGGCATGCGTGTCCTGGGCCGCCAATGGCAACCAGGCCGCGAGGAAAAGTGACGGAATTAGGAGCAATGGCTTCATCGAGTGCCTGAAATAGTTAAGAGCGGTAAGAATACTCGGTTGAGATTTACGGCTCGGTCAAATGCCACGGGAATGAATCTTCGAGGAGTGAGCGTTGTCAAACAAAGAAAAAAGCGCTGAGGGAGCCCAATCGTCGTCGGAATATCCTTCCGAAAGACGTTCATCTGGAAGGTTGCCAAGAGTTGACGCATGAAGATCATGTTGAAGGCCAGGATTGGCGCCCGCAGCCAGAAGCATTTCCTGACGTAGCCGAATATCTTCGACGAATTCATCCAGCACTCCGTGCGAATCGGGAAGATGGCTGGATAGGCTCAATGCGGAGAATCGAGTTCGGCTCTGTCACCATGGAAACACCCATCCGTGCTTCAGCCAGCCTTCCCATAGGTCGCTCCATCCGTGGGCGATCATGCCGGGCTTGAGGTCTTTTCTCCAAAGTGCGAGTGCGCCGTAGAGCACGCCGAGGACGCTGATGACTATGACCGCCT
>JBEKDH010000152.1:0-24965 GCA_050014455.1 Occallatibacter sp.
CGCGCGTAGATGGGCGAATCCGTCCAGGCGGTCACGTTGCCGGGGAGCACAAAACTATCCGCTGGAGCGCCGGGCGTGGACGGAGCGGCGATGACCGAGGGAGCAGCCAGGCTCCGCGTGCGCTCGGCCAGCACGGTTGCGGCGGACCTGCGGCTAAGAACCCCGAAAACCGCCAGAGCCGCAGTCACAAGGACAACCACAGCCACGCCTGCCAAAGCAAGGCGCGGCGAAATGGGCTTCCGCTCGGGCGCCGTCTCGTGGCTGGGCGCCGCCTGGGGATTCGGTTTGGATTCGTTGGTCATAGAGAAGCTACTCCGAAAGCTCGTCAAACTCGTCAAAGGTCCCGGCCAGTGCAGCGCCATGCGCCGATCTGCGGCAGCCTTCGAGCCAGCCGTGGACGACAGAGAAGAATGCGGGAACAAAAAACAAAGTGGCCACGGTGGCCAGCAGCAGCCCGCCAATCACAGCGCGGCCGAGCGGGGCGTTCTGTTCGCCACCGTCGCCCAGGCCAAGCGCCATGGGCACCATGCCGATAATCATGGCCAGGGCGGTCATCAGTACCGGGCGCAGGCGCACAAAGCCGGCATTCAGCGCCGCCCGGCGCGCATCGCCCACCAGAACCTCCAACTGCTCGCGGGCAAAGCTGACCACCAGAATGGAGTTGGCCGTGGCCACTCCCATGCACATGATGGCCCCGGTAAGCGCCGGCACGCTGAGCCGTGTGTTGGTGAGGAAGAGAAACCAGACGATGCCGGCCAGCGCCGCCGGCAGCGCTGAGATGATAAGAAACGGATCGAGCCAGGACTGAAAGTTGACCACGATAAGCAGGTAAACGAGCAGAATGGAAAATGCGAGACCCCCGAGAAGCCCCAAATAGGACTTCTTCATGGTTTCGCTCTGGCCGCGGAGGTCGAAATGCGAGCCGCGCGGCAACTCCGCTTGGTGGCGCGCGACGATCCCCTCCATCGCGCGCGTCACGGTGCCTAGGTCGGTCCCGTCCACATTGGCAAAGATATCGATGACGGGCTGAACATCGTAATGGCTGACCGTGCCCATCTCCGAGCCGGGAGTGATGGACGCCAGGTTGCCCAGCACCTGAAGCGGAGGTTGCGCGCCCGGCGCACCGGCCGTGGCCGAGTCGCCAGCCGGCCGCGCGGCGGAGTTGCCTGTGACGGGCAAGCTTCGCAGAGCGGCTAGCGAGTTGACTCCATACTGCGGCGCCTGGATGGCAACGTTGTATGTGATGCCATTCTTTGGGTCAAGGAAGAAGCTGGGGCTGGTCTGGAAGCTGCCGCTGAGAGCCACCAGCAGGCTGGTCGCAACATCTTTCTGAGTCAGGCCGATCATCTGGGCGCGCGTGCGGTCTACGTCCACTGTCATCTTGGGAAGGTCAAACGGTTGCTGAATGCGCACGTCTGCCGCCCCTGGAATATAGCGAATCTCATTGAGCATACGCTCTGCGAGAGCCCGGTTACCATCGAGATTCGGACCGACGATCTGAATGTCAATGGGCGCGGCCAGGCCGAAGTTCAGAATCTGGGTCACGATGTCCACCGGCAGCACATAAAAGGTGACGCCTGGGTATTGACGGACCAGAACGGTGCGCAGGCGCTCAACGTAAGCCGCGGTGGGGTGGTGATCGGGGGTCAACTGCACCTGAATGTCGGCGTCGGCCGGGCCAATAGGCGCAGAGGTGGAGTAGGAAAGGTTCAAGCCCGAGTAGGGCAGGCCGATGTTGTCGACGATCGTAACCACTTCTTTGGCCGGGATATTCTCGCGGATGGTTGAGTCGATGTGATCGCAAAGCGCGGCCGTCTCCTCGATGCGCGTTCCGGTGCGGGCGCGGACGTGAATCTTGAACTGGCCCGAATCCACGGAGGGAAAGAAGTCCTGGCCCAGAAAGGGCGCAAGCCCCAACGATCCGAGGGCAAAAAGCAGGAAGAGGATCAGAAAGACTGCAGCATTGTCCACGCAAAGGGTTAAAAGGCTCACGTAACCACGGCGGAAGCTCTCAAAACCTGACTCGAAGGCACTCTGGAAGCGAATGAAGGGGTTGCGGCTCGCTCGCTTTCGGGCGGTTTCAGAGTCGCTGTGCTCCTTGAGCAGGTACTTGGCCATGGTGGGCACCAGCGTGCGGGAGAGCAGGTAGCTGGCCAGCATGGCGAAGACCACCGCCTCGGCCATGGGAACGAACAGATACTTCGCTACGCCGCTCAGGAAGAACATGGGCACGAAGACGATGCAAATGGCGAGGGTGGAGACCAGGGCCGGAACAGCGATCTGGGCCGAGCCGTCCAGGATGGATTGCTCCAGTTCCTTGCCGGATTCGAGATTGCGGTTGATGTTCTCGATCGCAACTGTGGCGTCGTCCACCAGGATGCCGACGGCTAGCGCGAACCCGCCCAGGGTCATGATGTTGATGGTCTCGTGGAGCATGGCCAGTACGCTGAGCGAACAGAGAATCGAGAGCGGAATGGAGACCGCGATAATCACCGTGGAGCGCCAACTGCCCAGGAAAACCAGGATCATGATGGCGGTGAGGCAGGCGGCGATAATGGCCTCGCGCACCACGCCATCGATGGCGCCGCGCACAAAGAGCGACTGGTCCGAAAGGGCGTTGATCCGCAACTGCGGAGGTAATTGTCCTTTTATGGCGACCAGCTTCTTCTCGACGCCAGCGATGATGTCCAGCGTGGAGGCCGTGCCGGTCTTCAATATGTTCATCATGACGGCGCGCTTGCCGTCCACGCGCACGATGTTGGTCTGCGGCGGACTGCCATCGCGCACATGAGCCACATCGCGCACGTAGATGACCGCGCCGTTCACCGCCCGGATGGGCAGGTTGTTCAGTTCCTCTATCAAAGCCGGGGCCGAGTTGGTTTCGACCGCGTACTCGAAGCGGTCGATCTTCATGGTGCCCGAGGGCGCAATCAGGTTCTGCGCCGAGATGGCGTTCACAACGTCTACCGGCGAAAGTCCCTTGGCCTGGAGGGCGGCCAGGTCCAGGTCCACTTGAATCTGGCGCTGCTTGCCTCCGTAGGGATAGGGAGTCTGCGCGCCCTCGATGGTTGCCAACGCGACGCCAATGCTGTTCTTGGCCACGTCGCTCACTTGCTGCTCGTTCAAGCCCTGGCCTGAAAGCCCCAGTTGCAGCACCGGCACGCTGGAGGCGTTGTACTGGATGATGAACGGCGGCACCGAGCCCGGAGGAAGCGAGCGCAACTGAACCTGGCAGATGGCCGTCACCTGGGCCACGGCGTTGCCGATGTTCACATGCGGGTGAAAGAAGATCTTGATGAGGCCAATGCCGTTGAGCGACTGCGACTCGATGTGCTCGATGTCGTTAACCGTCGTGGTCATGCCCCGCTCGCTGTTGGTGACGATGCGGTTGGCCATTTCCTGCGCCGAGAGACCTGTGAAGTTCCAAACCACCGTCACCACGGGGATATCGATATTGGGAAAGATGTCCGTAGGCATCGTGAGGATGCTGAAGGCGCCGAAGATCAAGATCAATAGCGCAAAGACGACAAAGGTATAAGGCCGCCGCAGCGCAAGCCGGACAATCCACATAAGTCTGGTAACCGCTCCTGAGCCCGGTTGCTGTTGACGGTGCAGCCAATGACCGGTTTGCTCTTGAACCCATCGAGCCCGATCTGGTTCATCGGGAACTGAATGACAAGCTCTCCGCCCGCTCCTCGCCGGCACCCCGCCTTCAGGAGCCGGGGGTTGAGACCGCCAAAGCCCGCTTCAACATGCAGTTGAAACTACAATGGTAGACGAAGAGGCCGGCCAATGCGGTTCCAGCGGGCAAACGAGCTTGCCCATACGGATTTAGGACGCTCAAGGCCCCCAAATGGATGCACCCCCCGGAGTCGGACATCCCAGGATGCGAGGCGAACCGAACAGCCATTCCGCCGATCTCGCCCGGTTCGCATACAATGGTCCCATCTCTCATTCTCAGTGAATGCAGTTCTCTCCCCGCCGCTGGAGGATCCGCGCCGCAGTCGTGCTGGATTCGCTCGATGCGAAGGAAACTTCTGCTGAAACTGTTGCGTCGGAAGAAACGGTATGCTTCCAGCCTGACCTCTGCCCGGCAGGCATGCAAGCGCGCCGCTGTAGGGGTATGACTACAAAGGAACACGACGGGAATCGACACATGTCCATTGAAGGCACTCCGGAGTCCAATTCGCACGCATTCAACGCTTTTGAAGAGCCGCCCGCCCGCAAGCGTCCCTGGTTGCGCATCCTGGTTTACCTTGTGCTCGTGGGCGCTTTGGTTCTCATCGTCTGGCGTCTTCATCAGAGCCATCAGCAGGCAGCGGCGCTCAGCGCCAGCCAGGCAACCGCGTTGAAGAACCAGCCGGTCCCGGTACAGGTAACCGCGGCGGAACAGAGGCCAATGCCCATCTTCCTTACCGCTCTGGGCACGGTGACACCCTATATGAGCGTTGCAGTGAAGGCGCGGGTGAGCGGCGAACTGGAGCCGGTCAAGTTCACCGAGGGCCAGCAGGTGAAGCAGGGCGAAACCATTATGGTGATCGACCCCAGGCCGTACCAGGCCGCGCTGGACCAAGCGAAGGGGAACCTGGCTCACGATCAGGCGCTGCTCAAAAACGCCCAGGCCGAATATGCCCGCTACAAGGCGCTCTTCGACGCCGGCGTCACCTCAAAAGAGACACTGGACGCCGATGCGGCGGCCCAGGGCCAGTACCTGGGCGCCATCGAGGCAGACAAGGCAACCGTTGAAGCCGCCCAGTTGCAGCTTGAATGGTGTTCCATCCAGTCGCCCATCAACGGCCGAATCGGTCTGCGGCTGGTAGATCCGGGCAACATCATCACCGCCAACACCACCAACCTGGTGGTCATCAACCAGTTTGAGCCCATCGCCGTGTACTTCACCCTGCCCGAGAATGAGCTGCCCCAGGTGCTGAGCAAACTAGCTGCCGAGAAGCGCCTGCCCGTGGACGCCTATGACCGCGACGACGTGCAAAAGCTCGCCAGCGGCTATCTGCTAACCGCCGACAACCAGATCGACACCACCACCGGCACCGACAAGCTGAAGGCTGTCTTCGAAAACAAGGACCAATCGCTCTTCCCCAACCAATTCGTCAACATCCACCTGGTGCTGGAAGAACGTCCTAAAGCAGCGGTGGTGCCTTCGGCGGCCATCCAGAGCGGCTTGCAGGGCTCGTATGTGTGGGTGACCGATACGAATGCCAACGGAGTCGCGACCGCTAAGATCCAGCCCGTGAAGGTGGCTCTGGCCGAGGGTCAAGTCACCATTCTGGACAGCGGCATTCAGCCCGGTGACAACGTGGTCGTGGACGGGGCTGACAGGCTCCGCCCTGGGCAGATTGTGACCGTTAGCGCGGCTCGCAAGCGCAGCGGTCAAGGCGCGGGACAAGGTTCAAGCCAGGGACAGGGAAGCTCCGCAGGTTCTTTGACGCCCGCCAGTGCGGCGGCTCAATCGGGATGGCAGCCTAAAGCCGGCGCAGCTCCCGCCAAGGGGTCCGGCGAGACCATGACGAGGGAAAAGCAGTGAGCCTGAGTCCTTCCCGGCCATTCATTCTGCGCCCGGTAGCCACCTCGCTACTGATGGCCGCAATTTTGCTGGCCGGCTTTGTCGGCTACGAGCAGTTGCCAGTCTCCGCGCTGCCCGAAGTGGACTACCCCATCATCCAGGTGCTCACCTTCTATCCCGGCGGCGGCCCTGAGGTGATGGCTTCGTCCGTCACAGCGCCTCTGGAGCGGCAGTTCGGCCAGATGCCCGGCCTCAAGCAGATGACCTCGGTCAGCTCCGGCGGCGGCTCGGTGATTACCCTCGAATTCAATCTGGACGAGAACATCGATGTCGCCGAGCAGGAAGTTCAGGCGGCCATCAACGCCGCCAACAGCTTTTTGCCCACCGATCTGCCCAATCCGCCCATCTATAGCAAGGTGAACCCGGCAGACGCGCCGATCATGACCCTGGCGCTCTACTCCGATTCCCTGCCCCTGGACAAAATCGAAGACGCGGCCGACACCAATCTGGCGCAGAAGATCTCGCAGGTCACCGGCGTCGGCCTGGTCTCCATCGCCGGCGGACAAAAGCCCTCCGTCCGCATTCAAGCCAATCCTACACAATTGGCCGCCTACAACCTGAGCCTGGAGGACCTGCGCACGGCATTGGCGGCGGCCAACGTAGACCAGGCCAAGGGCACGCTCAACGGCTCACGCCAGTCGTATACCATCGGAGCCAACGACCAGTTGCTGGCCAGCAGCGATTACAAGCCGGTGATTGTCGCCTATCGCAACGGGGCCGCGGTCCGCGCTTCCGACGTGGCCGCCATCGTGGATGCCGCCGAGAACTCCCAGCAGGCGGCCTGGATGGATCGCCAGCCGGCGGTTATCGTCAATATCCAGCGCCAGCCGGGAGCCAACATTATCGCGGTGGTAGACCGCATCAAAAAGCTGCTGCCACAGTTGCAGACCAGCCTGCCGGCCTCCATCCAGGTGCGTGTTCTGATTGACCGCACAACCACTATCCGCGCCTCGGTCAAGGATGTGGAATTCGAGCTGATGCTTACCGTTGCCCTGGTGGTGATGGTGATCTTCCTCTTCCTGCGCAACCTGGCCGCCACAGTGATTCCGTCGGTCGCCGTCCCGCTATCGATTGTGGGCACCTTCGGCGTGATGTATCTGCTCGGTTACTCGCTCAACAACCTCACTCTGATGGCGCTCACCATCTCCACCGGCTTTGTGGTGGACGATGCCATCGTGATGATCGAGAACATCTCGCGCTTTATCGAAGAGGGCGATAGCCCAATGCGCGCCGCGCTCAAGGGCAGCGAACAGATCGGCTTCACCATCATGTCGCTCACCGTTTCGCTGATCGCGGTGCTCATTCCTCTGCTCTTCATGAGCGACGTGGTGGGCAAGCTCTTCAGGGAATTTGCGGTCACCCTGGCAGTCACCATCCTGGTCTCGGCGTTCGTCTCGCTCACCCTCACGCCCATGATGTGCTCGCGCATTCTCCAGGACAAGACGGTTGCCAAACAGACCCGCTTTTACCATTGGTCCGAGAGTGTCTTCAACTCCGTGATTGCGTGGTATGGCCGGACCCTGAAGGTTGTTTTGCGTTTCCGCTTCGTCACGTTGCTGGTGACCATAGGCACGCTGGTGGCCACCATCTTCTTGTTCATCGTGGTTCCCAAGGGCTTCTTCCCGGTGCAGGACACGGGCGTGATCCTGGGCATCAGCGAGGCTCCGCAGACGGTCAGCTTCACCAGCATGGCCGAGCGCCAGCAAAAGCTCGTGGATATTCTCCTTCAGGATCCCGCCGTCGATAACATCTCTTCCTTCATCGGTCAGCTACCGAAGTGATTCGCCGTCTGCAGCCCAAGCTGGCCGGCGTTGAGGGCATCCAGCTCTTTCTGCAGCCGCTCCAGGATCTCACGGTAGAAGACCGCGTCAGCCGCACCGAGTTTCAGTATTCGCTGGAAGATCCCGATCCGGTCGAGCTGGCCAAGTACACCCGGCAGATGGTGACGGAACTGAGCAAGGAGAGCGTGGTGACGGACGTGGCCAGCGACCTGCAGGACCAGGGCCTGGGCGCCAATCTCGTCATCGACCGCGACACCGCCGCCCGCCTGGGCATTGCCATGGCCGACGTGGACAACACCCTTTACGACGCCTTCGGCCAGCGCCAGGTTTCCACCATCTTTACCCAGCTCAACCAGTACCACGTGGTGATGGAGGTAGGGCAGAACTTCCAGACGGATCCCACGGTTCTAAACAACCTTTACGTCAAGTCAGGCAACGGCACGCAGGTGCCGCTCAGCATTGTGGCCCACTGGGAGCAGTCGCGGGCACAACTTTCCATCGGCCACCAGGGACAGTTCCCCTCTACCGTCGTCAGCTTCAATCTGGCACCGGGCAAGGCCCTGGGCGACGCCGTCAACGCGGTGAACCGCATCGAGCAGCGCATCCATATGCCGGCAGCCATCAACGCCAGCTTCCAGGGCACGGCCGCCGCCTTCCAGACCTCGCTTGCCAATGAACCCCTCCTGATTCTGGCTGCCCTGGTGACTGTCTACATTGTGCTGGGCGTGCTATACGAGAGTTACATTCACCCCATCACCATCATCTCTTCGCTGCCCTCGGCCAGCGTGGGCGCTCTCCTTGCCTTGCTGATAACGCACGTCGAATTCAGTGTTATTGCGCTCATCGGCATCATCCTGCTCATCGGCATTGTGCAGAAGAACGCCATCATGATGATCGACTTCGCCCTGCAGGCCGAGCGCTACGAAGGCAAGTCCGCCGAGGATGCGATCTTTCAAGCCTGCCAGTTGCGTTTCAGGCCCATTCTGATGACCACCATGGCCGCGATGCTGGGCGGACTGCCGCTGGCACTGGGCGGCGGCGTGGGCGCCGAACTGCGCGAGCCGCTCGGCATCACCATCGTGGGCGGCCTGCTCATGTCCTACTTCGACAAGCTGGCCCGGCGATTGAAGCCGCGGGAGATCCACACCAGCTACCAGCAAGAACCGGTAGCCGGCGACTGAGGAAAAGGAGTCATGCATCTTTCCGCACCCTTCATTCAGCGCCCGGTAGCCACTTCGCTGCTCAGCCTGGCTCTTTTGCTGGCCGGCTCGGTGGCTTACTCGCTCTTGCCCGTCGCTTCGCTGCCCAATGTCGATTTCCCGGTCATCGGCGTAGGCGCCGGCCTGCCCGGCGCCAGCCCGGAAACCATGGCTTCGTCCGTTGCGACTCCGCTGGAGCGCCAGTTCGGGCGCATCGCCGGCGTCAATCAGATGACCTCGTCCAGTTCGTTGGGATCGGCCTCGGTTGCGCTGCAATTCGACCTGAATCGCAACATCGACGCTGCCGCCCGCGACGTGCAGGCCAGCATCAACGCGGCGCGCAGTCAGTTGCCCTCCTATCTGCCCCAGAATCCCAGCTACCGCAAGGCCAATCCGGCTGAAGCGCCGATCCTCATCCTCACTCTTACCTCCGATGTGGTTCCCAAGCCTCAGATCTACGACATGGCCGATTCCATCCTTTCGCAGAAGATCGCACAGATCCAGGGCGTGGGCCAGGTCTTTGTGGGCGGCAGCTCCAGCCCAGCTGTGCGCGTGGAGCTGAACCCCATGCAGTTAGGTGCCAATGGGGTAGGTCTTGACGCCGTTCGCACAGCGCTGGCCGGAGCCAACGCCAACCGACCCAAAGGCGCCTTTCAGGATGCCGGCCGCCGCTGGCAGATTAACGACAACGACCAGATATTCAAGGCCCGCGACTACGCACCCATTATCGCCGGGTATAACCACCAGACCGGCGCACCGGTGCGCGTCTCCGATCTGGGCACAATTACCGATAGCGTGGCGGACATTCGCACCGCGGGCGTCGCGGGCAGCAATACACCCAACGGGCCGCCGGGCCAGATGAGAGACGCAATCCTGATCGTTATCTTCAAGATTCCCGGCGCCAACGTGATTTCGACCGTGGACAACGTGATGGCCGAGATGCCGCGCTTGCAGGCTGCCATCCCGCCCACCATCCAGATCAACGTGGCCGTGGACCGCACCACCACCATTCGCTCCAGCGTCCGCGATGTGGAAATATCGCTATGCATCAGTGTCTGCCTGGTGGTGCTGGTGGTTTTCCTCTTCCTGCGCGAGATTTGGGCCACCATTATCCCCTCCGTGGCTGTGCCGCTCTCGCTGGTGGGCACCTTCGGTGTGATGTACATGGTGGGCTACACCATCGATAACCTCTCGCTGATGGCCCTCACCATCGCCACCGGCTTTGTGGTGGACGACGCCATCGTGGTGATTGAGAACATCACCCGCTACCTGGAAATGGGCATGAAGCCCTTCGATGCGGCCATGAAGGGCTCCAAGGAGATCGGCTTTACCGTGCTGTCGATGAGCACCTCGCTGGTGGCCGTCTTTATTCCCATCCTGTTGATGGGCGGCATCGTCGGCAAGCTCTTTCGCGAATTTGCCGTCACTCTTTCGGTGGCCATTGCCGTCTCGTTGGTGGTCTCGCTGACGACCACACCCATGCTCTGCGCCCAGTTTCTCAAGTCGCGTGACGAAAGCCGCCATGGACGCATTTATCGGGCCAGCGAGCGGGCCTTCCAGTGGATGCACGGCGAATATGCCGCCGGCCTGCGCTGGGTTCTGCGCCACCAGTGGCTGGTGCTCTTTGCCGTCTTTGCCACAGTGGGCCTGAATGTCTACCTGTTCATCATCGTGCCAAAGGGCTTTTTCCCTCAGCAGGATACGGGCCGCATGGGCGGCCGGACCCTGGCCGCGCAGGACATCAGCTTCGACGCCATGAAGGTGAAGCAGCGCGAACTGGCGCAGATGGTCCTCGACGACCCGGCGATTCAGTCGGTGACCGCCTTTGTGGGTGGCAACGGCCCCGGCGGCGGCAGTTCAAACGTGGGAAACATGTTCGTCGCGGTGAAGCCGCTCAACCAGCGCCCTGGGAGGGTCTCCGCCGACCAGGTGGTCACCCGCCTCCGCAAGAAGCTCACCAGCGTGCCCGGCGCCACGCTCTACCTCCAGGTTCAGCAGGAATTCCAGATTGGCGGGCGAGGCGCTGCCGCGCAGTACCAGTACACGCTCTCCGACGAAAACCTGAATGAACTGAATGCCTGGGCGCCGCAACTGCTGGCCCGCATGAGAACCATGCCCGAACTGGCTGACGTTTCAAGCGACCAGCAGAGCCAGGGCCTGGCAGCCAATTTGGTCATCGACCGGGATTCGGCTTCGCGCCTGGGCATTACAGCCGCCGCCATCGACAATGTGCTTTACGACGCCTTTGGGCAGCGCGAAGTCTCCACCATGTACACCGCGCTCAACCAGTACTTCGTGGTGATGGAAGTCGATCCCAAGTACCAAACCAGCCCGGACGCGCTCAATGGCATCTTCATCAAGTCTTCAACCGGCGCCATGGTTCCGCTCTCCGCCATCGCCAAGTTCCAGCAGCAGCGGACCGCTCTTCAGGTCAACCACCAGGGACAGTACCCGGCCGTGACGCTCAGCTTCAATCTTGCGCCGAACTATGCCCTGGGCGACGCCGTCTCGGCGCTCGAAGCAGTGCAGCGCGAAATGAACATGCCATCCACCATTCACCCCTCCTTCCAGGGAACCACGCAGGCCTTTCAAGACACGAGCAGGAATATGCCCTGGCTTATTCTGGCGGCGCTGGTCGCCGTTTACATCGTGCTCGGCATCCTCTATGAGAGCCTCATCCATCCGCTCACGATACTCTCCACGCTTCCCCCGGCTGGCGTCGGCGCCCTTCTCGCACTGATGCTCACCGGAACCGACCTGAGCATCATCGCCCTCATCGGCATCATTCTGCTCATCGGGATCGTGAAGAAGAACGCCATCATGATGATCGACTTCGCCCTCCAGGCCGAGCGCGAACAGGGCCTGCCGCCCGTCGAGGCCATCTATCAGGCGTGTTTATTGCGCTTCCGCCCCATCATGATGACCACCATGGCCGCGCTCTTCGGCGGGCTGCCGCTGGCCATCGGCATGGGCGTGGGCTCCGAGCTGCGCAAGCCGCTGGGCATCGCCATCGTCGGCGGGCTCATCGTCTCCCAGATGCTCACCCTGTTCACCACGCCCGTCGTCTACCTCTTCTTCGATCGCCTGCAATGGCGAGTGATGAAGCTGCACAAACTGGGTGCGGAGCTGGAAGAAGCGGCGGGAGATTAGCGCGGCTTCTCATTGGGCGAAAGGCGCTATATTCTTCATGTAATGCGAGAAGAAAGCGCCACGAGATATTAAGAAGGGAGGGTTTATATCGAAGAAGGAGGCTGTTCTTCTGGTCAGCCGCACATTGGCAATCATTCAGCTTGTCACTGCATTCATTGATATTACCTACTTGCCGGTCTACATCATGGATATCCGGCACCACAGCGGTAATGTCAGCGTCCTGATGACATCCCCTTCCAATGACTTTTGGCTGAGTTATTATCGCGTGGATATTGCCCTCCTGGTTTTGCGCATTGCGGCACTGTTGCTCCTGGCGACCGCTCTTTGGAGTTGCGGACCCTGGATTGAGCGCATCCTCCTGCCGAACCCGGAGGCTCCGGCGCAGTCAGCCTGACCGGGGGCCATCGTCTGGCGCAGATATCGCGGGTTCTCCATGCCGACGCCCTGTCGCGCGTCCAGCCTCGATGCTCTAGACTCAAATCTGGACCCCTTGACCATGAAGCTCTTCGGCGGCAAACGAGACTCGGCACTCCCCCCCGCGGCGGAGCCTGAGGCTGCGCCTCAGCCCGGCGAAACCGCAAGCCCGAAGCCCGGCTTCCTCGAGCGCATGAAGCAGGCCGTCTCGCGCACCCGCGAGAGCCTTTCCTCCAAGATCGAAGGCCTTGTCGCGCTCACCCGGACGGTTGACGAGTCTACGCTCGAAGGACTTGAAACCGCGCTGCTCACCAGCGACCTGGGAGTGCAGACGACCAGCCGGATTCTCGACGCTTTGCGCGACCGCGCCCGCCGCCAGGCCATCGAGGGCGGCGAGGAGCTGCGCGCCCTGTTGAAGGCCCAGTTGCGCGCCATTCTGGAGGCCCCCCAGCGCCCGGTTCCCTGCCCTGAAACTCCTCCCAAAGTCATCTTTCTGGTGGGCGTCAATGGCACCGGGAAGACCACCTCCGCGGGCAAGCTAGCTGCCTGGAGCCGCTCTCAAGGGCGCTCCGTGCTGCTGTGCGCCGCGGATACCTTCCGCGCGGCGGCCATCGAACAGCTCGAAATCTGGGCCGCCCGCTCCGGCGTGGAGATGATCAAAACCCGTCACGGCGGCGACCCGGCAGCCGTCCTCTACGACGCGATCGCTGCCGCCAAGGCGCGCAGAATCGACGACCTGTACGTCGATACCGCCGGACGCCTGCACACCAAAACCGGCCTGATGGACGAGCTCGAGAAGATGCGCCGCACCGCCCAGCGGCTCATCCCCGACGCGCCCCATGAGGTGCTGCTGGTGATGGACGCCACCACCGGCCAGAATGGATTGCAACAGGCCCGCCTCTTCACCCAGGCCGCCGGCGTCACCGGCATCGTCCTCACCAAGCTCGACGGCACGGCCAAAGGCGGAATCGCCGTCGCCATCGCCCAGGAGCTCAACCTGCCCGTCCGCTTCGCCGGCGTAGGCGAACAGATGACCGACCTGCTGGAGTTCTCTCCCGCGGCGTTTGTGGATTCGCTGCTGGAATAGAATCGCTCAACAACACACAGGCCGACTTTTGGGTACGAATACCGCCAAACCATAGGGGAAACCGTCGGATATGATGATAAAAAAGTGTTTATGCCCCTCAAACAACGCCTCTGGTACCTGTCGATCATAGTTGCCATTGCGACGTGGCAGGCTTACGCGGCCTTTGATCGTTTCTTTTGGCTGACCACAGAGGAGACGGCGAACCAAAGCAACGAAGTTTGGTTCCTTATCGGCCCGATCTCACTCTTTCTTGCAAGCGCATTGGGATTGTTGTTCGCTTTGTGTGCAGTCGCCACAAAGCATCGGACAGGAAAGAAGTTCTGGAGCGTTTTGTTGTGGCTACCGACGGCTTGGCTAGCTGCCGGAGCACTTGTTTTCCTGTATTTGGACTGGTTCGGCCAGGGCTTGCACTCTTCCCCTCTTGAGCACATCAGGTACTTTTTCATCATTGCCGTTCCGATGCTCCTGGCTGCCACTATTCTCGGCAGCGCAGCCCACGTCGCTCGCAGTGCTCCAGGTGCGCTCATATCGGAATCGTCTGTTAAATGGAAGCGGTTGTTGGGCGCCGGAGCCAGGGCGGTTGCGTGGCTAAGCCTTGCCGTAGGTTCGGTGCTCGCGGTTCTCGCAAGCGCCCTCCTGCTCCTGATGGCGAGTTGCACACCACCGTCGCTTGAATCCCTGACGAGGAGTTTTCCTTCTGAGCGCCCAGACCTCGAAACCATCATTCGGATGTCGGATCAAGACCCCGGGCTCTCCGTAATTGACCCAAGGTGGTTGCAACTTCGAAACGGAACTCAGTTCTCGGCCTTTGACCCAAGATCAGGGATTACTGAGGCTCGATGGGATGAGTACCGCCGCATCTTCCGACGCGACGACATAACGCAAGGCATCCGTCGCTATCAGGCAAATGGCGATGCGTTCATCATCGTGAAGTCGGAAGGCTTATTAGATAATGGCTACTCGAACGGCTTTGTATACTGCGGCCCAGGGCCTGAACATTCCTATCCTCCTTGCTCCTCAAAACAGGATCGAGGCAATCACCCCTACACCCAAGGCGATGAGGCGTACTCGTTCATTAGATTGTCAGATCACTGGTTCGCCTTCAGCCAAGGACCTGGCTAACCGCCGCACACCATCGCCCTCCATAGATCGTGTGCAAAGCTAACAGTCCTGAAAAACGCCGTTGTCGCCAAATTCTGTCCGCAAAGGGTGCCTCGAATACACTAGAAGGTTCTTTGCCACGCATATGAATCAACAGTCGGATCAAGACCGCTACTGGATGCAGCGAGCCATCGAGCTGGCGCGCCGCGGCATAGCCGTCACCTCGCCCAACCCGGCCGTGGGCTGCGTGATTCTGGACCGCGCCGGTCAGGTAGCCGGGGAGGGATGGCACGAGTACGACCTAGTCGATCACGCCGAAGTGGCCGCCCTCAAGGTCGCCGCTCAACACGCCGGCGAGCGCCTGCGAGGCGGCACTGCCTACGTCACCCTGGAGCCCTGCAACCACACAGGCCGCACCGGCCCCTGCACCGAGGCGCTGATTGCGGCGGGCCTGGGGCGCGTGGTGGCCGCCACCATCGATCCCAACCCCGCCGTCGCCGGTCACGGCATGGACCGCTTGCGTGGGGCGGGCCTGGAGACCGTTGTGGGAGTCTGCCAGGCCGAGGCGCGCCGCCTGAATGAGGGCTTCGCCCGCTGGAGCCAGCACCGGCGTCCGCTGGTGCTGATGAAAGTGGCCATGACGCTCGATGGCCGCATCGCGCCGCCGCCGGGAGTGCATCATATAGCCGCGCCTTACTGGATCACCTGCGAAGCCGCGCGGCTGGCCGTCCAGCCGCTACGCTGGCAGGCGGATGCCGCGCTCACGGTGCTGGACTCGGCTCTGCGCATGCCGCTCGACTCCAAGATGGTGGCCACGGCCGCGAACGATCTGGTCATCTTCACCGTCTCCAACGATCTGGCCCGGATCGCCGAGCTGCGCAGCCGCGGCGTGCGCGTCGAGGTTCTGCCCGCCGAAGCCGGCCGCGTCCCGTTAGGCAAGGTGCTGGACATTCTGGGTGAAGAAGGCATCCTGACCCTGCTGACCGAGACCGGGACCCGCCTGAATACGGCACTGCTGGCCGGCGGCCTGGTCGACCGCGTTCACCTCTTCGTCTCCCCGCAGATCATGGGTTCCGACGCCGTCCCCGCCTTCCGCGGAATGACGCACGCCATTCGCATGGCCGAGGTCGAGGTCGAGCGCTACGGCAACGATCTGGGCCTGTGCTCCCTGCTCAAAGACCCCTGGCCTAAAGACAACAGTCAGTAACCACTGAGCACTGACAACTGATCACTGACAACTGCTTCTCGTAGAATGAATCCATGTTCACCGGCATCATCGAACAGACCGGCACGCTGATCAGCCTTGAGAGCCATGGCGGAGTGCGGCGCATCACCGTCGAGGCTCCAGGCATCGCGGCCCGGCTGCGCGAGGGCGACTCGCTGGGCGTCTCCGGCGTTTGTCTCACGGCGCTGGACGTGAATCCCACGCTCTTCCATGCCGACCTGGCGCAGGAGACCCTCGACCGCACCTCCCTGGGCTCGCTCGCTCCCGGCGCCAAGGTCAATCTGGAGCTGCCCACCGCCGCAGGCAGCCCCCTGGGCGGCCACATCGTGCAAGGGCACGTGGACGGGACGGGCATTATGACCGCCCTCGACCCGGTGATTCCCGAGTCCAGCCCGGAGTTCGACAGGCAGACCACCGACTGGACCCTCAAGGTGCGCGTGCCCGGGAATGTGCGCCCATGGATGGTGCACAAGGGATCGGTGGCCGTTGAGGGCATCAGCCTGACCATTGCGGATTTCGACGGCGAAGAGATTACCATTGCGATCTTGCCGCTGACCTATTGGCGGACCAACCTGCACACGCTTGCCGTCGGCGCTCCCATGAACGTGGAGGCGGATGTGCTGGTGAAGCTGGCGGCCATGCAAATGCAGGCCCAGAAGAAGCCCTCCTTCGAATTGACCGCGGCCTGGCTGGTGGCTAACGGGTATTGACCGGCGGGAACATCGGTCAGAACTTCCGACTGAAGCTCTTGTCACCCCAACTTCTCGCCGAAACCAACCGCAGGTCCTTCGACTCCCTGCACTACACTCCGGTCGCTCAGGATGACAAGAATGATGGGGCACTCATCTCTGCGGGGGGCGGCCGCCTACGGCTTCGCGGGCAGCTTGGGCGGATCGGTCACGAATTCGTCACCGGTGCGGGCAAGGATCGTGGCGCGGCGGTCGTTCAGCAGCTTAAGGCGGTTGGTCACCGCGATGAACTCCTTCTGCTGATCGGCGGTGAGGGGCGCGGCGGGCGCGTTCGCCTTGTTCGCCTCGGGAGTCCTGTTCAGTTCGGCGATCTTGTTCAGTTCATCCAGGCGGGCTTGGAGTCGCGGCAACTCGCGGTCGATCAGGATGGGGCGAATGACTGTGGTTTTGGCGCGGCCGCTGGCCAGTTCGTTGCGGTTGTTCTCGCCCCAGACGGGAAGAATGCCGACGTGGCCCAGCTCGACCCGTAAACCGGCCGGGCCGTAGTCCTTGCGGACGGCGGAGAAGAGGCCAATCATCTCGTCGCGGGGATCACCGTTCTTGTCCGGCATCAGGCCATCGATATAAGTTCGCGACTGGTTCGAGAGGAAGTTCCCCAGCGAATAGAAGATGACCGTGCTGCGGCCGTCCTGTGTGGTGTAAGTCTCTACCGGCTCAAGCACATGGGGGTGATGGCCGACGATGACCGAAGCGCCGGCGTCGAGCATCTTGTGGGCCGTCTCAACGTCATCAGGCCGGGGCGCGGGCGCGTACTCGATGCCCCAGTGGATCGACACCACCAGCAGGTCGCACTGGGCGCGGGCCTGCCTGATAGCCTCCAGAACGCCGGCTTCGTCCATGCCGGGCGCGCCTGCGGATTCGTTGGAATAGGGGAAGAAGTTCACATGCGGCTGGTCGTCTTTGTCGGGATTGCGGCCGCCGTTGAGCCAGCGCGTCATGCCCAGCCAGCCGACCTTGATGCCGTTGGCCTCGACAATGACCGGCTGCCAGGCCTGCTGGGCGGTATCGCCGGAGCCCACGAAGAGAATCCCCTGCTCGCGCAGATGCTCGCGCGTCTCGGCGAATCCGGCCCATCCCTGATCCATCACGTGGTTGTTGGCGAAGGAGACGATCTTGATTCCACTGGCCTTCAGGCCTTCAAGCAGGGTGACGGGGGCATCGAACAGGAAGGGCTTGGAACCATGGGAGTGCGTGGGGGCGACCGGGGTTTCGAGGTTGACAAAACCGAAGTCGGCCTTCTCGAAGACATCGCTGACATCGCTGAAAAGAGCGGCCCATCCCTGGGCGCCTTCGCCGGCGGCAGAGGCGGCGGCGCGCACCGGCTCATGCGGAATCACGTCGCCGCCCACCGCAAAGCTGACCTGGGCAAGCTCGTGAGGATATGGAGCCACGACGGTTGCGAGCCGGTTGGGGTGGGATGCAGCCAGCAGGGCCGCGCCGATGGCTGAGGCGAACAGCAGAGCGGCAACGGCGGCCAAGCGCCGACGTCGGCGCAGGCCATAAGCGAGCCTTGCGCCCAATCCCGAGCCGACACGCCTTGCCTCGATTGTCCAATCCATCCGCTGCGCCAATCTGTAACCTTTCCCCGCTGGGAGAAAGGGACGCAATCAGGATACAGCCTTGGCGGCGAGGCAGGCGGATCGGGCGGGGATTTCAAATAACAGAGCGGCGTTCAGAATGCACCGTGTTGGCGAGTACCGCGCCTCGCTATGCCATTCTCGGTGCTCATTCAGCGAATGCGAATATCGAGTCAATCCTCCCGCAGGGCGACCATCGGTTCCACAGCCATGGCGCGTCTGGCAGGCAAATAGCAGGAGGCGAGCGCCGCAAGCGCCAACACACTCCCCACCAACGCGTAGGTCACGGGATCCCATACGCTGACAACGACGAAGCTGCCAACGGCTTGCGCGGCCGCGAATGCCAGGATGAGGCCAATCCCCAGCCCAGCCGCGACAACAAAGACAGATTGACGGTAGATCATGGTGAAGACGGCACCCCGGCTGGCCCCAAGCGCCATGCGCAAGCCAATCTCGTGCACGCGCTGGCTTGCCGCGTAGGAGACGACTCCGTAGAGGCCGATCACCGCCAGCGTCAGCCCAAGACCGCCCATGATGGCGGCAAGCGAGGCTGCTATCTGAAAGAGCAAAAGGCCATTCAGCGTATAGAGTCCCTGGCGCATGGTTTGCACTTGAAAGACCGGAAGCTGGGGCGCGAGAGCATGGATGGCTTTCTCCACCTCCGGCGCCAGAGCCAGCGGATCTCTCTCCGTCCTCAGTTGGAAGACCATCAGCGTGTTCCCTACAAAGTGCTGAGCATATGGAAGGTAAAAATATGGGCGCGACTTGCCGCCGCCGTATAGCTGAAACTCCGCGTCCCGGGCGATTCCCACCACTTCGAACTTGCGCGTCTTGTCGCCGGCCATCCTGAAGATGCGGCCGATGGGATCCTGGCCGGGCCAATACTTCCGGGCTGTGCTCTCACTGATCACTGCCACGTCCCTGCCGCGCTCGTCGTCCGCGCTAGTGATGCCCCGGCCGCGCAGAATATCGATGCCCATAACCTTGAAGAACTCAGGCGAAACAATGTTGTATCCCGCGCCGAATGCGGAGGGAGTGGACGGAAGCGCAGATCCATCAACCATCAGCGTGTCGCCGCCATTGCCGAAGTAGCCCATCGGCGTCTCGTTGGCGTGACTCACGGCGTCTACCCCGCTGATTTGCTTGAGGTTGACCAGGATGTTATCGGACAGATCGCGTATCTGGGGCGAACTGAGCCCGATCTCGCCCCCATCGACCGCAACATTGAGCACCTGATCCGGCCTGAAACCGAAATCCATTGTCTGCATGGCGGAGAGACTCCGCACAAACAGGCCGGTGACCACCAACAGCACCAGCGAACCGGCTATCTGAAGGGCCACAAGGCTATCGCGGAACCAGTGGCGGCCTCGGGTCACTCCCCGGCTGCCTTCATGCAGAACCGCGTTCACGTTAGTCTTTGCAATCCGCAGGGCGGGCACAATCCCAACCACAATCCCAGCCAGCAAAGCAGCCGTGAATGCGTAGAGGAAGATGCGCCAATCGAAATCGAAGGTTAGCGTAACGGGAATGTCGGCGTGCGGGTCGATGTGACTGAGCGCGGTGCTGGCCCACATGCCCAGAACCACGCCGATCCCTCCGCCCATCAGAGCCAGCGTCACGCTTTCGGTAATCAACTGCCGCAGCAGGCGGGAACGCTGCGCTCCGAGCGCCGTTCGGATCGCCATCTCGCGTTCGCGCACTGTAGCTCGCACCAGGACGAGGTTGGCCACATTCACGCAAGCCAGCAGCAGCACCATGCCGGCAAGCGATAGGAACAGCGCAGCCATCACAACCATCGTGCTGGGATCGCCCGTTGCGATGCGCAGACTCGGTTCAGGCAAGGCTGCGATCACAGGGTTCTTCTCGACATCCGGATTCAGCCGCGCCAGGCTTTGCGCCACCACACCCAGTTCGGCCCCTGCCTGCTTCAAGGTGACTCCGGGGCGAAGGCGTCCGTACACGCCGAAACGCCGGGTTTCCCAACCATTCATCGCGTCCGCTGTGATTCCTTCGATGGACAACTGCGACAGCGGCAGAAACGCCGCAACCGTAAGAAAAGTCTGCACTCCATGAAAGCCCCTGGGCGCCACGCCGATGATCGAGAAGGGGTGTCCGTCTATGGTCACGGTGCGTCCGACCACATCCGGGTCGCCGTTGAACTTGTCCTTCCAAAAGTCGTATCCGAGAACGATGACCGGATCCTGGCCCAGAACCTCGCCCTCGCTGGGCAGGAAAAGACGCCCCGCGGCTGGTTTCAATCCAAGTCCTTCGAAGAAATTGCCGCTTACATACGAGGTCATGATGCGCTGCGGCTGCTGCCCCTTCATCGCAAACCCATCCATGCCCAGACCGTGTATGAAGAGGTTGCTGAAGGAACGGCTGCTTTGGGCGCGGATCAGCTTGTATTCCTGCCAGGAGAAGTACGGCAGCGACGGTCCATTGCCCTGGCCAAGGGAGAGCGCCGCAATTTGTTGAGGATCCGCCACCGGAAGCGGCTTGAGCAGAATCGTGTTCACGAGGCTGAAGATGGCCGTGTTGGCGCCGATTCCAAGGGCCAGCGTGAGCACCGCCGTTACGGCAAAGCTCGGCGCCTTCCTGAGCTGACGAAATGCAAAGCGTAGATCCTGCAGCAGGGTTCCCAAAGAAGCCTCCAACACGCGACGGCGCAGCTTTGAAAGTGCACGTACTCTGCCAAAGAGAACCTAAATGCAAGGTTTTCATTTGCAAGGAGATACGCCATCCACCAGACTCCCGATAATGCGCCGCCTGTGCGGAATCGCAATTCATTGTCCGAAACTGAACAATGCTCAAGTCCAGGTTACCCATGAATTGCGATCGGCCGGCGATCGGAATGAGGGACCACCGGGGTCGAAACCGGGGATAGGCGGATGTATACCTGTTCCGCTCTACCACGCCAGCAGTTCGTCGCCGGAACTGGAAGAAAGAAAAGCGACCGGCGCGGGTGTGGGCTGCGCGGAATCGCCAAAGAACTGGATGGACTCCGGGCCGTCGGCCTTGGCCCATTGCAGGGCCTGTTCGGCCTCGCGCAGCACCACCACGGGGGAACGGCCATGGCTGGAGGCGACGCCGAAACAGGCCGAGAGCCGAATCGACTCGCCCTGGACGCGGAAGGGCACGGCAAAGACCTCGACGCGCAGCCGCTCGGCCAGCGTGCCGGCGCTGGCCGTGGCGCAGCCGGGCAGAGCAACCAGAAACTCATCCATGCCAGGGCGGCCAAGCAGGTCGTAGCTGCGCAGCAGCAGCGCGGCGCGGCTGGCCACCTGGCAGAGCAGATTGTCGCAGGCGCCGGCGCCCAGGCGCGAATTCCAATGGCCGAAGTCGTCGATGTCGAAGAGGATCATGCTGAGCTGGCTGTTCATGCGCTGGGCGCGGTCGGTCTCGCGGAAGAGCAGGGCGAGGATGGTTTCGCGGTTGTAGACGCCCGTGAGGCGGTCGGTCTGGGCGGTCAGTACCGCGGCCTCGCGAAGGACGTCAATTTCGTGGAGCGAGCGGCTGGCGCGCAGCAGCGCGTCGATCCGCAGCCGCCAGTACAGGAATTCGGTGGAGCGCGGAATCAGGTCGTCGATGACGCCCTCTGCCAGGCGGTCGATCCACTCTTGGGTGACAGTGTCCGAAATCAGGACAATCGGTGTGCGCCTGACGCCGGCCTGAGCGCGCGCAACCATCAGCAGGCGGCTCATCTCCATGCCGGGAAGCTTTGCGTCAAGCAGGGCCAGGCCGGGCGGATTGGCCGAAGTGAGGGCGTCCAGCGCGGCCTCGGCCGTGAGAACGACTTGAACGCGGACGCCGGAAGCTAGAAACAAGGGTTCCATGGCGGCCAGAACGGCAGGCTCGGGCGACGCTAGCAAGAAGGTGAATGGGTTGTCGGTGTGCATGTGGAATGACCTCGATGGTGCAAGCATCGGCGGTGGTTAGAGATTATTTAGGGAGGGCGGCGAAATTCTGAGAGCGCGGCAATTACCTAAGCGCGCGGGTCCGCGCACAAAAGTTTCCATTGGCCGGTCTGGCCAGGCTGGTTCGGTTTCGCGGCTGCTTAGATCGGAAAGGCCAAGCTGCCATTTCCGGCAGGCTCCGGTGCGAAATCAGCGTGCTTCATCAGCGATCCTGCCCCACGACCTCATCCTGGCGGAAGTGAGCGTAGGCGGCTGGGGGCACGTCGGTAAGCGGCAGGGCGGGACCTTCCCAGAGCAGGCGAGGCCAGCCCTGGCTGGCGGAGTGCAGGCCCTCCAAATAAAAGGTGTGCATGCCGGCGCGCAGGCCCAACGATCCGCGGTCGTAGCGCATCGCATTTCCCGGCGCGCCGCAGACCTGGGCAAACGGCGGGCCGGTCTTGGCTATTTCCACACCGTCGATCACCAGGCGCGCGCCATCGCGGTCGAGCAAGTGGAAGGTGTAGCCGCCGTCGGCGGGAATGTCAATGACGCCGTCCCAGGCGGCGGCATAACGCGAAAACCCATGCGGATCGGCGCGCAGGTTGGGCGACTGCCCGTTGAAGACCGCGTGCTGGGAGGCCAGGTCTGGCAGTTCCGTCCATTCTCCGGGATAGATCTGCCAGGTGAGGCCAGCCAGTTCCTGGCCCGGCGTTGAAACGGCATCGTGCCACTTGGCAACAGCTACAACTCCCTGCCCGGCCCAATCCTCGCTTGAAGAGCCGGCCTGGTCCTTTGGACCCTCAACGCGAAGCAAAACCCTGAAATGGCCAGCGCCCTTTGCAGCTCCGTCGAGCTGGGTACCCTCGGCATCGGGAAAAATGTGGCGCACGCGGCGGCCGTGAGCTTCGGTACTCTTTGTCCCGTCGCCAAAGAGCCAGGTGTAGCGAGCGCCGGGCGATGCCTGCGCGGTAAAAGTGACCTTCTGCCCTGGCGCAAGGACCGGGGGATCGAAGGTGAAGGCGGCAACCGGATCGTGGCTGGGTGCGAATTGAGGCGGCTTGGCGCCGACGGTGACCGACAGTGGCAGGTCGGCGTCGGAGGTGGCGCGGGTTTGGCCGTACTTTACGTTATCGAAGGTGACGCCGGCGACGTCGCCAATCAATGCGGAATCGGCCAATGGCGGCTGGTCCAGCGCCCAGATGTTGCGAAAGGTGAAACCATGCAGACCTGGGTACTCCTGCTCCATTTGAACCAGCGAATACCAGTTGTCGAGGAAGAGGTTCTCGAAGTTGTAGTTGGTGTGATCTCCTTTGGCATTGTTGGCGCCCCAGAAGCCGAGCAGGCCGAAGGTCTGGCCGCAGGCGCCGATGCCGGCATGGAGAATATCCGAGTTGCGGAAAGTGAAGTTGCGCGAGTTGAAGGTCTTGCGGGGCCAACCGGGGCGGACAATGTTGGAGATGCTGGTGGAGACCACGCTGTTCTCGATCAGGATGTTCTGCACATCCTCACCGGGCCGCAGCAACAGCTCGTCGGTGTAGCCGTCCCAGTTGCCCTGTATGGCGAAGACGTCGTCGGAAGTTCGCAGAAAGGCATCGCGGACGACGGAGTCGCCGCCGCCCAGCCAGTCCATGCCATCCTGATTGGCGTTGCCGGGGTTGCCGCCCATGACGCGCAGATCGTTGAAGGTAAAGCCCGTCGAATCCTTCATCTGGATCGACCAGGTCCGGGAGCGGACGATGCAGGTGAGGCCGTCGATCTCTACGTTATGGGCTTCAAGCGAGCCGATGCAGTGCCAGTCGGGCTTCTGCATCCAGCCTTCGTCGTTGTTGGGGTCTTGGGGTCCGTCATACACAATGGTTCCGCGGCCCAGAATCTTCACGTCGCGCACCTTCCACAGATTCAGGCTGCCGTAGAGGTACGAGCCGGGAGCCAGGTAGTAGGTGTCGCCGCTCTTGGGGTTGAGGCTTTGGCGGAGAACGCCCGCGGGCACAATGTGAACGCTGGGGCCGGAGGGCGGCGGCGGAGGCGGCGTGCCGGCGAAGAGAAAGAGCATCTTGGCGTTGTTGAGGAAGTCGCCGGGACGCGAGATGGAGAGCTTCACCGGCCCGGCCAGCCGGAAGCGGATGGTCTGGCCCTGCCGCGCAGGCCGCAGGCCGAGCCGCCAGGGCTGAATGTCGACGCCCTTATCCCAGAATCCGGCTTCGGTAGCCGTGATCGCCACGTCCACCGGGCCAGTCACATCGAAGCTGACGTACTCATAACTCGCCGCCGCGTGCGCCACGTCCACCGGCTGGCCGTTCACGGTAACGGTGAAGGCCGTCGAGCGCATTTCCGCCGGAACGGGCGCGGCCTGCACGCGCGAAGCAGCTTGAGCCGCGGCGGAAAGCGCGAGAAGCACCACGAGAAACGGACGAAAACCCGGCAAGAAGGCGAACTCCGGCAAAAGAGTGGGTATGAAACCACTCTAGCACCGGCGACGGAAGCCGCCGTTTCCAGCCACCTTCCTCCTGCTTCCGGCGATTGTCCAAATAGAATGGACAGATGGTGCTCACCCGTATTCTGTTTGTCTCCATCGCGTTCCTCGTCCCGGCATGCGCCGCCGCCCAACAGGACACCGGGCCGGACGCGGACGTCGAGGCGATCCATCGCCTCATAGGCCAGTACACGAAAGCTGTCGACACAGTCGATCTGAACCTGCTCTCGCAAATCTGGTCTCACTCTCCCGAGGTCTCGTTTATCTATCCGCTGGGCGAGGAGCACGGCCTCGATGCCATCGAGCACCATGTCTTTGAGAACGTGGTGGGCGGCATGTTCTCGGCACGTGACCTAGTGGCGCAGGGCGTGGCGATTCACGTGGACGGCAACGCGGCGTGGTCGGAATTCCACTGGGTATTTCACGCGACGATGCGCAAAGATGGATCGGCGGTGACCACTCACGGCGTCGAGACTCAGATCTACCTCAAACAATCCGGAACGTGGCGTCTGGTTCACGTCCACTACTCTGAAGATCGCCAGCCCGCCCCCTAGGCGCTTATTGATGATTTCCTGCGTTCCCAGGTCCCCAAATGCGAGGGACCTGGGGCACCCTGGCCACCCGCCCCGAGGCCGCCGCGTGCTAGATGCCTTCCCCCATGGAGACGTACTGCCTCATGCGCTCCAGCTTTGCGCGGTAGGCTTCGCGTTCCGCGGCTTCGGCGGTGAACTGCTC
>JBEKDH010000153.1:0-10068 GCA_050014455.1 Occallatibacter sp.
AAGTCGATGAGCCTGGGCCGGCTCGCAGGGCACACTGCGGAGCTTGGCGGAGAGTGGGCGATCACGACGCTGACCACCGACAAGCTGGAGTTTCCAGCGGATCACAAGTGGGAGGCATACATCCCCGCATCGAAGGAGGCTCTGCTGGAGCGCTTCGATAAGGAGACGGCTGAGGCCAAGGCGGCGCTTGCGGGCTTTGCGCCGGAGAGGTGGGACGAGAACTGGAAGTTTGTGGCAGGCGGGCAGGCCTGGATCGACGAATCGAAGTACGAAGTCTGGCGCACCTGGGTGCTGAACCATATGATCCACCACCGCGCCCAATTGGGCTGTTACCTGCGCCAACTCGACAAGCCCATTCCCGGAACCTACGGACCCTCGGCGGACGAGACGTAGCAAGAAACAGTCGTCAGTGGTCAGTTGTCAGTGATCGGTTGCCGGTCCCGCCAACCCTCCTGCGCTGATCACTGACCACTGACCACTGATCGTCTATCCTCATCTCATGCCTTTCTCTTTTCCCAAAGTCTACCCCATCCTCGATTCCTCGATCATTCCGTCCACAGACCGCGCCGATTTTCTGCGGAGGTTGGGCAGTTCGCTGGCCGAAGCCGACGTCAAGCTGCTGGAGTATCGCAACAAGACCGGATCGGACGCGGAACTGCTGGCCGACGCGGAGATTCTGCGCGCCGCTCTCCCTGCCGGAAAGGTGAAGTTGATTCTCGATGATCGTGTCGATCTGATTGAGTGTATTGGTTTTGATGGCGCACATGTGGATGCCGGTGACCCTCGGCCAGCCGAGGCGCGGCGGTTGCTGGGGCCGGACCGCATCGTGGGAACCTTCGGCGGCAGCCAGGCGCTCTTGCCGGGAATCCTGGCCGAGCATGCGGATTATTTCTCCATCGGTCCAGTCTTCCCCACGCGCACCAAGCAGACTTCCACGCCGCCGATTGGCATGGACGGCGTACGGCGGCTGCGCACCGAGGCTGGACCCGGTCCCGTGTTGGTGGCCGTGGGCGGAATCACGCTGGCCACGGCAGCCGAAGCTCTTGCCGCCGGAGCAATCGTCGTGGCCGTTGCCGGCGCAATCTTCCGCCAGCCGGACCCAGCCGCCGAGTTCCGCCGCTGGATGGCCGAGTTGGGTTGAACGCTGCGCGCACCTTTTCTCCGCACCCCGGCAGCCCGCTACAATCTGAGAGTGCTCCAGCGAATCTGCGTTTTTTGCGGTTCCAGCTTCGGCTCCCGACCAGCCTATCGCGAAGCCGCCGAGACCGTCGGACGGCTGCTCTGCCGGCGCGGCATCGAACTGGTCTATGGTGGCGGCAATGTGGGCCTGATGGGCGCCATGGCGGATGCCTGCCTGGACGGCGGAGGACGGGTCATCGGCGTCATTCCACAGGCCCTCTTCGATAAGGAGGTTGCGCACCTCGGCTTGACGGAACTGCGCGTCGTCAATTCGATGCACGAGCGCAAAGCCCTCATGGCCGACCTCTCCGATGCCTTCCTGGCTCTGCCCGGAGGCTATGGCACCTGGGATGAGTTCTGCGAGGTGTTGACCTGGTCTCAGCTTGGCATACAGCGCAAGGCCTGCGCTTTGCTCAATGTGAACGGATACTACGATCCCTTTCTCGAATTTGCGGACAGGGCGGTCTCCGAGGGGTTTCTTAAGGATGTGAATCGTGAATTGATGCTGTCGGACGACGATCCCGCCCGCCTGCTGGATCGTCTCGGCAGCTATTCGGTTCCGGTGGTCGACAAGTGGATTGGCCGCCCAACGCGCTGAACGAGCCAAGCGTGCTGTTTTGCAGGCTTGGCGTGGCGATCCCACAAATGGTGCATGGATAGGGCGTCTCGCGGGAAGCCGGCCGCGGTTGCTTCGTAGCCGCGAAACCGGGTGCCCGCGCAGAGAAAGCCTAAGAGGGGAACGCCGCTCGGTGCGGGACTGCCCACTTCAAACTGAAAAGCCGCACTTCTGTCGGGCCCGATTATTGGTTCAGACGGAGGTAGTGGTGATGATGGTGGTGGTGATGGCGGTGTACTACCACCACCACCTGCGCCCGTGCCGCATACGGGAGTGCGAAGCAGAAGACGAGGAACATTCCAAGCAGATATTTTTTCATGCCTTATCATGACGCGCATCCTGGCGATTTACAGAGCTACTTTGATCCACGCGCGCAAGCGCCGCTTTCTGAGCGGATTCGCGCATGGTATATGCTTCTTCAAGTGACGAACCGGAATCCGAATCCAAGCGCCGAGTGCGCCGGGCAGGCGGGAGACAGGGCCAAGGCTCCGGCCGCCGCTCCCCGGCTGGCGCAGAGCCTCGGCCTATTCAGCTCGACTGCACTGGTCATCGGCTCCATGATCGGCTCCGGCATCTTCATCGTCGATGCCGAGATCGCCCGCGGCACGAACTCTCCGGCGCTCTACCTGGGCGCTTGGGTGGTCACTGCCATCCTCACCATGACCGCCGCGCTCAGCTACGGCGAGCTGGCGGCCATGATGCCCAAGGCCGGCGGACAATACGTTTACCTGCGCGAGTCGCTGGGGCCGCTTTGGGGCTTTCTTTACGGCTGGACGCTTTTTCTGGTCATTCAGACGGGCACCATCGCCGCCGTCTGCGTGGCCTTCGGAAAGTTTCTGGGCGTCTTTTTTCCGGCTATCTCGACCACTCACTGGCTCTGGCATATCGCCCACGTTCCGGCGCTCAAGCTGGGGCCCATGGTGCTGGGCAATATGGAGATCGGCGTCAGCACGGCCAACCTCTCGGGCATTCTCATTGTCGTCTTTCTCGCCGTGGTGAATATCTTCGGCGTCAAGCTGGGCGCGCTCATCCAGAACGTCTTCACCACCGCCAAGGCACTCTCGCTCGCCGGCCTGATTCTGCTCGCCTTCACCGTCGGGCGCAACGCCACGGCCTGGGAGGCCAACTTCGGCTCCGGCTGGAGCCAGTTCTGGAAGAATGCCGGATGGACTTCGTTGCATCCCGTGCAGGTGGGCGTGGGCGGTCCCACGGTGCTGGTGAATCTGCTGGTGATTCTGGCCGTGGTGCAGGTGGGATCGCTGTTTTCAGCCGACGCGTGGAACAACATTACCTTTACTGCGGGCGAGGTGAAGAATCCCAAACGGAATATTCCGCTCTCGTTGATTCTGGGCACTGGGTTTGTGCTGACAGTCTACTTTTTGGTCTCGCTCGGCTACCTGCTCGTTCTGCCGATGCACGGCGACCCAAACGGCGCAACGGTCTGGGTGCGCGGCATTCAACATGCGACGGAGGATCGCGTGGCTACGGCGGTGCTGGAGCAGATCCTTAGCTCCGGTGGCGCCTACCTGATGGCCGCCGCCATTCTGATTTCCACCTTCGGCTGCGCCAATGGAATGACGCTGGCCGGGGCGCGCGTCTACTATGCCATGAGCCAGGATGGGCTGTTCTTCAAAACCGTCGGCAAGCTGCATCCGCGCTACAAGACCCCGGTCGCAGGCTTGCTGGTGCAGGCTGCATGGACCGTCGTGCTCTGCATCTCCGGCTCTTACGGCCAGTTGCTCGACTACATCGTCTTCGCGGTGCTGGTCTTTTACATCCTCACCATCGTGGGCCTGTTCGTGCTGCGCTTCAAGCGTCCAGACGCGCTGCGCCCCTACAAGGCGCTCGGCTATCCGGTGCTGCCGGCGCTCTATATTGCACTGGCAGCATGGATCTGTATCGTATTATTGCGATACAAGCCACAGTACACGTGGCCCGGCTTGGCCTTGGTGCTGCTCGGTATTCCGGTGTATCTCTTCTGGTCGCGGCGGTCCAGGCGTCAAAAAGCCGGACTCAAGGCAAGCTGAATTCAACCCGGTCTCAACCACTGAAAAGGAAGTCCCCGATCCATGTCCAGGCTGCTTCGTATCAAACCCATGTCGATGCTCTCGCAAGAGGCGAGTGAAGAGGGCAAACACACGCTCAAGCGTTCCTTGAGCGCGCTGAACCTGATCACCCTAGGCATCGGCGCCATCATCGGCGCAGGAATCTTTGTGCTCACCGGCCAGGCCGCGGCCAACAATGCCGGGCCGGCTGTTTCGTTGAGCTTTGTGCTGGCCGGCGTAGTCTGCGCCTTCGCTGGCCTTTGCTATGCCGAGTTCGCCTCCATCATTCCCATCGCCGGTTCGGCCTATACCTATGGGTATGCCACGCTGGGCGAGTTCGTGGCCTGGATCATCGGATGGGATCTGGGGCTGGAATACGGCTTTGGCGCAGCTACCGTGGCCTCCGGCTGGTCGGGGTACTTCAACAGCCTGCTGCAGCAGCTGCATATCTACCTCATTCCGCCACAACTGACTGCAACGCCAGGCACAACTCTTGTTTTCTATCAAAAGCAATGGCTGCCATTGGCGTCACTTCCCATGGGAGTGAATGCCGCGGGCCTTCCGCACGCCACCGGACTCTTTAACCTTGTGGCCATGCTGGCCATTGTGGGCATCACGACGGTGTTGGTCATCGGCATCAAGGAGTCGGCCAACCTGAACACCGCAATTGTGGTGGTGAAACTGGGCATCGTCGGCATCTTCATCGTGATCGGAGGATATTTCCTCATCCGTCATCCCTCCCTGGCTTTCCACAATTGGCACCCATTCATTCCGCCTTCCGATGGCCACGGCAACTTCGGTTTGAACGGCATTGCGCTCGGCGCGGCCTCCGTCTTCTTTGCCTACATTGGCTTCGACGCCGTCTCCACTGCCGCCCAGGAAGCGCGCAATCCCCAAAAGGATATGCCGATCGGCATTCTTGGCTCACTGGTGGTTTGCACCATCCTTTACATTCTGGTCTCCACCATCCTAACCGGCCTGGTGAATTACAAGTTGCTGGACGTTGCCGCTCCGGTGGCGCTGGGCATCGACGCGACTGGCGTCAGTTGGGGATCGCTGCTGGTCAAGATCGGAGCGGTCTTCGGGCTGGGAACCGTCATGCTGGTTATGCTTCTGGGCCAATCGCGCGTCTTCTTCTCCATGTCCAAGGACGGCCTCTTGCCCAAGTGGGCCTCGGCCATCCATCCCCGGTTCCGCACCCCGTGGATCTCCAGCATCACGGTGGGCGCCGTGGTGGCCATAATGCCCGGCTTCCTGCCCATCGACCAGCTCTCCAAGCTGGTGAATATCGGTACCCTGCTTGCCTTCACCATCGTTTGCGCTGGAGTATGGGTTCTGCGCGTTCGGCACCCCGACATGCACCGGCCCTTCAAGACGCCGCTGGTGCCGCTGGTGCCGATCCTTGGCATTGTCTCGGCCTTGTACCTCATGACCCGCCTGCCGCGCATCACCTGGATGGTCATGATCGGCTGGCTCCTCTTCGGCCTGATTATCTACTTCGGGTACTCCGTCAAGCACAGCAAGGTGCAGGCGCTGCCCACGGCCCAAGAAGGCGACTGATCACTGGGAGCAAGCTGCTGAAGCCGAACGTCCTCCCGCGCGGGAGGCCAAACGGCGTTGCAGCAAGGAAACATCTCACCTTTGCTCATCGCGAAGCAAAGCTGCGCGAACCGGGCGGAATCCCTACTCCTCCCGCACTCGCTTGCAAATCTCACCGGCCGCCCACTTGCCAGCCTCTGCCGCACCCTCCGTGAAGGGCATGCTCATGTAGTCGCCCGCCAACCACACGCGCCGCTGCAGCGAGCGCTCATCCTGCCTGTACTGCGCAATATCCCTCGCCCGTCCTACATGCGAAAGCGGTTCGGCCTGTCTCCAGCGATAGAGGCGCGCCGTTGCGATCCGCGTGCTCAGGCCGGGAAGATACTCATCCGCTTCTTTCAGCGCGAACGTTACCACCTCATCGTCAGGCAGCGCCATCATGGCCGTCGCCGATGCGTGGCACAGCAGAATGTTCAGCAACTGCCCGCCCGGCGCACAAGCCCTGTTCTTGTTACCCTCGATGCAGATGGCGGCGATGTGCCGCCGTTCCCGCCGCGGAATCAGCAGGCCATAAACCTCCCTCAGCGCCAGGGGCAAGCGAAAGCCGCTACCGGTCACAATGGCGATGCAAATGGATGCGCTGTAGGAAACTGCCATCAGCCGGGTGGCCACGTCATCGTCAGTCAGGTAGAGCCGCTTCGCCTCGGACGCCGGAGTCGCCAGGATCGCGTACTCGGCTTCCATTCGCGAAGTATCCGTTGTGACGACGACCGAATCGGTGCTGCGCTCCACCGACCTGACGCGCGAGTTGAGAGATACAGCTAATCTTGCGGCGATTTGCTCCGGAAGCGTTCCCATTCCTCCCAAGAGCGCCAGTGTGCGCGCACCCCTCAATCCAAACCCCAGCATTACCAATCCCAGCACAGCCGAGGTCTCTTCCGGCTCTTGGAAGTAGAAGCCGTGCAGCATCGGTTCAAAGAAATATTCGACGGCCGATGGTCCGACCCTCCGCTTTGCCCACGAAGCCACCGGCTCCAGATCGAAACCGGACCACTGGCTGTAATCGTTGAGCGGCAATTGCTTCAGCCATGAGCGCAAACGCCACACTTGCCAGCCGAGCCTCATCCACGAGGATGGGCCAAGAAGGCCGCTGGTCAACGCCCGAAGTGGGCTGTCCGAGCGAATGCGGCAGATTTTTCCCCGGCGCACAATCGCATTCCAGTCGGATGTTGCGCGCAGGTTTGCATGCAATCCAACCTCTCTCGCGAGTGAACTCAATAAGGGATACTCGCTCGACAGAAACTGAGCGCCGCCATCCACCGGAAACCCGTTGACCACATCGGTGATCATCCGCCCGCCCACGCGGCCAGCGGCCTCCAGCACTTTCACGCGAATGCCGGCCTTCGCCAGGCAATGAGCTGCCGTCAGCCCCGCGATCCCGGCGCCCACAACGATCACCTGCGCTGAACGATCCTCCGGCAAGGCGTACGCCCTTCCTCAGGCCGTCGCCTTGGCGCAAAACTCCTCGAAGGCGCGAACCAATTCGCCGGCGATTTGCTGGGCGGTGGATTGTTCGATGACAAAGCGCTGCATCAGGTAAACCAGCTTGCCGTCGCGCACAATGGCAATGGCCGGGGAGGTCGGCGGGTTGCCTTCGAAGTAACTGCGGGCGCGCTCCGTGGCCTCGCGGTCCTGACCGGCAAAGACAGTGATCTTGCGGTCGGGCAGGTTGGCGGAGTTCGCCAGAGCCAGCCGTACGCCGGGGCGCATTTTGCCCGCGGCGCAGCCGCAGATTGAGTTCACTACCACCATGGTTGTGCCCGGCTGGGCCAGCGCCGCGTCCACGTCCTCGGCGCTCCGGGTTTCCTCTACACCGGCGCGCACAAGCTCCTCGCGCATCGGAATTACCATCAACTCTGGGTACATTTTCGCCTCCGGCAGGGAAGTTGCCTGCAACCATTCTACCGTTAAGCGCCGCCTCAATTCGTTTGGTGTAGCCTTGATCCGATGCACATTGAGGAAAACAAGCCGCTCGCGCCCTTCACTACGTTCGGCATCGGCGGCTCTGCCCGCTGGTTTGCCCAGGCTGCCGGCGAAGACGATATCGTTGAGGCGGCCGCTTGGGCGCGCGAACACGGGATGGCGCTCTTTGTCCTCGGCGGAGGCAGCAACCTGCTCGTCTCCGACGCCGGATTCAACGGCTTGGTGCTGCGCGTGGGTTTGCGCGGCATTGCCGTTGCCGAGGCGGCGCAGGATTCAGGCGCGAGGATCTACCGCGCTGCCGCCGGTGAGGACTGGGGCGCCTTCGTCGAGCGCGCCGTTCAAGGCAACTGCGCGGGGATCGAGTGCCTGGCCGGCATTCCCGGCACGGTGGGTGGAACTCCGGTGCAAAATGTCGGCGCTTACGGACAGGAGGTCGCCTCGGCAATCGACCGGGTACGGGCCTTCGACCTGATGGAGCGCGAATTCGTCGAGTTCCCGGCCGCCGAGTGCGGCTTCGCCTATCGCCGCAGCCGCTTCAACTCCGCCGACCGTGGACGCTACATCGTTTCCCGTGTGGATTACCGCCTGACCCCCGATGGCGCGCCGACGGTGCGCTATGCGGAGCTCGACCGGGCGCTCGCGCCCATGCGCGGCGAGGGCAGGGAAGCGAGCCTTGCCGAGGTTACCTCTGCGGTGCGCCGCCTTCGCAGGTCCAAGGGGATGCTGCTGGTGGAGGGCGACCCGGACTGCCGCAGCGCGGGCAGTTTCTTCAAGAATCCAGTTATTACCGAGGAGCAGGCGAAGGCCATCGCAGCCCGCAGCGAGAAAGATCCGCCGCGCTTTTCCGCCGGGCCGGAGCCGGAGAGTCGGAGCAGAGTCAAGATCCCCGCCGCGTGGCTGATCGAGCAGGCCGGTTTTGCCAAAGGCTATTCGCTGGGCAGGGCCGCGGTCTCTTCGCGGCACACGCTTGCGCTGGTGAATCTTGGCGGAGCAAGCGCAGCGGAGATACTCGCGCTGGCCGATCAGATCGCCGCTGCCGTCGAAGCCCGCTTCGGCATTCGCCTGGAGGTCGAACCGGTGCTGCTTGGCTTCTGAGCCAGCCGTTCCGCGCTGACGAGCCCGGCTCTCGCCCACGCCTCGGCGTCGGGCTATAGAATGACGATTATCCGGCCGATCGTCCCTGAGTGTGAGAACGTGACAATCAACCGCGCATCGCTAGTCCGATTCCTTAGCCAGCAAGGCGTATACCTTGGGCTTTCAGCCATTGTCGCCGCCATCTTCTGGGCTCTTGGGCAGCGCGTGAATCCCGCCCCCATGATCGTCTACACACTATCCATTGGAAACATGATCTCGTTTGCGGTCGAGCGATTGCAGTTCCTCTTCGCGGACCGCCCGTTTCCTTACAACTTGATCGTTTATATCCCGGTCGTGCTAATCGTCGCGGCTCCGGTCTATGTAGTTTCCACGGCACTTGTTTGGTTGATCGCGCTGCCGGCTGGGCAGAACCTTGGCCAACTCATCATTACGGGATGGAAGCTTCCCTATGTCATCACCCTCGTCTTCAGCATGCTCGTTTATCTCCATCATTCGATAACGGAGCGGCTGGAGCGGCGCAACGTCGAGCTGCAGCGCTCCGTCGAGCTCGGCACGGCGCGCATTGAACTCCAGGAGCGGGAGCTGCAGCGCGCCGAGGAGATTCAGCGCTCGTTGCTGCCGCGCCAAATCCCGCAGATTCCCGGCTTCGAGGTGGCCGCTGTGTGGCTTCCTGCCCGCACCGTGGGCGGCGATTATTACGATGTGCTCCGCCTGGGCGGCCATCGCCTGGGCATCTGCATCGCCGACGTCGTGGGCAAAGGCGTCTCCGCGGCCCTGCTCATGGCCAATGTCCAGGCTGCCGTCCACGCCTTCGCCGGCGACACCGAGAGCCCGGCCGGCCTGTGCGCCAAGGTCAACCGGCTGCTATGCGAAAACATTGCTGCCGGGAAGTTCGTTTCCTTTCTCTACGGCGTCCTCGATGGCGATGCGCGCACCTTCCGGTTCTGCAACGGCGGCCATCTTTATCCCATCCTCGCCTCCGGCGCTTCCGCCCGGACACTGGATCAAGGCGGCGCGGTCCTCGGCGTCTTCCCCGCCTGGAGCTACGAGGACTCGCTCGTCGAGCTGCGTCCCGGCGACCGCCTGCTCCTCTTCACCGACGGCATCACGGAAGCCAGCGACGCGGACGCCAAGGAGTTCGAGGAGGCGGGCATCGCGGCATTCGCCCATGCCAACAACACGCTGTCGGCCCGCGAGTTGAACAGCCGCCTGCTGGCCAAGGTAACCGCCTTCTGCAACGGGCAGTTCCAGGACGACGCAACGCTGCTGGTAATCGCCGCGAACTAGGGCCTGAGGTTTTGAAAGACCCTGAGCGCTTTGATCGGCGGAGCCGCGGGATTGGCGCGCCAATTTGATGGTTTATCGGGCCTTTTCGCCGCGGCGGACGGGATCTGGCGCACCCGGCCGATTTGCCGACAACGGGGAATCCCTCCCGGAGAAATGGGCGTTTGCCGGGACCGATCCTGCTAGACCGTGGGCTTCTTTTTGCTAGGGCGTGTTCACACTACCTTCAGTGCCTCGACGATCAAGGCGAAGTTGAGGAATGCAAGGAATACGACGTCGAGCTTTTCGAAGCGGGAGAAGATGCGCCGGAACCCTTTGATCCGCCTG
>JBEKDH010000154.1:0-9975 GCA_050014455.1 Occallatibacter sp.
GCCACATCAGCTCGGGAGATGGGCTGATTGGCCCGGATTAACTCCAGGACGATATCGCGATTGATGCGCCGAGCAGTCTCGCTGGATCCGAGCTGAACATCCGTCAGATCGATGAGCCTCATTCCCCTTGCGTGTTGCTGCGATTGCACTGAAATCCCTCCAAAGAACAGTTGTCACCCGCATGAATCATACCCGGTGCATCGCGCGTCCCCCACGCCAGCCGCACTCAATCGTGGCACATTCGCTTCGACCCGCCGGAAATCTGCGCTCGAATCGGCCTGCGTCCGCCATCCTTGGGAACTTACGCGCAACCCTACCACTTACAGGCCCCCGGGATCACCCTCTCCAAACAATATTGCACAAGCTGCCGTTCCAACCAGCTGCTCCAGCCAGAGGCCGGCTCTCGCCGCGACAAACTGTTTGGCAACTCCATTGCAACTGCCATATTGTTTGCGTTGACAACATAGTACACTGATTCCCCAGCCTGTCTAGCTTCAATTCTAAGTTTCTCAACGGCGCTGGATGCACTCCATGCGTGCTGGCTGCATGACAGGCGGTCCAGAAAGCCTCCACCTGTCTTCGCTCAACCCTGATTCACCCCTCCTGCACGCGCTTGGGCCATTCCTGGAGTCCGGGAAGTTGTGCAGACAGTCGATTCTGAACTTCAAATGCATCTTCATAGCCCGCGGGGCGCGCTTCGACCCCGCCGTTCGCCACCCCTCCGATCCAAAAACAAGGAGGCATGAATCGACCTGCGCGCCTGCCGCTAGTTCCCGGAGCGTATCTGCACCAACTCGGGCGCTTCCGCGCCCTGTCCGCCTGGCGATACCGTGCTCGTCTGCGGAGCGCGCCAGTGGTCGATGTGGCTGATCCGGTGTACGCAGCCGATGGTACAGTTGGGCGCGCAGCTCTTGGCCGTCAGAAACTCCCGCTTCACATCCGCCGTGGTGTATTCGGCGATGGGCACACCCGGATACCCGCGCTGCTGGCTGCAGTAGTGAACCAGCCCGTCCTCGCAGATATACAGGTAGCGCGAGCCGGCCCGGCACCGCCAGTCGTTCGGCCGCCCCTGCACAATCGCCTCCTGAAACCCGTCGAACCGCGAGTAGTTGGTCTTCCTCCGGTTCGTCATCTCGAAGTAGACCTTGGCCTCGTCGTCCTTCAGCGGCTTCAGTTGCCCGCTGCCGTCGTGGATGATCCCGATCGTCGATTCAAACCCCAGCCCCAGCGCCCGCCGCCCAATCACCAGCGCGTCGTTGGGATCCTTGAAGCCCCCGCCCACCACGGAGTTGATGTTCACATGAAACTCGGCATGTTCCGCGAGCAACTGGAGCTTCTTGTCCAGCACCTTCAGGCTCTTCTTCGACACCTCGTCCGGCTCCAGGTTGTCGATGGAGATCTGCAGATGGTCCAGCCCGGCGCGGTTCAGCCGCTCAATGCGGGCCGCATTCAGCAGGTAGCCGTTGGTGATCATTCCGGCAATCGCGCCGGTCCGCCGGATGCGCCGGATGATACCGTCCAGTTGCGGATGCGTCAGCGGCTCGCCGCCCGAGATGCCGATCATGGCCGTGCCCAGCCGCCCCAGGTGGTCGATGCGCCTGTACATCTCTTCGAGCGGCACCGGCTCCGAAACCTTGTCGTACTCGTTGCAGTAGGCGCAGCTCAGGTTGCAGAAGCGCGCCGGCACAATCTGAGCCAACACCGGGTGGCCCGTATGCAGCAGCGCGCTGGCAACCATCCGCAGTTCGCGCACCTTGCGCGTAGCCGCCAACCACCGCCCGCGCACCGTCGATCTCCGGGAAAGAGCCATCTCCTCCATTGAATCACAAGTGGACGCGAGCTAAGAAATAAGAGCATTCCGGGTCTCGGAGGAATTCTTGCGGCATTCCTGAATTGAGATTGTCCACATGTGAGGACACAAAAAGCCCGGACGTAAATTCAACCACAGAGTAGAATGGGGCCATGGGAAAGGTTCTTCGGCTGTTTCCGGAATTTGAGGAAGAGGTCCAGTCTGACTACGCACAGAATCCCCGCAATCTCTGCGAAGTTTTGGTGGGCGATGCGAGGCGTATTTTGGCTGGCTTCCCTGAGGGTCTATTCCAGACTATTGTCACGTCCCCACCGTATTGGGGCCTCCGTGATTACGGAGTACAGGGCCAGATTGGCGCGGAAATGGATGTCAATGAGTACATAGCCAACCTTGTCGCTGTTTTCAGGGAGGTGTATCGAACTCTAGCAGCCGACGGCACGTTCTGGCTGAACATTGGCGACAGTTATACAAGCGGTGGAAGAACATGGCGAGACGACGACGCGAAGAACAAGGGCCGTGGAATGTCCTACCGTGCGCCGACGCCCAGCGGGCTCAAGCCAAAGGACCTAATTGGGGTGCCGTGGCGAGTCGCATTTGCCTTACAAGCTGATGGCTGGTACCTGCGTTCAGATTTAGTTTGGAATAAACCCAACTGCCAGCCGGAATCCGTGAAGGATCGCCCGACGCGTTCGCACGAGTATGTCTTCCTTTTCTCGAAGTCAGAAAGATACTTCTATGACCACGAGTCCGTTCAAGAGCCCGCACAAGACCGTAATCAGAGGCGGAAGAACAGACGTAGTGTCTGGAATATCAACACCGAGCCGTATGCAGGCTCGCACTTTGCCGTCTTCCCAAAGTCACTGGTGCGGATCTGCGTAGCAGCGGGATCAAGGGTTGGTGACAGAGTTCTAGATCCGTTTCTTGGTTCAGGCACGACCGGCGTGGTCTGTAACGAGCTCGAACGCCAGTGCACAGGCATAGAGATTAGCGAAGAGTACGCAAGCCTAGCGAGAAACAGACTGCTCAAGGGGCGCTGAATCGAACCGCCAAGTCGCGTGAACCGCGCACAACTCTTTACTGATTGCCTTAATCTGTAATTTCCGCTCTGTCCCGCCGTCGAAATACAGTGCAAACTTCAACTTCTTCTCCGCGTCGTACACATACCCGTAGCCCGGCTTCGGGGTCTGGCGGCTGTCCAACTGGGTAACCAGTTCCGCAGCTGCGCCTTCCAGCAGGAGGCCTTTCGGAATCTCCACAAGCTCGTATAAGTAAGCGGTCGGCCCGGGCACGAGACAACGGAATTGCAAGACTCGCTCGTAGCTGCGCATGTGCGTCAAGAACATATCGCGAAGGAGGGGTAACTCCCATGGCCCTTTACCAAGTTCCATGAATTTGCTGATGTGCAACGAATCGACACGAATACCAGCGTCGGCTTGTGTCTTGAGACTCACCGGAACTCCCATAATCGTGATATCGTGGCCTCGATTTGTTCTATTCCCAACGAGCTCTGCTTGGATTCCGGCGCGATTTAAAGATCTTTCAAAGGCGAACTCGAAGCGATCCTTGCTCAGAGCCTGCCGGCTGAACGCGTGGTGAATGCGGAGCGCATCCCCTAACATTTCGAGAACCGCAGGGGTGACGAGATCCGAATCCTCCTTTCGGCGGAACTCATGAGGGAGGTGAAACTGCTGGATTACCGCGCCGACCCAATCGAGCTGCGAAGGCGTGAGTTCCACCAGAGCCTGCGCGAGCGACCTGATCAAATTCAAATGAGCCGTCATAGAAGCCCATTTTAGTGTTCAAATATGGGACAGTGGACACTGATTTGCCATCTTGAACCGCCAAAGGCAACCTCTCGGGGATGATCTGGGCGGGTGCCCCATCCGTCCGCAGGTCTATCGCGGGTGAGATAGCACGGCTCCCGCATCCAACGTCCGGCATTTGCAGTACATTTCTACTGCAAATGCAGTAATTTGATCTACTCTCCCGACCAGATGCGGCTTCCAACCCCATCAGCCCGACCAATATATCGTTGATGCGGGTCGGTCGCCCTTCGCCTTTGGAACGCAGCCAATCGATGCCGCCCGTCGTTGCTCCCGGAGGGAGCAAATGAAAATAGCCCCGGGTGAAACCCGGGGGAAACCATCCCCCCACGTGCCCCGCCGTCCCGTAGGGCCGGGGCGGCTCAGCCCCAAAGATACCGCGGATCGAAGATCGTTCCGCCCCTCCGAGGCTGATTCCTCCTGCTGGGCCGCCTTCCCAGGATTGCGTCCGCCGCGGCGGACTTCATCCTGGGCTATTCTCGCCGCCCCCCGCCGGGAGGCCTGGGCGCCCCAAGCTTCACGTTTGGAATCTGGGAATGCAGTATATTCCTACTGCAAGTGCGGTAATTTCATCTTTCTCCCCGAACCCAGCGCGGCAGAACAGCCGCAAGTCGAAGATTCCGGAGGGGCCAGGGGGCAGCCCCATGAAAAGGAGGCCGAGCGCACGCGGCCTTCAGGCCCGGGCCTTTGCCCGCTTTCCTCCAATACGTCAGGCAGACAGGCCTGCATTGTCCAATCGGCGCTTGACTCCTCCGATAAATAGGAATAACGTGAACCTGGGGCGAGTTATATATCTCCCCTTTCAGGCTCTCTGAACTAAGGCAGTTACCCTGAAGTATCTTATCTCTTAGCCCTTGATATCCATGAGGATCCCCATTATGGCTTCCAAAGTTCAAAAGCAGTCAAAATCCAAAACCTCGCCTCTCAGTAAGCCGGCAGCGCCTGAAATCTCCGCTTCGCAAGACAGCATCAGGCAGCGGGCATTCCAACTCTATGAAAGCCGCGGCAGCGTACCCGGCTTCGACATGCAGGACTGGCTCCACGCCGAGCATCAAGTCCTGGAGCGCTAAAGCACCTTTATCTCAGGTACCGCGGGGCCGGCCGAAGGCCGGAGGGGGAAGTTGTGGGTTGCCCAGTCTGCAAGCGTCTGGAACGAACGTTCGAGGGGTGGAACAGCGAGTGCCTCAGGGCTCGCTCGTCTTTGTATTACAGCGTCAGCTCCAGATTCGCTGCCTATGACAACGTCGAGATGGAGCGCGCCAGAAGCGAACTCCAGATGCACCGCTCGGTATGCGTCCTCGCCGCCACTAAGGCTGCGGGGCTGCGCCTCGCCCATGTGGCTCCCAGTTCCCCCCGGCGGGAGAAGATGAGAACAGTCCCGGCCGGGGTCCCCGGCACGCGATCTTTGCGCGCTGGGGTGGCGGATGAAACCCGGGGAAACCATCCACCCACGTCCACCGCCCTCCCGCAGGACCGGCGCGAATCAGCCCCGAACATAGCGTGAATCGAAGATCGCTCCGCCCTACGGAGCGGATCCTCTCTCCTGGAACGCCTTCCCCGGATTGCGCTAGGCTCCGCCGGAGATGCCGCTTCGCCGGGTGCCGCAATCTTGAATTTTCATCCCTGAGGGCGTCCCGTCCATTCCGCAGATCGCCGCGGCGACTCGTAAAAAGGGCGAGGCCGCAGTCTCAATCGGCCCCGGTTTCTTCAGCGCGGCCGGCGCGCTTTAGTCCGAGATACTCCGCCGTGAACCATCCCAGCCCCAGCAGCGTAATCAGAACGATGATCCCCTGCGAGATGACGCAGTAGACGCACCACACCTGCAACGCGAACTCTTCAATGAATGTCAGCCGCAGGGCAAAGCCGAGTCCCACCAAAGCAGCCAGAAACAGCAGGAACCGCTGCCGCATGAGCGACAGGCCGGCCAGCGCCACGTAGCCGGCAATGCCGATGGCCGCTACGGGGATATGCGCGATCTCGGCAAATGGGCTGTGGTTCACAATGCCGCAGTCCCACCTCTCGTTGATTGAGCAGGGCTGCGTATCGGTACAGTAATGAACGTGCAGGGCCAGAGCGGAAACCGCCACGCCGGCCAGGGCGAGAAGAGCAATCAAATATCGCATTGTCAATTGGACGCGCGTTCCGGCCATCCGTCGCACGATAGTATGAACCCATGAGCGGCCCCGCGCCCGATCTCCGTTTACAGCACCCCGGCGGCGGCCGTCGCGTCGCCTTCTTCGGCGGCAGCTTTGACCCACCCCACCTGGGCCATCTGGCGGTGGCGCGCGCGGCCAGGGCGGCGCTCGGGCTGGATGCCGTGCTCTTCGCGCCGGTGGGCTCGCAACCGCTCAAGCCCCATGGATCGACCGCCGGCTTTGAAGACCGTTTGGCCATGACGCGGCTGGCCATCGCCGGCGAGCCGGGCTTCGAGATTTCGCTTGCCGATGCGCCCCAGCCCTCGGGCGCTCCTAACTTCACCCTGGAGACGCTGCTCGGCCTGCGCGCTCAACTCCCGCCAGGCAGCGCCCTTTTCTGCCTGATGGGCGCCGACTCGTTCTTCGCACTGCGCTTCTGGCATCGGGCGGCGGAGATCCCGTTTGCTGCGCCACTGATTGTCGCCTCGCGCCCCGGCCAGCCGCTGGACGATCTGCAAGCAGCACTGCCCGGCGGGCTGACCATGGAACCGATGCCGGCTGCGGACCGGCCAGCCTCCGGCGTTGTGTTCCGCGCCTATCTTTTGGCGAGCCGCGCCGGAGAGCGTACCGCCTTCTACCTTCTGCCGGGGTTGAATGTGGAGATCAGCGCTTCGGAGATTCGAGAGCGGATTCAAGAGCGGTTCCGGGCGCCGTCTGGGATTCCCGCCGCCGGAGACGTGCTTTTGCCCGCCGCCGTTCTTGCTTACATTCGCTCCCACGGGCTGTACCGCCAGCCTCCGCAGAGCGAGCCCGACTTGCCCCTCCCCGGTTGACGGTCTACGATTGAAAGTGGAGACCGATCCCACCGAATGACCACAGCCGAAGCACGCCAGCAAACCCGCATTCTCGTACAGGCCGCAGCCCAGGTCTGCGAAGCCAAGAAGGGCGAAGACACCCGCATCCTCGAACTTGATCCCATCGACGCCGGGCTCTCCGACTTCTTCCTGGTTACCTCGGCCACAAACGACCGGCAGTCGGTGGCCATCGCCGACGAGATCGAAGACAAGCTGAAGAAGGAGTTCGGAGTCTTTCCCAACTCCGTCGAGGGCCGCCGCAGGGGTGAGTGGATTCTCCTCGATTATGTGGACTTTGTAGTTCACATCTTTCTTGTTGATCGCCGCGCCTTTTATGACATCGAGCGGCTGCGCAAGTCCGCCCGCCCCGTCAGTCCGGCCGAGTTCGACGCGGAACTGAAGGCCGCGCTCGCCGAGAAGACCGTCGCCGCGCGCAAGAAGGCCTTCGCCAAGGCCAAGCCGGCGCCCGCCAAGGAAGTCGTGCCCAAGGCAAGACCGAAGAAGGCCGCCAGGAAGAGCGCCCCCGCGAAACAGGCAAGCGCGAAGAAGACCGCTGTCAAGAAAGCTGTCGTGAAGAAGGCCGCGGCCAAGAAGGCCGTGGCGCGGAAGAAGCAGAGTCCGTCAAAGCCTGCAAAGGGAAAGTGATCAGTTAGAGGTTGACTATCTGCCGGAAGCTGGAAGCTTGACCGGCGGTGATCGGGCAAGAATGGAAAAGGGCGTCCGCCGCGGCGGACGCCCTTCTTCGTTACGCATTTGTCCTGAAGTTAGAAGTCGAACTTTGCCTGCAACTGGATGAGCCGCGGAGAGGCATCGCCGCCTAGGAACGATCCCAGGATCGAGGTCGGCGGGTTCACGGTGCTAACGATAACCCCAATTCCCCCGGCAACGTTGTTGAGGGGTTGACCGAAGTTCGGGTGGTTGAAGATGTTGAAGAACTGCGCGCCTACCCGGAGCTTGCCCGTCTCCCAGCCAGGCACGAGGAAGCCCTTGGTAATGGCGAAGTCGCTGTCGGTGTAAGCGGGACCGACAAGCTCGTTGCGCTCGGACTGACCGAAGTCGGTCGCAGAAGTGAAGTCGTTCGCGAAGGGGCACGGGTACCCGTTCGCGGCCGCGGTGCCGCCGCAGTGCGTGCTGCTCAACCGGCCGGGGTTCTGCTTCGCATAGAGCGGGTTCGAGGTGCCGTTGACGTTATAGTTGCCGATTTCTCCGGCGGTCGCGGTGTCCACCACCGAAAAGGGCAATCCGGTACTGTGGAAGAAGGTTCCCGAGGCCTCCCAGTGATCGACCAGCAGCTTCGGCCCTCTGTAATGAGGCATCGTATAGACATAGCTGCCGCTGACGTAATGGCGGGTGTCGTAGTCCGCGTTGCCGTAGCTCTTTCTCAGGTTCAGGGGGTCGTCGGGATACACGCTATTGCCGCTGAATCCGTCGAAGCCGCCGTTGGATATCTCATCGATCGCGTGGCTCCACTGGTAATTGACGGCCAGCGAAAGGCTGCGCGAGCGGTGCTGTGCACCGAAAACGACGCCGTTGAAGTTTCCAACCGAGGAGCTCGACACCTCGGTGACATCGGCGAAGTTCGGATTGGGAGCGGAGATGGTGGAGAGCTCGGGGAAGCCCGCCGCGCCCCCGGCGTTCCAGGCGTTGATGCCGCTGTTCAGCTCCGGCTCATGGTAGCTGTGGTTGCCGACGTACATCACGGAGAAGGTGTCTCTGGGGCCAATCTGCCGCTCGACGGCAAAGCTCCACTCTTCGTAAGTTGGGTTGAAAACCTTCTGCAATGCCGTCGAGATGTTGGGCGCGGAGAAGGCAGGGGCCGCGGCAGAGATCGTGTTGAAGCTACCCCCGCCTTTGAAGCCGGCTTGGAAGGCAGCGTCAGAGGCGGCCGCGATGGATTCAGCGCTGCCGGGGGCGGTGGGAACCAGCGCAGTATTGCCGCCGCCGAAGGCCGGTCCATAGACGTCAAACGGAACATTGCCTGGAGCGTTGTTGAGGAAGCTGTCGGCAATCTGACCGGGGAAGGCATCGGCGAACATGCCGAATCCGCCCCGCAGCGTAGTCTTGCTTTGGGCTCCAAACGGGAGGTAAGAGAATCCCACGCGGGGCTCATAGCCGATCATCTGCAGGCTTGCCAACGCCTGCTCCAAGCCGGATGAGATCAGCTTGTTGTAGGGTGTCGAGGTGCTGGTGCTGGCGGCGGCGAAGTTGGTGCTCAAGCGCGCAAAGCAGTCAGTCCGGCATACGGGGTTGGAGTTGTGCTCCATGCGCAGGCCGTAGGTGAGAGTCAGGTTGGGCACAGGCTTCCACTGATCCTGGGCGTACCAGCCCATGGCGTAGAGCGCAACCGGCTGGGTGGAGCGGGTAGGAAAATTCTCAGCCCAAAGGTCGACATAGCCTTGCTGGAAGCTGCCGTTCGTTGCCACCGCTTCCGGAGAAGTGGTGTACTCCCCAGGGCTGTAGTCGGTGATGTCGTCGCGGCGTATCGTCCATCCGAAACTCAGCGTGTGCTTGCCCTTGGTCCAGCTCACATCGTCCTGGAACTGGTAGCCGGTGACGTTCCGCCCCTGAGGCCAAATGATATTCAAGCCGCCGGGCCATGCGCCGGTGCCGTTGCTTGCAATGTCCTCGTCCGCGAAGATCAGGCTGAACGGCACGAGCTTCTCCGAAGCGGCCTCAGTCGTGTTGGAAAAAACAGCTTGGTACCAGTTGGTGGCAAAGAGGAACGAGTTGGAGAGCGTCGGCGAGAAGATGTGCTGCTCCCCAAGCTGGCCTTCCCAGGAGGGCTGAGGGCTGAGCGCATCGAACAAGGGGTTCAGCACGTTGGTGTAGGTAGCCTGCACGCCTATGTCATAGGTCATGTGGCCGAAGAGATGGTCTTTCTCGCTGAAGGTTTGATCGACGCGGCCGTTGAAAAGGTGCTCATGGGTGTAATTGCCTGCAACGGCGTCGAATTGCACCAAGCCGTATCCGCCCGTATTTGCGTCCGTGTAATTGGAGTCCACGGCTGCCTTGGCGTAGCCCGGGGCGCTGGTGTAGAGGCTGAAAATGTTCTTGTAGACCGGAATCTCCGAGGCCAGGCCGTTGGCCGTCAGGTTGGCCAGAGTGTTGGCCTGATAACTGGCATCCGGGGAGTAAACGGTGTTGCGGGTAGGCAGAACGACGTCAATGGCCTCATAGTTGAAGAAGAAGAAGGTCTTGTCGCGGATGATGGGACCGCCGAAGGCGCCCGCCCACTGATTCACATTGTCGAAGGGCCGCGGGTTGCCGGCCTGCTTGTCGAAGTAATCGTTGGCGTTCATCACGCGGCCATTCCACCAGTAGGCGCCATTGCCATGGAACTTGGCTCCGCCCGA
>JBEKDH010000155.1:0-10581 GCA_050014455.1 Occallatibacter sp.
AGATGGGTCCTCCTGGCGGTGGTATTTTGTTGCTCGCTCTGATCGATCCCGGCGCGGCGGCGGGTCTGTGCCCCGAATCACGGCTCAGGCCACAGCCGAGGAAAGCTTTTTGCAATTCTTCGCCCATCCCCCGCCCGGCTCTGCGATACTGTTTTGTTATGCCCATCCAAGATCTGCAGCTAGCCGCCCAGAAGATTGCCGGATTCCTCTCAACCCTCAACAAACTCGGAGGCCTGCGCCTCAAGTACCGCATCAGCGCTCCGGAAGCCGCGCCCGGCGACGAAGAGAAGGCGCCCGCCCTCTGCGTCGAGCTGGCTGGCCCTGACGTGCTGCTGGTCACCCAGCACAACGGCGAACTGCTGCTGGCTTTGGAGACCATCGCCGCGCAGATTCTCCGTCTCGACCCGCGCGAGGGCGACCTCGTCAGCTTTGACGCCGCGAATTTCAAGGCACTGCGTGCCGCCGAACTGCGCCTCACCGCCGAAACCATCGCGGAAAAGGTTCTCCGCTCCGGCATTCCCTACGCCTTTGCGCCGACAAATAGCCGCGAGCGCCGCCTGATGCACATGGCCTTCCGCGGCATCGAGGGCGTCGAGACGGCCAGCAATGGCGAAGGCCCCGATCGCTTCCTCGCCGTCTACCCGGCGGGCAAAACCGACCTGCCACGGCCAGCAATGGCGAAGGCCCCGATCGCTTCCTCGCCGTCTACCCGGCGGGCAAAACCGACCTGCCCGTCGCCCCGCCCGTCAAGCCGCGCACCTTCAGCGATCGCGGACGCGGCTCGGGTGATCGTGGACGCAACTCCGGCGATCGCGGCCGCCCCCGCCGTTAGCGCAACCGTCGTAAAGCGATGTTTGAAAGGGCACGGCTTTCAGTTCACCCGGTTTTTTTAGGAGCTTTATGTCGCGATTAAATCCATACGTCGTTTTGCTGACCCTCATCGCCACCTTGGGCGGATTGCTTTTTGGATATGACACGGCCGTGATCAACGGCGCAGTGGGCAGCCTGAAGGCTTATTTCATTGATCCGCGATTTGCGGATCTGGCCAACCCCGCCCAGGCCAACGCCGCGAATTCGCTGCTCGGTTTTGTGGTTTCCAGCGCGCTGATCGGCTGCGTCATCGGCGGCCTGATGGGCGGCTGGGTGAGCACTCACATTGGCCGCAAGCGTGGATTGGTCATTGCCGCCGTGCTTTTCCTGCTCTCCGCCCTGGGCGCAGCCGCGCCGGAGTTTCCTTTTGCTCCCATCGGTCACGGCGGACCCGGATACATGGCGTTTTTTGTTGTTTACCGCATCCTTGGCGGCATTGGCGTGGGATTGGCCTCCATGCTGTCGCCGATGTATATCGCGGAGATCGCGCCGCCCAAGGTCCGGGGAAATCTGGTGGCGTGGAACCAATTCGCCATCATCTTCGGCATGTTGGTGATTTACTTCGTCAACTTCGGAATCTCCAAGACGGGGAGCGGCGATGCCTGGCTCAATTCCATCGGCTGGCGCTACATGTTCCTTTCCGGCTCCATTCCCGCGGCCCTCTTTCTGCTGCTGTTGTTTCTTGTGCCAGAAACCCCGCGCTACCTGATGCTGAAGGGAAACGAGAGTGGCGCGCGCGCGGTGCTCGCCAAACTGGTGACGCCGGAGGAACGCGAACAGGAACTCTCGGAGATCCGCGACTCGCTCAGCGAACATCACTCCGGCAACTTGTTTTCCTTCGGCGTGCTCCTGGTCTTCATCGGCGTCATGCTGTCGGTCTTTCAGCAATTCGTCGGCATCAACGTCGTTCTCTATTATGCGACGGACATTTTCAAAGGGATGGGCATGTCCACCAATGCCTCGCTACTACAGACGATCATTGTAGGCGCGGTCAACCTTGCCTTCACGGTGGTTGCCGTTCTGAGCGTAGATCGATTCGGCCGCAAGCCGCTGCAAATCATCGGAGCTCTGGTGATGGCGGTGAGCATGATTGCGTTGGGCGCTGACTTCTGGCTCGGCGGCAAGGGCATGGTCGCGCTGGTAGCCATGCTCGTCTATACCGCCGGTTTTGCCGTTTCCTGGGGGCCGGTGACCTGGGTGCTGTTGAGCGAGATCTTCCCCAACCAGATTCGAGGCAAGGCCATGGCCGTGGCCGTGGCGGCACAGTGGATCGCCAATTATCTCGTCAGCTGGACGTTTCCCATTTTGGATGAAAACCCCTACCTCGTGGAGCACTTCAAGCATGGGTTCGCCTATTGGATCTACGGCGTGATGAGCATTCTGGCGGCTTTGTTTGTGTGGAGATTTGTGCCGGAAACCAAAGGCCGTTCGCTGGAGCAGATGCAAAAACTGTGGCAGCGGGCCGGTGAAGAGTCACCGCTTGCGGAATAGGAATGTGAACGGACAAGAGAATTCGTGCCGCGGCCAGGTTCAAGTTCTCAAATCGAATGAAGAGAATCAGGAGGCCGCAGGGCACAAGACACTCACCATGGCGGCCCGCAACAGCCAGGTGTCCTCCGGGCATCGACAGTCTGCGGTCGAGCGCGTCACAGGTACCGGCCAGCCACGCACAGGCACTGAATAACACAACATGCTTCAAAAAGGCGCCAGACGACAGTGGCCACTCGCTTGCGAGTGACCATTGTCATAGTGAGCTCTTTGTTTTGTTGGTGCCGGGAGGGGGGGGGCGAACCCCCATGACCGCAAGGGGCGGCGGATTTTGAGTTTGTCAAGAATACCGTAAACTTATGAAAAATAAGGAGAATTGAGCGTAAGATAGAGTTGAAGCAAGTGCCCCACTATCAGCAATTTAACGTAATCCTGCGTAAATAGACCAAACTGATGTCAGTACCCGAACTTGTACCCGGCGCTCTTATGTAGTTTGGTGGTGCAGGTCCAAATTTGGCGGATCGATTCTTGGTGTCAGGAGAGCTGGATCTGTCCTCGAAATGTGCGTTGTCTTATTACCTTAAACCCGGAAATCCGCGTTGGCTGATCAGCGGAGCCTTGGCGACTCCCAAGGAACAAATCGTGTTCCTCTTCATCCTGTCTGGCCGAAGGCGGCCAGTTGCACGCTTCAGAAAGCGACCTTTCGTCAAGATGCCTAAGCCTCTAAATATCAATAACTTGGTTTGTTCTTGCAGCTGTTTTTGCGGCCCCCAACGAATCCTCGCTAGGAGCGACTGTCCACCCTCTCCAACACTGCCAAATGTCGGGACAGGCGGTTATCCAGGCGCAAACCTCGTCTGCTCACCACAATCCCAGGATGAGCAGGCTTGCGAAGAGAGAGGCCAGCGCCAGCGCCCGCTGACCAACTTTCGTGAGTGGAATCTGGAGGGCTGCAGTACTCCGCTGGCGACGGAGATCGTATTCGCAGCCCACAGCAGCCACCAGCAGCGCCAATGCGACGAATCCGCGCCTGAGGACGATGGCGGTAACCGAAGAAGAGATCAGCACAATCAGCGAGATTTGAGCTGCGCGACGGAAATCTTCCCTGGCGGGTGCTGTTGCGCGTGGCGCGACGCGCGCGGCGATACGTGCGTCAAGGCGAGCGTGAACTACCAGGATTCCTGTAGTAGATTGCAACGCCAGCAGGAGCCAGAGCCACCAACACCAGGGCGCGATGGCGCCGGTTGCCGAAAGGGATGTGGCCAGCGAGGTGGAGGTTAGAGCCGCCGCGCTGGCGATCTGAAACAGCGTCGAGCGCTGACGGTTCTTCAAGTTGACGGCGACCGCGAGCGCCGAAAACACGCCGACTCCTAGCCCCATCGCAACAATCGCCTTGAGAGGCCACGCTGTCAGGAGCACAAGCCCGCTCGCGACAAGGAAAACGCTCCAACCGGCGAGCCACCGCGCAGCGGCGGCTGTCTCTGGATGCCTCTGCATCCAAACGAACCGCTGGCGCGCCAATACCACCATAGGGTCTTTGGCGGCCAACGCCGCGAAGGCGGCTGTTAGAGTGGCAAGCTCAGCCCAGCGCCACTCACGGGCAAGAATGGCAGCGCAGACGATAGGCGTCAGCAGCATCGCCGTTGCTCCATGCTCGCGCGGCAGAAACCAACTATTCCGCTGGGCCTCCCTGACTCCGGTCATGCTTGCTTTTTCCCGCACCTTGGATCTCCGAATTCCGTTCAATCGCCACCGACACCATTGCTAGCCTGCGGACACTGCATGTGACGCTCGCACACAGCCCTTCGAGGGCGCTGTGACTTAAGTCCTATTCGGGATCGCCGACGCCGGCTATCGTGAATCGCAGAAGGATGGCAAGTTGAACCCAATTGCGCCCATTGCTTGCGTCGTAACAGCCGGCATCGCCCCATCAAGACAGAAGAAGCGTTTTGTGCGCAGATTGTCGCCCGACCGCTCGCAGCAAATCCGGCGCGCCGTGCAGATTGCTTTTCTTCTGGTCAACGCATATGTCGGGGTCCAGTTTGTCCTCTGGGTCCGCTATTTTGAGAGCCAGGGCAGCTCACCGTATGTCGAACGGCCTGCCGGTGTGGACGGCTGGCTGCCGATTGCAGGGCTGATGAATTTGAGATGCTTTCTCGTCACTCACCACATTCCGGCGATCCATCCGTCGGCAATGATTCTTCTTTGCGTCTTTCTCCTGTCCAGCTTGCTGGTAAAGAAATCGTTTTGCTCCTGGCTCTGTCCAATCGGCACGGTTTCCGAGTATCTCTGGAAGCTTGGCGGCAAACTGTTTCGCCGGAGCCTTACCTTGCCGCCGTGGCTCGATCTCCCGCTTCGCAGCCTCAAGTATCTTCTGCTAGCCTTCTTTCTCTACGTGATCTTCACCATGCCGGCGCACGATCTGAGCGACTTTCTCGCGTCCCCATTCGGCATCATTGCGGACGTGAAGATGCTGAACTTTTTCCGGACCATCGGCACGCTGGGAATAGCGGTGATTGCAACACTGATCGCGCTGTCGGTCTTCATCAAGAACTTCTGGTGCCGCTTTCTCTGCCCATACGGCGCGCTCATGGGCATCGTCTCCACATTAAGCCCAATCAAGATTCGGCGCGACGCTCAAGCCTGCATCGACTGCGGCAAGTGCAACAAGGCCTGCCCGTCCCATCTCCCGGTGGACAGGCTGATACAGATCCGCTCGGTCGAGTGCACCGGATGCATGGAGTGCATTGCTGTGTGCCCCGCGGAAAATGCGCTGCATCTCTCGCTCGCACCGCGCAGGTCGCGCACTTTCGATGGGCCGGCGGCCGAAGCGGCAGCTCGATGGCGGCATCGCGCACTCAAGCCGGGGATGGTCGCCGCAATGCTGGCGCTGGTGTTCTTTGGATTGGTTGGCGCGGCGCGCGCCACAGGCCACTGGCAGGCCAACATTCCGCGAGAGATCTACATGCAGCTTATCCCCAACGCGGACAGCTACGATCACTGACGCCGCTACTGCGTTGCCGTCAGCAGCGCGCTCAGGCCGCTCTTATCCTTCAACACGATCTGCCGTGCGTCAACATCGATAAGGCCCTCGGCTTGCAGCCGCATCAGGTTGCGCGAAATCAACTCGCGCACGGTCCCGAGCTGGCTGGCCAGCTCCTGGTGGCTTGCCGGCAATTGAAATTCAATCCCGTGTTGGGTCTGCCTGCCCTCGGTCTCCGCCAGCCGTAGAAGAACAGAAATCAGGCGTTGGCGGATGGTGGTGAACGACAGTTCCTCGATGATGCCCACCAGCCTGCGCAACCGCGCGCCTACAACCGCCAGCATCTTGAGCGCAACCTCGGGATGCTCCATGCAAAATGCGTGAAAATCACGGCGCGAGATAAACGCAATCTCCACATCCTCGACCGCCATTGCTGACGCCGGGTAGCGCCCGCCATCGAACACGGGCAACTCGGCCACGGACTCGCCCGCATGGTTCATCGCCAGGACCTGCTCCCGTCCATTCGCCGACGTCTTGAAGATACGTACTTTGCCGCACGCGATGATGTGCAGCCCGTGGCACGGCTCCTCCTCCGAGAACAGCAGTTCGCCGCTCTTGAAGTGCTTGCGCACCGTGCGCGCCGCCAGCGAATGGATCTCCGTGCGAGACAAGCTCGATAGAAGCGCGGTTTTTTCCAGTATCGCCGCCAGATCGAGGCGTTCGGTGCTCATGGGGAGAGTTTAGCGCACTGCGATGGTTGAGCGCCGCCGATACATCTTGTCCCAGTGACTAAAGTCGCTGTGTTCCGCACGCTCCCTATTCTAGGGTGATTGCAGGAGGTCATCATGATTGCCACAAAACAGACCGTTCGAGAGATTGCCCTCGAACAACCCCATTCCATCCGCGTCTTTGAGCGCTTCGGCATCGACTACTGCTGCGGCGGGCGAACACCGCTTCTCGATGCCTGCATCACTCGCCATCTCTCGGTCGACGAAGTCCTCGCCGCACTCGACTCCGCGGCAAACACCGGCGTGCCTTCACCCGTCGACTGGACACAGACCCCTCTGCGGCAGCTCATCGAGCATATCGTCGCCATGCACCACTCGTACGTGAAAAGGGAGTTGCCGCGTCTGGCGGCGCTGGCGCAAAAGGTGGTCAATCGCCACGGTGATACCCAGGCCCATTTGCCCGTCATCCAGAATGCGCTAACCCAACTCGACGACGAAATGACCCACCATCTGGCAAAAGAAGAGAACATCCTCTTTCCCTACATTGCCGCCCTCGAAGCCGCACTGGTATCAGGCACTTCGCAACCGGATCCATGCTTCGGTACGGTGGCTAACCCTATTGCCATGATGACCACAGAACATGAGGCCGCAGGCGCGCTGATGGCTGAGATTCAGCGCTTGAGCAATGGCTTCACTACGCCGGTTGGCGCCTGCCCCACGTATCACGCTTTCTATGACGGCCTGAAGGAATTCCAGCAGGACCTTCACCAACACATCCATCTGGAAAACAACATTCTGTTTCCACGCGCAATTGATCTGGAGTCATCCGCCATTGGCGCAGCCGTCTAGCCGGCGGGCCGTCGCCTTGCTCCTTTGTTCTCTCAGCAGCCGCGGAACGAATGGCAGTGGGTCCGCGCCCGGAGCTATTCGTTTTGCTTCGGGAATCCCCTCCCTGCCATGTCAGACATATCTGCAGGATTGCGGTCGCGCCAAAGCGGAAAGGGTATCCCCGCAAGGCGATTGATTGCGAGAGCCTGCGCAGTGAGCAGAATTACTGCAATCTCGATGATGACGAGTTCCTTGGGCTGGGAAATGATGCCGAGCGAAACAATGAGCGTTGTCGCTCCTGCCGGTGGATGGCTCACGCGGAACAGGGCCATCAGCGCACCTGTTGCCGATAGCGACAGCGCAGCGGCCAGGACTCTGGGGCCATGGACGCCGGGGTGCATACCAAAGGGCGGGCTGGAAGCCACTGCGAGGACAAAGGCGCCGTAACCGCAGATAAGACCGATCGCGTGGCCCAGGATGGTATTGCGCGGGCTGGAGGCTTCGGCCAGCGGCGAGAAGAAGAACAGATACGCAGTTGGACCGAGCGATGGGAAGACAAAAGGGCTGCCCGTAACAAGGGCGAGCAATGCGAGCAGTCCGATGGTGATGAAGCCGTTGATGCAAACATAGACGGCCCAGACTACGCGTGCCGGATAATGCTTCAAGAGCCACTCCAGCCGCATGTGTGCAAGCAACAGAGGGGCTTTCTCGAAGGGGCCATGCGTTCCATTCGTGAGCTTGTGCCGGTCCATGGAAATCCTCAGATATTCGGCAGCAGATCGAAGTATTCATCGTCTTGGTTCTTGCCGCCCTCACCCAGGCCGACGGACTTCTCCGACTCGATGAATTCAATCCGTTCAATCCACTTCACCATCTTGTAGCCGAGCTGATTCTCGACCCGTAGCCGCACTGGGGCTCCATAGACCTCCGTAAGACGTTTCCCGTTCATCTCGGTAGCCAGCAAACATTCCGCCTTGAGTACGTTGTCGATGGTTTGCGTATCGTAGTACTCACCGCCGTAGAGCGACCCGCCAAAGGAGAAGAACGCGACAACCTTGGCGTTGGCCTTCGGCCGGACGAGTTCGACCAGAGACTTCATGGGAAGGCCACCCCATTTGGCAATACCGCTCCAGCCTTGAATGCAATGATGCATGGTGATGTTCTCGGCCTTGCCTAGCCTCTCGATCTCCGTGAGAGAAAGCTCGACTGGATTCTCGACAAGTCCGCCTACTTTCAGCTTGAAATGCCGGAACCCTTCCCTTGCCAATTGCCTCCAGTCCTCTCGTACCGGAATCTTGCCGTTCGGCCAGAAATACGGAGAGATGTCCTTTTCTGAGTAATTCTCGTTCGGCGGAAGACGGTTAAGCGTAGTAAGCATCAAAGGATAGGTGACGGACTTCTGCGCGTGCTGCAGAAGGCGAGGGTGAAACCACGAAACGTAGTGCGCCACAACCCACGAAAGAACAACCACGCCGATACCGGCAAAGCCCAGGATTGCTCCCCGGCGGCTCATGTCGTCGGTGCCTACGACGATGTGATTCATGTTGCGCACGAAACCCGTCATGACGATGAGCGTCACATGCACGATAAGGAACGCAAAGAAGTTCAGCATCGTCAAGAAATGAATGGAGCGCGCTGCTTGTCTGCCTCCAAAGAGTTTTGCATACCAGGGAAAGCGATTCACCGCGGCGGGCGACATGGCGATGCCGGTAAGGATCGCCAACGGACCGAAGAGGAAGACGACACAGAAATAGGCTATCTGCTGCAGAGCGTTGTAGCCGTAATATCCGTTGAACTCGGATGGCAGGTGAAAGGTCGCATAGTGGACCCATGTGTTCCAGGCTTGCAGCAGCACCAGCGGCGATTGCGGAACGAGCCGCCGCCACTGTTCTGTGTCGAAGAGCATGACGACGAAGAATATGCCTGTGACGATGAAGCCGTATACGTTGAGGAAATGCCAACAGCGGGCGATACCAATTGTATGCCGGTAGCCGGGCGTTGCGACGATGGGCGAAACATAGCGAGCATCGTCCTTCGCCGTCCAGAGCCGATCCTTCGGGACTACGATCGGCGTCAGCCGGATCCATTCGCTGCCGGGCGTGCAGTGATCGTTGAAGTAGAGGCGTGGATGATCGGCCAGGATTGACAGGCCGCTACGGATCAACATGGTCACGAAGAGGAAGTTGAAGAAGTGGCAGTATCGCACCCATACCGGAAAGCCATGCGGGCCCGCGAAGTTATTGGGATAGATCTGCGGGACAGGAGGAATACGAGGGAGTCCGGCAAATAGAACCTCAAGCCATGCCGCAAGCACGGGCAGCAGGATCAGCACAGCGGCAGCGATCAGGATGGGCGGCCGAATCCAGATTCGGAAGCGGCGATCGGGGGGGTAATGGACGGCGGCGTGTTCCGCATCGAAGTTAACCATTGCGTGTCTCCCGGAGCGGATTGCAATCCCACTCGCCGTCCGAGGGTGAGAACCCCTACTTGGTAGTTGGGGACGAGTCCTTTGCGCCGCGGAACGGCAGACGGATGCGCAGGACACGCTCGCGGCTGCGTTCCTCGGTGGAGTTGCGAGTGCGCGCGAGCAACAGATCCTCGAGCGATACCATTCCAACTATCCGGCGCTCTGTGTTGCTGTCCACGACAGGCATCCGCGTACGGCCGGTCTCTGCCATGCGATAGACGACGGTTCGCAGCGGCTCGTCCGCAACTGCCACGACAGGGCTGCTGCGCGCAAGGTCGGATACTTGTGTGAGTTCACCATTGTTAGCAGCCAGGTCCTTGCGCGTGATAACTCCGCTGAGGCGGCGATCCACGTCGATGACTGGATAGAGGTGCTGCCCGCGGGTGGGGTCGCCATTCTTCAACAGACTCCGCGCCTCGTCGACAGAGCCCCTCGCGTCGAACGCGATCAATCTTGTGCGCATCACCTCGCGGACGAAAAGCGTTTCCAGCGGATCCACGCTGTATTCGCGGCTAAGATGAAAGCCGCGGCGCGCTACCTTTTCCGTGAGAATAGAGCGCTTCAGCACCAGCACCGTAAAGGTATGAGCAATAACGGCGGCAACGATCAACGGCAGAATCATGTTGACGTCGTGTGTCAGCTCAATCGCGAATACGATTCCGGTGAGTGGCGAGCGCATGGTGCCGCCAAGAATCGCTCCCATGCTGACCAGCGGCCAGAACCCGGCGCCGGCCGCGGGAAGGAATGACGCTTCCAGGCCACCCAGCGCTCCGCCTATCATGAGCAGTGGCGCCAGAACGCTGCCCGATGTGCCCGAACCCAGCGATATCGCCCAGATGGTGGATTTCACCAGCAGAACGCCCAGCAGCAGGCCGAGTGCGCCATTGCCTTGAAGCACCGAATCAATGGTGTCGTAACCCACGCCGAGGGCCTGCGGGAAGATCATGCCTCCCAGCCCAATCGCCAGGCCTCCGATGGCCGGCCACCACATCCAGTGAATGGGCAGCTTGGAGAAGGCGTCCTCGGCCGCATAGACCGCGCCGGTAAGCAATGCGGACAGCGCCCCGGCAAGAACGCCGCAGATAACGCAGCCCATGAGCCCTTCCGGTCCGATGAATACCGGGTGCGGCGGCGTGGGAAACAGCGGGCCGAGGCCGATGAGGTAACGTCGCATGGCTCCCGCGGTAGCGCTGGCCAACGCGACGGGAATGAGGCTG
>JBEKDH010000156.1:0-9945 GCA_050014455.1 Occallatibacter sp.
CGGGCGCACGCCGCCCTCGCCCTGGAAGGCTTCAAGGAGGATGGCGCAAACTTCATTGGAGAACTTGGCGCGCAGATCGTCCACGTCGTTGAAGTTCACAAACTCGAAGCCGGGAACGACCGGAGCGAAGGGCAAGCGGTACTTTTCCTTGTGCGTTGCCGAGATGGAGCCGAAGGTGCGGCCGTGAAAGCTCTGCTCCAGAACCAGAAACTTGGTGCCGATCTGCCTGCCTTCTTCGCGCAGAACTCCAGCGTGAGCGCGCGCCAGCTTGAGGGCGGCCTCGACGGCCTCGGTGCCGGAGTTGGAAAAGTATGCGCGGTCCATGCCGGTGCGTTTGGTAAGCCGCTCGGCCAGCCCCACCTGCTTATCGTTGAAGTAGTAGTTGGAGGCGTTGATGAGCGTGCAGCTCTGTTTCGCGATGGCTTCTTCAATCACCTTGCTGCGGTATCCCAGCGCGTTGACGCCGATGCCGCTGAGCAAGTCCAGATAGCGATTGCCGTTCTCGTCGATCAAGTGAACGTCCTCGCCGGCTACAAACAAGACGGGGAAGCGATCGTAAGTATGGATGAGGAGCCGCGCCTCGGCGGCTTGAATCTCTTCGAGCTTGGTCATTTCTTCTCCTTAGGCCACCATCACTTCGGTGCCGTATGCTACGCGGGAACTGCACAGGTCGGGCAACGATCCGGCAGCCTCGGCGGGTAAAATGCGAACGCGCTTTACGCCGTTCAAAAGAGCCTCGCGGCAGGCGCTCAGTTTGGGTAACATGCCGCCTGAGATGACGGCGCTTTTTGCCATCTCGGCGATCTGATCGATTGAGAGCCATCGGAGTACTTGGCCGTTTGCGCCTTTCACTCCGGGCACGTCGGTGAGGAAGACCAGTGCGTCGGCGTGGCAGGCAATGGCGCAGGCCGCTGCCATCTCGTCGGCGTTGATGTTGTAATACTCGCCGTCGAAGCCCAGCGCTACAGAACAAAATACGGGCACGCCGTTCAACTGCCAGATGGCCTCGATCCAGCGCGCGTCGCTGGCGGCGATCTCGCCCACGTAGCCCAGATCGGGCGCAGTGCGCTTCTTGCGCGCGCGGAAGGTCAACCCGTCGCCGCCGGAGAGACCAACAGCGGGCTGACCCAGCGCTCCGAGCGAGGCCACAAGGCCCTTGTTCACCTTGCCGGCAAAGACCATCAGCGCAATGTCGCGCGTCTCCGCATCGGTAATGCGCAGGCCGTCGATGAATTCGCTTTGCTTGCCGAGCGCCTTCAACATACGCGTCAACTGCACGCCGCCGCCGTGGACCACGGCCACCTGATGGCCGTCGCGCACCAGCTCCGCAATGGCGCGCGTGCAGCCCGCGAGCAACGACGGTGTCTCAAGGCCCGCTCCACCGAGTTTGACGACGTACTTCATTCCTGGCCCTCCGCGGCTCGTACTGTGTCTTGATGGTTTTTTACTTTCCCAGGTCCCCAAATGCGAGGGACCTGGGGCACCCTCGGCTTTTGCTTAAATTACCAAAACTCATGGACACTTCACTTGTTTCATTCGAGACCTTCCGATTCGGGCCAGCCCAGCATCACGTTCAGGTTTTGCACGGCCTGCGACGACGCGCCCTTGAGCAAGTTATCAAGGCAACTGACGATGACCGCGCGGCGGCCGTCGGTGGCCAGATGGAAGCCGATATCGGCATAGTTGGTGCGCACCGAGTATTGAATCTGCGGCAGCGTCTTGTCGTGGAGCCGGACCATGGGACTGGCGGCGAAAAACTCATGATAAACGCGCGCGACCGAGGCCGCCGTCTGCGCCTCGCTGAAGCGAACGTAGATGGTGGATAGAATGCCGCGCGGAATCGGCAGCAGATGCGGCGTAAAGACAATCTGGCTCGCATCCACGCCGATCTGCTCAAGCAGTTCGCCGGTATGGCGATGCGTGAAGACTCCATAAGCCGACAGATTGTCCGCCGCGTACATGAAGTGCGTCCTCGCGGTGGGCGCCTTGCCCGCGCCGCTCAGGCCGCTCTTGGCGTCGGCCACAATGCCATGGTTGAGATCGACCAGTCCGGCGGCTACCAGCGGCTTCAGGGCCAGAATGATCGAAGTCGCATAGCAGCCGGGATTGGCAACAAGCCGCGCGCCCGCGATCTGAGCGCGATGCAGCTCGGGCAGGCCATAGACGGCCTGCGCCTGGATGGCCGCGGCCTGCTCCGTGCCTTCGTCCTCGAATGCATACACAGCGCGGTCGGCGGCATCGGTGAGCCGCCACGCTCCGCTCAGGTCGATGACGCGTAGACCGCGCGCCAGGGCTTCGGGCGCCCACTCCCGCGACTGCTCGTGCGGAGTGGCGAGGAAAAGAATTTCAACCCCGCGGCTGGAGAGCAGATCCCACGAAAAAGGCTCCTGCTTCAGCGAATCGAACGCAGGGCCGCCCGCCAATTGCGGATGAATTTCGGCCAGAGGAACTCCGCCGCGCGCCGCGTCCTTGGCTTCCACGCGCCCGGCAAAGACCGGGGGCTTGCCCTTGAGGCGCGGATGGCGCAGCAGGAGCCTGGCCAGCTCGGCACCCGCGTATCCCGTTACTCCCACAACTGCCGTTTGAACAGTGTCTTTCATGACTCCAGCATCTTCCTCAGTCGAGCTTCCACTTCGCTTGCATGGCGCGGGTCGGGGCAGATGATCAGCACCGTATCGTCGCCGGCCACCGTTCCCACCACCTCTGCCCATCCCTCGTGGTCCAGGGCCGCGGCCAGCGGCTGCGCGCCGCCCATCACCGTTCCCACCACCACCTGATTCATGGCCTGGCGCGCGCGCAGGCCAAAGCTCTCAATCATCTCCGCCACCGAGGGCGGAGCGTCGTCCTCCACTGCCGTTCCGTTGCCGTTGGGCAGGGAGTAGCCGCCGGGGCCCTTGGAGAGCCGCATCTCGTGAATGTCGCGCGACAGGGTGGCCTGCGTCACCTCAAAGCCCCGTCGTCGCAGTTTGCGGCGCAGCTCGTCCTGATTGGTAACCGGAGTGCTGGCCACCAGCTCCCGTATCGCGTTGTGCCGTTGAAACTTCATTGTCTCATTGCCGGTAAACCGAAAGCGCAGCCCGCGGTACGAAGGCCGCGCATGAATAAATATACACCACAATGCATAAGTATGCAATCCAGCTCGCACAGTTCCGGAAAAAAGTTTGGCCGGGCTTGCGCAGGTCGGGTACCGGCGATCCTGCCTGTCCCGCGACACACAACGGGCCAACCCTGCAATTCGCTCTAGACCGGGATCGAGAGCAAGCCGCTCCCTGCAAATGTCCCGAATTGAGGCAAATGCCACCAAAGTGGGATGGGAATGGCCTGATCGGGGGATGCCAAAAAGGGAAAATCCGGAGGATTTAGAGGACCGCAACCCCTCTGCGCTGATACACTTGCGTCTGGCCTCTACAGAGAATTCGCCATGTTCGTTTGTTCAATCACATGACCCCTGTCGGTACGATTTCCACACTCAACGATCTCTTTTGCCGCGTGGCCGCGGCCGGGAACCCGCGCGCCATGCTCTGGATGGACGAGTATGGCGAATGGCAGCCCATCTCCTCGGACCAGATCTACCAGCGGGTAAGGGTTCTGGCCGGAGCTTTTCTCGACTGGGGCGCAAAGAAAGGCGACCGCATCGCCCTGATTGGCGAGAACCGCTGGGAGTGGGCGATCACCGACTTTGCCGTGCTGGCCATGGGCGCCGTGGATGTGCCCATCTATCCCACGCTTACCGGCGAGCAGATGGCCGCCCTGGTGCGCGACGCCGGCTGCCGCATAGCCGTAGTCTCAACGCGCAAGCAATTCGACAAGCTGAACGCCGTTCGCAGCCAGACGCAACTGGACCGGATACTGATCATGGATTCGGCCGCGCCGCCGGAGGGGGCCATTCCATTCGGCGAAGTGCTGGCCGGGGCCGATGCCTTCAGCAATAATCGCGACCCGATCTTCGACGAGATGGTTGCTTCTGTTGAGCCAAAGGATCTGGCCACGCTGATCTATACCTCGGGGACCACCGGCGAGCCCAAGGGCGTGGTGCTCACGCACGGACAGATTGCTGCCAACCAGAACTACGCTCCCATGGATTTCGACTTCACCCCCGATGACGCGCTGATCTCCTTTTTGCCCCTGTCGCATATTACGGCGCGCGCGCTGGACTACATCATGTACACCTTCGGGGTGCAGGTGTCCTATTGCTCGCAGTTCGACAAGCTGCCTGAGGCCATGCGCCAGGTACGGCCCACGGTCTTCGTGGGCGTGCCGCGGGTATTCGAGAAGATTCGCCAGGAGGTGGAGCGGCGCGCCGGCCTGTCGCCGGTGAAGAAGCGCCTGCTTGCTTGGGCGGTTACGGTAGGTGAGGCTCACCAGGATACGGTGTACGATGGCCGCAAGCCCGACTCCACCATGTGGAAGATGGCCGACAAGCTGGTCTATTCCAAGGTGCGCGAGGCCTTCGGCGGCCGGGTCAGGATCTTTGTCCCCGGCGGTGCGCCCCTGGGCATCGACACCGCCAAATGGTTTGCCTCGGTGGGCATTGCTCTCTGGGAGGGATATGGGCTCACCGAGACTTCGCCGGTGATTGCCCTCAACACGCCGCTGCGGCACCGAATGGGCGCAGTCGGCATGCCACTGTCCAACGTGGAGCTGAAGTTTGCCGAGGACGGTGAGCTGCTGGTTCGCGGGCCGTCGGTCTTTGCCGGCTACTGGCAGAAGCCGGAACTCAATGCCGAGTGCTTCGACGCCGAGGGATGGTTCCGGACCGGCGACATCGCTCACTTGGACGCGGATGGGTTCCTTTTCATTACCGACCGCAAGAAGGAGCTGCTGAAGACCTCGGGCGGCAAGATGGTGGCGCCCCAGCCCATTGAAAACAAGCTGAAGAACAACGCCCTGGTGGCGCAGGCCGCGCTGGTGGGCGACCGGCACAAGTTCATCTCCGTGCTCATCTCTCCCAACTTTGCCGTGCTGGAGGATTGGGCGAAGAAGCAGGGCATCGAGGCCACCTCGCGCGGAGACCTGGTGGCCGACAGCCGCGTGATTGACCTTTACGGCGAGATTGTCAGCGAGGTGAATCGGAGCCTGGCCAACTTTGAGACTCTCAAGCGCTTCCGCGTGGTTCCCGACGAATGGACGCAGGAGAGCGGGGAGCTGACGCCCTCAATGAAGCTCAAGCGGCGGGTGATTACGGCTCGATACGCGGAGGCAATCGACGCTTTCTACGCTGACGAAGCAACCTCGCGCGGCGAATAGGCCTCGCCAGCTTGCCGCCGATTGCGGCGCGGTTGCTCCATAGTCGACCCAGGCCGCCAAAGAAGGGCGCGCCCCATGCGCCCACCGCCAGCAGAGCGCCGAAGAGGATGACCGCGTCGATGCTGAGCCGCCCGTCGCGCGACCAATACGCATCCGGTTCCAAATCGAGCCAGATGGAGAATTCGTCCAACGTGAGCGCCGCGCCCACTCCGTAGCTGACCGACATCAGCCGGCTGAGGAAGATGGAGAGCGGCGAGTGCGATCGTCCCAGGTCCAGCAGCCAGCCGTAGCCCACCAGCAGCAGGATCAGAATCCCCCAGACCAGGTGGTGAATGTGCGTTCCGTGGATCATCACCCACTGGAAGTGTCCCTCATGGTTCACAATCCGGTGGACGAGGATGCGGACCCCCACAAAGGTGAAGAGGAACGAGAGCGAGGCGATGAACATGCGCCGCCGCGGCCGGTCGGGGATGGTGGCGCGAATCAGGTATCCTAGCCGGGTCAACTGCAGCAGCACCAGCAGCACGGCAACAACCAGGCCGGCAAACGCCAGCAGCAGCAACGCTCCCGTTCCGGGCATATGAGGCATACCTTATTGAAGCACTTTGCGGCGCTGTCTTTCCAAATATTGAAGATGCAATTGCCGCTGTCAGGGCAGATTCGCTTGAATTCCAAGAGTCTGGGCGACCTTGTGCAAAGAGCCGTCGCGCGTCCACAATTGCGTCCCTGGAGTCATCAGGCAGGAAGCTATCAGGTGAGCGTCCGTAAGGCCAATGCCCTTCGAGTAGAGAGTGTGAGCCTCAATCATGTGCCGCACCTCGTTGAGTTGCGCCACCCGTACTTCGAGTAATGCTTCCATCTCGGCAAGCCGCTTGCGCCGGTTGTGCAGTGAACCAAGGGCAATCTCCGCAACGATAAATGGGTGCATTACAATCTGCCCCGCGCCCAGAAGCCGGGCCATCTCCGCATCGCCGTTGCAAAGATGATCAACCCAGATGGATGTGTCGGCAAGGATCATAGGCTCTCAATCAAGCGTGTGGCTTCTCATCTTGTGAATCAAGTATCAGACAGTTCAACTTCATTTGAGATTCCCTTTCCAGGATGGTGGCATAACCTGCCGCTTGGGTCTTGCGCTTTTCTTGACCTCATGCCGCCAAGTCAATTCTGTGCGCTCGGCGGGGGAAGCCGCGTTCATGGCTTCCTGATACGCCTCTTCCTCGCTCATGCGGTGCGGGCTCAAACTATCAGCCCTCACGCGCTTGATCTCATTCAGATCCGGCTCCGTACCCCCAACCGCCGCAAGTCTGCGCGAAGCCTCGAAGTGAATCAGCGCCTTCAAAGCCTCCCTGAGCAGAGCCGTCCTCTCCGTCACCCCTGATAACTCCTGGGCCTTGCGCACCAGCTCGTCATCGAGCGCTACAGTTGCTCTCATGAAACCTCCGCATCACCTATTCTATCACCAAACGGTGATAAATCGATGGATTTGAGCCGAGTGACCGGAATACCGAACGGCCGCTTTCATCCTTGAGTTTGGGCCGGAGGCATCTCGTAACCCGGGGAGCAATCGGGATCAATCCCCAGAACGGCCGGGACCGTTTAAGGTTCTCTCTCCAGAACCGGAAGATTGTCGCCCGGCGTGAGCAAGGTCACGATTTCTCTTTACAGCGGCGGAGTACACTGGTTGAGGCGTCGGGGCCGGGAATTCTTCGCGTTCCAGACGCACAGCTCAGGGACAAGTTCCCGGCTCGGCCAGCACTCCCAGCGCTTGGAACGGCCGCGCACATTTCGATCAGGAGATTCTCAAGATGCGAGTTGCTTTGCTGACCGGTGGCGGCGATTGCCCCGGACTGAATGCGGTAATCTATGCGGTTGTCAAGAAGGGCATCAACCACTATGGCGATGAATTCATTGGCTTTCTGAACGGCTGGCGGGGCGTTCTGGACAACAACTTCATTCCCCTCACGCTCGAAAACATCGATGGAATCCAGTTGAAGGGCGGCACCATCCTGCACTCCTCGCGCACCAACGTGAAGAAGATTCCAGGCGGTATCGAGAAGGTCCAGGAGGTTCTGAAGATCAACAAGATCGACGCCCTGATTGCGCTGGGTGGCGACGACACGCAATCCGTCACGCTCTTCCTGAGCGAGCACGGCGTGCCCAGCGTGGGCGTACCCAAGACCATCGACAACGACATCAGCGGCACCGACCAGACCTTCGGCTTCGACACCGCTGTCATGATCGCCACCGAGGCCGTCGATCGCATCCACACCACCGCCGACTCACACAACCGCGTGATCGTCGTCGAGGTGATGGGCCGCGACGCCGGCTGGATCGCCTATGCCGCCGGAGTGGCCGGCGGGGCGCATGTGATCCTGGTCCCCGAGAAGGAGATCGACATCGACCACGTGTGCGCGCTGCTCAAGTACAACTACGATCACGGCAAGCACTACGGCGTGGTAGTGGTGGCCGAGGGCTGCCATCTGCCCGAGGTGGGTCAGGTTATCAACGAATCGGCTAAGCTGGACTCCTTCGGCCATGCGCGCCTGTCGGGCATCGGCGAGGCGCTGGCCGAGTTGATTGAGGAGAAGACCGGCTTCGAGACCCGCTCCGTAAACCTGGGCCACACCCAGCGCGGCGGCGTTCCCACGGCCTATGACCGCCTGCTGGGCCAGCGCTACGGTTTGCACGCTATCGAAATGGTCCATGACAAGAAGTGGGGCCGGATCGCCGTGCTCAAGGGCCTCGACGTCACCGATATCACCATCAAAGAAGCCATCGCTGCCAACCGCCGCCTCGACCAGCGCTTCTTCGACGTGATTGCGGATCTGGAAGCGAAGGTGTAGGGAGCCTCTGCATAAGCGCGCCTTGTAACAGGGCAAGACTTTACAGGCTGCGGAAAGACTCCGCTTTGTAACAGGGCACGACTTTAGTCGTGCCGCAAATGCAACAAAACAAACGGGGGCTTTAGCCCCTGAGGGAACGCCGAATCTAGCACGAGGTTTTTTCAGGGGCTGCCCAGGATCCTCGGGCGTTTTGTGGCAAGCGGAAGCCACCCTCATTGCCAGGGTGGCTTTTTGCTGTTTGCGTCCGGCCTGTTCTGCGGTAACTTAATGGAATGCGATAAAGTTGGGCTGTGCTTTTCCGCCCCTGCACCGTTGAGGACTTCGCCGCGCTCTATGCGATCGAGGAACTCTGCTTCCAGCCGCCCATGCGCTTTGGCCGCGCGCAGATGCGCCGGCTTATCCAAGACAAAAATGCGGCAACCTGGATCGCGGAGCAGGGTGGGCAGTTGTGCGGTTTCGCCATCGTCGAGTGGGGGCGGGAAAGAAGCGGCGTTCCCAGCGACGGGTCTTCGTCGATGGGGTGCACGAGCGAAATCGTCGCATACATCCAGACCATAGAGGTTGCTCCCGACCGGCGCGGCCAGGGAGTTGGCGGGGAGTTGCTGCACCGCGTGGAGGCCTCGGCGCGCGCCGCGAACGCACATCTAATCTGGCTTCATGTGGATGCGGAGAACGCCGCCGCCCTCCGGCTCTATGAGGCGCACGGCTATCGAATCGAGGGCCGGCAAGAGAAGTACTACCCGCATGGCCGGGCGGCGCTGATCTGCCTGAAAGCGCTGAACACCGGGCCGTCGAACTGATCCACCTTTGCAATTCCTGGATAGTGGGCGCCTCCTGGATAGTGGGTGCCCCATCCTTCGAGCGCCCTTTGCTCGAAGGGTGGGAACCGGCGCTTCGATTCCGCCGCGAGCGTCGAACACGCCGCGCAGCCCCCAGTGATACCCTGTCGTTGAGGCAGGCCAAACTGTTTCGAGGGAGAGAACGCAATGGCTTTGTTCAAGACATCCAATCCGGCACTGAGCGACAAGACCTTCAACGACCTTTCCGACAGCCGGTACGGAGGCGCGATCGATGCGGCCAACTCCATGACGCTGAGCGGCACGGTGAACAAGACCGGCATTCTGCTGGTCTGCGCCATCGCCACCGCCGGCTGGACATGGCACCAGTTCCTTCAGACGCGCGATATAGCCGATGTGGCCCCGCTGATCATGGCCGGAGTCATCGGAGGATTCATCTGCGCCTTGGTCACCATCTTCAAAAAGGAGTGGTCGCCGGTGACGGCGCCGATTTACGCGCTCCTTGAGGGCCTGGCGCTGGGCGGCATATCGGCGGTGGTCGATCTGCGCTATCCGGGCGTCGGAATCCAGGCCGTCGGCCTGACCTTTGGCACCCTTTTCGCTCTACTGCTGATCTATAGCTCGGGGCTCATCAAGGTGACGCAGAAGTTTCGCCTGGGAATCGTGGCAGCCACCTGCGGCATCGCCCTCTTCTACCTGCTGGAGATCATCCTGAGCTTCTTTGGCATTCAATTCGCCGCCATCAACGGCTCGGGGATCATCGGAATCGGCTTCAGCCTGGTTGTGGTGGCCATCGCCGCGCTGAATCTGGTGCTCGATTTCGACTTCATCGAGAGAGGCGTGCAGTGCGGCGCACCCAAGTACATGGAGTGGTACGGCGCCTTCGGCATTATGGTCACCCTGGTCTGGCTCTATCTCGAGATTCTGCGCCTGCTTGCCAAGTTGCGCAGGAGATAGCGGCAGCGGCTACGCCAGCACCGGCAGGAGTTCGTTCCGAGTGCTGGCGTATCCCTCCTGAATCTCTCTAGCCCACTGCAGGGCGGTTGCCAGCGGTGAAA
>JBEKDH010000157.1:0-9878 GCA_050014455.1 Occallatibacter sp.
ACCCTTCGCAAACGATAACGAACGGGCTTTCAGGTTGGAATGACGCAGGTCGAACCTCTTCTTTATCATCGCACTTCAAAATCCTGCTCCAGTGCTGATTCCAAATAGCTCCCAGCCAAGGACTTGATATCGCAGCCGTCATCATTCCGGGTAGCCTTGAGTAGACAAAAATCATCCTCGTGGCCACGCATGGTTGGCAACAATGATTCGAGGCATTCTCTGCTGTGAGTGCTCACGAACAATTGCACCTTGAATTCGCTCGCTAGCCCGTAAATGGAACTCCATATAGAAGGGAGTAGTCCATGGTGGAAACCATCCTCGAATTGGTCTATTAGCACGGTGCCGCCCTTGTAATAGGCCAAACTTAGGCATATTCCCAAAAGTCGATTGATTCCATCTGAAAGCAGTGCAACTGGCATTTTACGCTCTTTGTTTTCGACTCTTGCAAACATCATGGGAAGTCCAGCTTGATACAGAATCGAGAGGTCTTCAATAAAAGGAAACTCTTTACAGACCTTAGACTTCACAAGGTCGATATCCCCATCTCCGCGCTTGTCAAGCTCTGCGAATCGTTTTGCATTCTCTTCGGGCAGTTCGCCAGCGCCAGGGGTATACCAAATCGACTGAAAGTAGCTTGCATTTGCAGGCTCGAATTGAAGACCGGTGCTGGTTAATTTAGGCCTTGAAACGACTGCTTGGTGATCGTGCCGTTTCCAAGTAAACTCGATTTGTGGCCACGCCCCTGCCTGTTGCGGACTTCCAGGAGCAATTGAGGGCTGCTTCCCGAAGGGAAGCTCTTGCACCTGAGAGCCACTATACTCAATTGACAAGGTTCGGCTGTCAGAATTTGGGCTACCGCTTATCTTTATCGACAGTTTCTTATTGTCATTGAAATTGAAAAACAGGTCTTCCCATAGGCCACGATACGATTGCGAATCGACTGGACTTACTAACAGATTACCCATCCTTCGGATACTTCGAAGCTGAATCGAGGTTTGGGCTGCGAGAGAGCTAGAAGATAGGAAAATCGCTTCAAGAAATGCACTCTTCCCGCTCGAATTCTTCCCAACGAGAAGGTTCACTTTCTTCAGGTTGGGGACTTCGAGTTTCTGGAAGCAGCGGAAATTGTTGATGATTACTTGGTCAATCATGATGTATCCGCCATTCTCTACGGTTTGATGTTCACTGTCAAGGGCCACGATTTGACTTTTTGCGTACAATCTCCTACCTTTTTCTCTTGAGAGAGAAAGGCGAGATTATGGCCGATCTGCCCGCCGCATCAGCCAAGATTCAGACGGGCGATCTCGGCCGCTTCACCGAATTCACGCGGCTCATTTTGTCAGTGCCGCACTCTGAAATCAAGGCCAAGTTGTACGCCGAACGCGAAGCGAAGCGAAGTCCTAAATCCGCTTCCCGCGTTTCTGGCGTCCCAACCAAGCGAGCCTAGAACGCCGTTTCCCCCACCTTGCCGGTCACCTCGGCATAGGTCAGACGTTTGCCTAGAATCTCCGAGACCGCAAGAGCAAATCTGTCGTAGTCGTCCTTTTCCTCTCTATTGTTGTACCTGAAAGCCTGTTCGTCAACGTAACGCGAGAGGTGAGACGGCCCCACATTGATATAGGTCCCGCTTAATCCCCTCTTGAGCAGGCTCCAAAAGTTCTCGTTCCCCTGAGTATGGACCTGCCCATTCACGTACTCGACGGCGTGATTGATGATCTCGTGTGTGAGATCGGTTCCCTTGTACCCGCCCCATTCGTCAGTCAGGAGGGTAGCGCCATATTGGATGTGCTTATTGACAAGCGCGTGTAGAGTGGCTTGGCTGCGCTCCGCAACCACTTCGGCCCGCACTCGGCCTTTGCGCTCCAGCATTCCGACCACGATGGTTTTCGCCATGGCACCGCCTGCGATTCCGCTGAACCCGGTTCCCCTAGGCTTCTTCGACTTGTGCATGTTCTTCAACTTGCCGGGTGCCCCACATCTCGATTTTGAGATGTGGGAGACGAGGTACCTCAACCGTCCGTTTCTGGGTTTCCCGAAGAAGTAGTCGGCTTTAACCTCGCCTCGACAGCAGGCAATGCGCGCCCCGCGCCGCGAGCGCCTTGTCGAATGTAACCAGCACGCCGCCTGCCGCTTCCGCAATGGCCAGCAACCAGGCATCGGCCCACACCTTGGGCGATGCTGTTGAGCCAACCGCCATTTCGCGGAACCTCCGCTCCACATCCGCAGGCTCGGAGCAGAATGTGACCCGGTCGTCGTCATAGAACCGGTCGTAGACGCGCCAGGCTTCATCGATGCTCAACGGCTTGCCATCCATGGCTGCCGCCGTTGTCATCAGCCGCAGCAAGCCAAGCTGGGACAAGCGAACGAATGCGATCGGTCCTTCGTGTTGCCGCCACCAGCGCCTGGCTAGGGTGTTGTGAGAGTGTTCGTGCGTGGCAAGCGCCAGCCAGACGTTGATGTCCGGAACGACGAGTCCGGCGGGGACGGGATCGACAAGCTGCTTATGGGAACTCGATGAGCTCATAGATCTCTTCATTGGTCATGTCAAGCTTGCGGCCTGCGGGCGGAATCAGCGGCTCGTCAAGGCTGAGCCGCCGTTTCGGCCTGGCTGGCGCGGTGTCCTCGACAGCCCGTTCGATGCCGGCCAGAATCAGCTTGCGCGCCGAGCAGCCCTTACGTGCCGCCGCCTCGTGCAGCCTGCGGTGCAGATCCCGCGGAAGGTCGATGGATGTGCGGATGGCGGTTTGCTCCATGCGTCATTGTGTTCCAAGCGACTTAAATAAGTCAAATCGTCGGGGGCCCCTAATCCATGATCGGTCTTGTAGCAGGATGGGATGCGGCCGATGGTTGGCCTTTTGGGTCTCCCACCCATCGAGCAAAAGACGCTCGATGGATGGGGCACAGTTTCATCTCCCGTGGATCGGCGAAGCCGGCGGACGACTAAACTGGATGAGTGACCGAGATAGAATCCTTCATCCGCCGCCTGCCCAAGGCCGAGCTGCACCTGCACCTCGAAGGCGCCATCCTGCCCGCGACGCTGGTCGAGCTGAGCGCCCGCCACGACGAGCGGCCCCTCACGCTGCCCCAGGCCGAGGCCCTCTACCGGTTCACCAACTTCACCGGCTTCCTGGATGCTTTCAAGGCCGTCTGCCAGCGGCTCATTGATCCCGAGGACTACGAGCTGATCGCCTGGCGCATGATCGAGAGCCTTGCCGCGCAGGGCGTGGTTCACGCCGAAGTCTTCGTCTCCGTCGGCGTCATCTACAGGACGCGCAACCACGACCCCGGGGCCTTCGAGCCCATCTTTGCCGGCCTGGAACGAGCGCGCGAGCGCGGCCGGCGCGAACTGGGCCTATCGCTCTATTGGATCTTCGACGCCGTCCGCCACTTCACCGTCGAGGAGGCCGAGTGTGTCTTCCTCAAGGCCGCCGAAATGCGCCCCCAGTTCCCGTCCATCGTTGCCATCGGCTTGGGCGGAGACGAGCGGCGCGCCGGCTCCGAGCCTTTCCGCGCCCTCTTTGACCAGGCATCCCGGGCGGGCCTGCGCCTGACCAACCACGCCGGCGAAACCACCGGACCCGAGGCCATCCGCGAGGCGCTCTCCATCGGCTCCGAGCGTATCGGCCACGCCCTTTCGGCCGTCAAGGACTTCTACCTGATGGAGGATCTGAAGGCGCGCGCCATCCCGCTTGAGCTGAACCTCACATCGAACGTCCGCACCGGGGTCTGCCCGTCCTATCCCGCTCATCCGCTGCGCCGCTACTTCGACGCCGGCCTGCTGGTGACGCTCAACTCCGACGATCCGGCTTTCTTCGGCTCCGACCTGGCAAATGAGTTCCTGCTGGCCCACACTCAGCAGGGCTTTACCCGCAGCGAACTGCGCCAACTGGCCGCCAACTCCATCCGCGCCAGCTTTCTTCCTGAGCAGAAAAAAGCCATGTGGCTTTCCCGGATCGACACTTTGGAGTAAACAGGCTTCTCCCGCTTCGCACCGCACTGCGGGAAGAGTAATCCGAAACTGGGGTATCATGGTTGTGTAGGAGGCTGTCCCAAATGTCCGCCGAACCCGAACCCCTCACCATCGTGGAAGAGTCCCATGCCGAAGAGAAGTGCGAGGGAAGCACCTTGCGCGTGATTGGCTGGTTCTCCGTGGGAATGGCTGTGGCCGCGCTGGGCATCTACCTGGGCTATGAGCTGCGCAAAGGCTACAAGTTCAACCGCCGCACTCCCTACGACTTTTTCTCCGGCGCCGGCGAACAGCAGACCAGCGAGTTCGGTATGGGCGTCTAAAGCCGCCACATTCAGAAGGCAAAATGCCGCCGACAGGCGGCATTTTGCATTTGTTTCAGAATCCCTGCGATGGCGATCGCCGGAGTTACCCCGGATATGCACCCGCAATGTAGCCCTGCAGCTCCTGAATGATCTGTTCCTGGCCGGAGATCACCCATTTCACCAGGTCGCCGATCGAGACCAATCCCACCACGGCGTCGCCCAGCAGCACCGGCAGATGTCGGAAATGCTGCTCGGTCATCATGGCCATGCACTCATCCACGGTCTGCCGCGGACTGACCGAGACCACCGGGCTGGTCATGATCTCGCGCACCTGGGTTCCTTTGGCCGGATGGCCCTTCAGTATTCCTCTGCGCGCGTAGTCGCGCTCAGAGAGGATGCCGACCAGCCGATCGTTGGACAGGACCAGCAAGGCGCCAATGCCGTGCTCGGCCATTTTCTCCAGCGCCTCATAGACCGACTGCTCGGGCGCTATCGACAGAACCTTCCTCTCGCCCTTGGACTTCAGCACCGATTCGATGGTGTCGGTAATCTTCATCAGCCCCTCCTGGCCCCTGGCGGCCGCCTGCCGGCGCGGCACGTAGTCAATATAGCCCATCGGGATTGCGACGCAACAGCGCGAAAATGGACTGGGCCTTTCCACGGGCGAAGACCCGATAGAAACCGTGCGCCTCGGGGGCTGCAGGGCTATCGAAGCGCGGCGCAGCGACATTGTTTCTCTTTGGATCGATAGTCTTCTCTGTTAATAAGGAGCCGGATTCCGCCTCGATTCTGGCGTCGCTGCCTTCCTTACTTCAGCCTTGCGCCCAGCGGAACATCCTCCAAGAATCCGGCCAGCACCGGCGCTCCGCCTTCGAGCGAGGCCGCCAGCAACATGCCGTTCGACTCCAGGCCGCGCATCTTGCGGGGAGCCAGGTTGGCGACAATGACAATCTTCCGCCCGATCAACTTTTCCGGCTCGTAGTACTGAGCGATTCCGGCCAGAATCTGCCGCTTCTCGTAGCCCAGATCGACCTCCAGGCGCAGCAGCTTGTCGGCCTTGGGCACGCGCTCGGCCGCCAGAATCTGCGCCACGCGCAGATCCACCTTGGCAAAGTCGTCGATGGCGATCCCCTGCGGTGAGGCGGACTGCGGCTCAGCCGCCATATTGGCGTTCGGAAAAGAAACGGCTGGGGCAGTGGTATTGGGAAGCGGCGCAGCGACAGGTGAAGCAGGAATCGAAGATGCATTTTCCAAAGAGAGTCCCCCAGGGGCTAAAGCCCCGGCCAAATTCTGCTGCTTTTGCGGCACGACTGAAGTCGTGCCCTGACGCGATGCGGGTACTCGCGGTGCATTTGGCGTGGTTGGTGGAGTCGTTTTTTCGGGAACCGAAGGATGAGCGTCAGTTGTTTCGGAATGGATCATGCCTGCGCCGCCAACGCTGGCTGCTTGCACCACGTTCAAATTGTTCTGATCTTCGATCTTCTGCATACGCTCGACTGCGTCCTTCTCCGCGCGGGGAAACAGCGGCGCGGGTTCGCCAAATCGTGTTCCGGCCTCAATCCTGCCCATCCCAACGCCTTTGAGAAATGCCTCTTCCGGGGTAACTGGGTTGTCTTCAAATCTCGGAAGGACTTGTCCCAGGTCCACGTAATGCTTAAGAGCGTCCTCAATCGCACCCTGTCCAAGCTGCCGCCAGACCTTCGCGGCCGAGTCGGGCAGGATGGGATAAACCAGCGCGGTCACAATGCGGATCGACTCGGCGGCGGTGGCCAGCACGCGCGCCTGGTGCTCTACGTGTTCCGCCTCCGGGCGGTCCGCCGGGCGCTTCCAGGGCGCGTTGGCCGTCAGGTAGCCGTCGGTCTCCGCCACCAGGAGCCAAAGAGCCTTGAGCGCTTCGGAGAAGTTCAATTCATCGAACTCCGGGCCGAACGCCGCAATTGTCCGCACGGCGCACTCGCGCAAGGCGGCCTCGGTAGCGGTCTCCGCGCCGGCCTCGGGCACCATCCCGCCGAAGTATTTATGCACCATGTTGACCACGCGGCTCACCAGGTTGCCGTAGCCGTTGGCCAGGTCGCCGTTGTAGCGCTGGACGAGCGCCTCGAAGCTGAAGCCGCCGTCCTGGCCGAAGGGAATCTCCCGCAGCAGAAAATACCGCAGCGCGTCCGCCCCCAGCACCTCTTGCACGGTCTCGGCGCGCACAATATTGCCCTTCGACTTGGACATCTTCCCCTGGTCGAAGAGCAGCCAGCCGTTGGCCTTCACAGAGCGCGGCGGCTCAATCCCCGCCGCCATCAGGAACGCCGGCCAGTAGACGCAGTGGAAGCGGCTGATCTCCTTGCCGATCAGGTGCAGGTCCGCCGGCCAGAACCTCTCGAAGCGCGCCTGGTCGACCGGATCGCCGGAGCCGTAGCCCAGCGCGGTAATGTAGTTCGCCAGCGCGTCCAGCCACACGTAAATCACATGCTTCTCGTCGCCGAGAACGGGAATGCCCCACGAAAAGCTGGTCCGGCTCACCGACAGATCCTTCAGGCCGCCGCGCACAAACGAAACAACTTCGCGCCGAGTGGACTCCGGCCCCATGAAGCCGGGGTTGGCTTCGTAGAACTCCAACAGCTTGCGCTCGAAGGCCGACAACTTGAAGAAATAGTTCTCCTCGCTTACCGTCTCGGTCGTGCGGCCGCAGTCCGGGCAGACCGTGCCGGGGGGGCCGTCCACATAAGCCTCGTCGGAGACACAGTATTGGCCGGTATAAGACCCCTTGTAGATGAAGCCCCGGTCGCGCAACGTGGCGAAGAGGTGTTGCACGCCGCGGATGTGCCGGTCCTCGGTGGTGCGAATAAAGTCGTCGTAGCTGAGGCCGAGCCGGTCCCACAGGCCGCGAAACTCCCCCGAGATGGCGGTGGCGAACTCCATGGGCGTGCGCCCGGCCAGTGCGGCCGATCGCTCAATCTTCTGCCCGTGCTCGTCGGTGCCGGTTAGGAACCGGGTCTCAATTCCCAGCGCCCGCTTGCGCCGCGCAATGGCATCGCAGACGATGGTCGAGTAGGCGTGGCCGAGGTGCGGCCTCCCATTCACGTAGTAGATCGGCGTGGTCAGGTAAAAGCGGGCTGGACTCGATTCTGTATGGGTCATGAATGGGCCGTCGCCTCGCACCCTGCCGCTCAAGACCGGCGAAGAATGGGAGGCAATCTATTCATCATCTTACGGCATTCTCAGGCAGGAGTGCGGGGGACGCTCAGGCGACAAAGAGGTACATCCGGCTCTCACACCGGGGCTCGTTGCGGCAAGAAGACGTTAGGCTCGGGGCGTAAAGGTTCCAGGGGGCAAGGTTTGGGAAGTAGACAATGTCTTCCAATTGGAAAAACCTACGACGTAGAGCACAATCATGTTGGCCAAGGGAACGTACATCAATAGCGAAAGCCACGGTGAAAAACCGGCCTTCTTGAAGATCATCCAGTACGGTGGAATCATTGCAAAGAACACCACAAGGAAAATAATCCCCGCGATTATGCGTACAATTGTAACTGAGTCCACGATCACCTCCTGATGTGTTAGAAATTTCGGCAAGAAGAATATCACAGGCTATGAACCACCGGCAATGGGAATTCATCTTGCTAGGGCTGGCCAATCCAATCAATAGCCCGATCCTGTTAGAATAACCCTTGAAATCAAGGATTTCTGAGGCATAGCGACGTGTATTTGGAATTGCAGAAAAGGCTCGGAGACAGACTGCGCGGTCTTCTGGAAGAAAAGTACGGCCTGCGGTTGGAGAGCATCCCGCTGGAGATTCCGCCCGATCTGAACTTCGGCGAACTGGCCACACCGATTGCCTTCGAACTGGCCCGCAAGCTGCGCAAAGCGCCCAAGATTATCGCCCAGGAGATCGTGGCTGCGCTAGGCTCGGTCGAGGGCTTTGCCGGCTTCGAGGTTGCGGGCGCGGGCTACATCAATGCACGCCTCGATCGCGCCGCATGCGTTCATATGACAGCCTCGGTGGAAACCGGGCCGGCCGCTCCGTCGGGCATTCATTCCCTCGTCGAGCACACCAGCATCAATCCCAACAAGGCCGCGCACATCGGCCATTTGCGCAACGCCGTTCTGGGCGATACCTTCGTGCGCCTGCTGCGCGCCGCCGGTCAAAAGGTGGACGTGCAGAATTACATCGACAACACCGGCGTCCAGGTGGCCGATGTGGTGGTCGGCTTTCAGCAACTCGAAGGGAGATCTTGGCCGGAGGTCGCTGGAGTCATTGCGGGATGTGAGCTCCGCGTGGAACGCGGAGAAGGCCACGCCGCGGCCATCGACTACTACTGCTGGGATCTCTACGCACGCACCTCGAAGTGGTACACCGAAGGAACCGCCGAAGAGCAGGCCGAGCGCAAGCAGATCCGGCTCGCCACGCTCCACGCCATCGAACAGGGCGGCAACGACACGTCCAGGATCGCCAATCTGATCTCAACCGCGGTGCTGCGGCGGCACTTGGAAACCATGCTGCGGCTGGGAATCGAATACGACTTTCTGCCCCGCGAGAGCGAGATTCTACACCTCAAGTTTTGGGATGCCGCCTTCGAGCAGCTTAAACAAACCGGCGTCCTCTACCTCGAAACCGAAGGCAAGAACAAGGGCTGCTGGGTGATGACGCGCCCCGGATCCCCTACTGAGCCGGTCCAAGACGAGAACGGCCCGAAGGGCACCGACGAGGACGCGAAAGTCATCGTCCGCTCCAACGGAACGGTAACTTATGTGGGCAAGGATATTGCCTATCACCTTTGGAAGTTTGGCCTACTGGGCAAGGACTTCGGTTACAACCCGTTCTTCACCTATCCCGATCATGAATGCTGGATCTCGACCGAGCATGGCATCGAGCCCCATCCGCACTTTGGCGGAGCGCAGGCTATCTACAATGTTATCGACTCGCGGCAGTCCGACCCGCAGGCCAATGTTATCCAGGCCCTGCGCGGGATGGGATACGCCGACCAGGCCGACCGCTATACGCACTTCAGTTATGAGATGGTGGCGCTCACGCCGCGCTGCGCCGTCGAGCTTGGCTATAACATATCCGGCGAGGACCTGGCCCGGCCTTACATTGAAGTCAGCGGCCGCAAGGGCTTCGGCGTCAAGGCCGACGACCTGATCGACAAACTGATCGCCGCCACCCGCGCCGAAGTCGACGCCCGCCAGACCGGAGGCGCGGACGCCGAGGCCGGCCGCCAGCGCATCGCGGAGCAAATCGCCATTGGCGCTCTCCGCTACTTCATGCTCAAGTTCACGCGCAACTCGGTCATCGCCTTCGACTTCAAGGATGCCCTGAGCTTCGAGGGCGAGACCGGCCCCTATATTCAATACGCCGTGGTCCGCGCGCGCAATATCTTCCGCAAGGGTGGAACAACACCCGAGGCGGTGCTGGCCGAATTCGCCGGCATCGACCCCGCCCCCTATCTCGAAGGCGAGTCCGTTCAAGACATCTGGGCGCTGTGGCTGCGCGCCGCCCGCCGCACGCTGGTCCTGGAGCAGTGCATTGCCACCTCCGAGCCCGCCTATCTGGCCAAGCACGCCTTCCAGTTAGCCCAGGAGTTCAATAACTTCTACCACCGTCACCACATCCT
>JBEKDH010000158.1:0-9873 GCA_050014455.1 Occallatibacter sp.
GTGGGGATGGCGTTATCCTGATTGGCCTGCAGGATGTCGCCATGAACTGCTCCCTGGAAGACGCCCGTGGCAGCCAGGCGCTTGCCATCCAGGGAGATGCTGGCGTTGGTGCCCAGGGCCTGTAAATAGAGCCAGTAGGCGCCGGCGTGCGGCGGGGTGAGCGATCCCTTCCAGGTGACAGTTGCGTTGGGGGCGAGAGAATTGTGGGCCGTGAAATCGAGTTGCGCGTCAACCTGCGGGTCGCCGCTGCCGGTGCGCACCAGGCCCGGTTTTCCGTCGTGGCTGAACGCGCTGGCGGGCACCGGAACGCCCGTCATGTCGTCATTCACGGCGAACTTCACGTTGGAATCACCGGAGATCTTCCTAATGGCTTCAATCGGGCCGACCTGGCGCTGGGGCAGTCCGACGGAGCGCTCGCCGTTGATACCGATGGAGTCCACCTGTCCGGCCGTGGGGCCGATCAGGACCACCGAATCGAGATCGGCGGCCTTGAGGGGCAGTGCGCCCGCGTCATTCTTCAGCAGCACCGCGGCCTCTTCGCCGGTCTTCTCGATGATTTTGGCGTTGGCTTCGACGGACTGCTCAGTGACCTCGTGCTTTTCCTGGCCGTCCAGGTAGCCGAATTGGACGATCTCATAAAGTACGCGTCCGGCGGCGCGGGTAATGGCCGCTTCATTCACCGTGCCATCCTTGAGGGCTTCGGGCATCTTCTTGGGGTCCAGCTTTACGCCGAAGTCGCCGCCACCACCTCCCCAGTGTCTGGCAGGCTCCTCCGGGATGTGGCTGCCAAACATGCTTGCGATGTCCGCCCCACCGCCGGCCGGACGCGCCGGAGGCGGTGGCACTGGCTGAAAGTCGAAAAATGAGGGAGTGACCCAGCCGTGAGCGCCGGGCGCCGGCTCGCCGGGCATCTCCATATCGAGGCCGGCGTTAATAAAGTCGACTGCGTGGACCGCGCCCCAGTCCGAAGTGACAAAGCCCTTGAAACCGATCTCGTCGCGAAGAATCTTGGTCAGCGTGGATTCATTGCCGCAAGCGAAGGTGCCATTCAGCCGGTTGTAAGAGCACATGATGGACGAGACACCGGCCCGGATCGCCGCGTCGAAGGGCGCCACGTAGACCTCGTGGAGCGTCTGGTCATCGATGTACGTGCTGTAGCCATCCGAGTCGTAGCCGACGAAGTGCTTGACCTGGGCCATGACGTGCTGGGATTGGATGCCCTTGATCTCGGCCGCGCCCATCTCGCCAGAAAGGAAGGGATCTTCGCCAAAGGTGTTGTAGCCGCGGCCGAATTCGAGGTCGCGGTCGATGTTCACAAAGGGCTGCAGAGAGACGTCGATGCCCAGCGCGCGGTCTTCGCGGCCGATCACCAGCCCGTTGTCCTCGGCCGACTTTCGGCTGAAAGTGGCGGCTACTCCCATGGTGGCCGTTTCGCCTTGAGACGGATGGCGCGTAAGTACGCCCGGCGGCCCATCGGCAAAGCGCAGCCCCGGAATGCCGAGGCGAGGAATCCCGCCCAGATAACCAGCCTGGCCTTGATAAACCGCTGGATCTTCATGGGTTCCGTGGATCAGCGTCAGCTTCTCATCGAGCGTCATCTGGCTGAGCAGCTTGTCTACCCGCGCGTCGCCCGTGACCACCGGCACGCTCTGGGCCACAGCCATTGCCGCGCCCAGCATCAGAGATGCTACCCCCATCACGGCCCGTTTCCCCTTGCTTGAGTTTCCTGTTCCTGGCATTGTTTTCCCTTTAACACTCCTGTCGTATTCCGTGACGGTCCAGACTCGGTTCTGGACGCAGGTATCCGGCGGGTCCCCAGTCATTTTACAGCGGCCTCGCACAAAAAACAGTTCTGCTTATTGCTATCGAGCGCCAGGCAGCGCGGAGATTCGAGCTGCGATTGCATACGTGGGTGAGAGCCGTTTGGTGCAGGGAAGTGGGCGGATTCGATCGACGCACAAGGACATTGGCAGAATGGCTGCTCTCGACAAGAGCCGCAATCTCATGAACTTCAGGATGCTGTTCCCCGGCTCAGGGCATGGGGAGCTGGCTATCCAGTCCAGCGGCTGCCAGATCGCCGCGCAGCCGCTCGACGGTTGAGAACTGAATGGCTTGGATGCCCAGCGCCCGCGCGGCCTCTATGTTGACCAGCTTGTCATCGAGGAAGAGCGCCTCCTCGGCGCGGACGCCGAGTTCCTGGAGTGTCCGGCGATAGATCGCGGGGTCCGGCTTGGCCGTGCCGAGCTGAAAGCTCCAGATCAGCACATCGAAACGATGAATCCAGTCGAACTCGCGCTCGACACTGGCCAGCACATTGTCGCCCAGGTTGGAGAGGATCGCGGTGAGCAGGCCGCGCTGCTTGAGTGCGAGTTGCCAGGCCAGCATGGCTGGGTTTTCGGTGGTCCACATGTGGGCGTCCCACTGGTTCAGCTCTTCGATCTTGTCCGGGGTGAGGGAGAGGCTGGCATCGCCGAGCAGCTTCTGCCAGAATTCGAAGCCGGTGAGCTTGCCTTCGTCGTAGGCATGGCGATTGGCCCAGTAGAGGCTCTCGAAGCGGGCCGCAGGCAGGCCGGTGATGCGCAGCAGAGCAGCATGGGCCTCAGGATCCGGCGGACCGGTCAATACCATTCCATAATCGAAGACAACCGCGCGCAGACCCAATCTTCCTCCCCGTGGACGCCCGTGTATGGTTGAAAGGGACGCCTGTTCTTATTGTGCATGACCACCCGCGGTGCGGCAGGCTGCACCTATGAATCGATGGAATGGAAGAATGCGATTTTCGCGCAGGACGGCCTGGAACACGGAGGAGAGCGAGCTGGCGCGGGCTCACCGGCTGCGCGTTGAGGCGGGTTTGCCGATTGCCGACCTGACGGCGTCGAATCCCACGCGCTGCGGCTTTCAGTATTCGCCGGATTTGCTGGCGGCGCTTGCCGATCTCCAGGCGCTCGACTACGATCCGCAGCCCCGTGGCAGCCTGCGCGCGCGCGAAGCGGTCTGCCGATACTATGAGGAACTCGGAGTTGCGGTCGACCGGCGGCGGATTGTGCTCACCACCAGCACCAGCGAGGCCTATAGTTACCTCTTTCGGCTGCTCTGCGATCCGGGGTGCGAGATTCTCGCCATGCAGCCGGGTTATCCGCTCTTCGACTTCCTGGCTGTGCTGGACGATGTGCGCATGAAGGCTGCCCCACTGGTATACGACCAGGGATGGCAGATCGATCCGGAGGGGTTTCGCAGGGTGATCGGACCCCAGACGCGGGCGATGGTGCTGGTTCACCCCAACAATCCCACGGGTCACTTTACCAAGCCGTGGGAGGTTACGGAGTTGGCGCGGCTGTGCCGGGAGTTTGACTTGTCGCTGATCGTCGACGAGGTCTTTCTGGACTACAGTTTCGCCGCAGGCGCCAGGAGCTTTGCCGCTGGGCTGGATGGGGTTGCGGTTTTTGTGGTGAGCGGGCTGAGCAAGATTGCCGGCCTGCCGCAGATGAAGGCGGCGTGGATTGTGGCTACTGGGCCCGAAGCGGACCAGGCGCTGGATCGCCTGGAAGTGATTGCCGATACGTTTCTCTCCATGAATGCGCCGGTGCAGTGCGCGCTGCCGGCTTGGCTCGACGGCCGGGTGGCGATCCAGAAGCAGATCAAGGAGCGCGTGGCCGCCAACCTGGCCGAACTCGACCGGCAGTTGAGCAGGCTGCCTGTGGTTTGCAGGCTGGAGGTTGAGGGCGGCTGGTATGCGGTGCTGCGGATTCCGGCGCTTGTGCCCGACGAACAGACCGCGCTGGCGCTGCTGGAGCGCGGCGTCTGGGTCCATCCGGGGTACTTTTTCGGGATGGCGGAGTCCGGCTGGCTGGTGGTGAGCCTACTGGGGCCGGAGGGGGAATTCAGTACCGGGGTAACCGGGCTGGTTAACTACTTGGAAAAGCATCAAGGTAGTAACATTTCCGGGCTTCGAGCGTAAGCGTTGCTTGAAGCGTGGTTTTCGCTCGATTGAGAACAAACAGGTTGACCGATTGGAACTTTCAGGTCACCGCGCGCGCAGGAAGGGATTGCTCTTGCGCTCCTGGCCGATGGTGGTTGCGGGGCCGTGGCCGGGCAGAACTCTGGTTTCATCGGGCAGGGCCAGCAGGCGGGTCTCAATGGAGTCGATGATCTGCCGGGAGTTGCCGCCGGGCAGGTCGGTGCGGCCTATGCTCCCGGCAAAGAGCGTATCGCCGGCGATGACCATCTTGAGCGGGGCAAAGTGCAGGCAGACCGAGCCCTGGGTGTGGCCGGGCGTGTGCAGCACCTGGGCGGGGTAGCGATCCAGGCCCACGCGCTGCCCGTCGTCCAGCGAGGCATCGGGCGGGGCCGTCTCGGGCGTAGCAACGCCCAGCCAGCCGGCTTGCATGGCCATCATCTTGAGCAGCGGCAGGTCGTTCTCGTTCAGCAGGATGGGCGCGCCGGTGAGCCGCTTCAGCTTCAGAGCGCCGCCCACGTGGTCGATGTGGGCGTGGGTGACGAGGATCTGCTTGAGCTTGAGGCCGAGCGCGGTGAGGCGGCGATGAATGCGGCCTACTTCGTCGCCGGGATCGATAACGATGGCCTCGCCCGCCTCCTCGTCGCCAAGGATGGTGCAGTTGCATTCCAGCGGGCCGACGGGGAAGGTCTCCAGAATCATGCTTCTATTCTATAGGCGCGCTGACGGGCCGAGTTTCCAGTTGGGAAGCTGCGGTTGCCGTCAAGGCTGGCGTGGCTTCAGCCCCAGGCTCTCCATCACTTGCAGCGCAAAGCGCGCCGAGACCGTGGCCGGGCCGCCGCCCATCTCGATGCCGACCTCGACAGCCTCCAGCAACTCCTCGTAGGTTGCGCCATCCGCTGCCGCCTGTTCAATGTGCCACTGCATGCAGGATTCGCAGTCTTTCACCACGGAGATTCCCACGGCAATCAACTCCTTTTGCTTCTTGGGCAGAGCGCCGTCGCAATAGGCCGCCCTTTCCATGGCCAAAAAACCGTCGTATACCTTCGACCTGGCCGCGAGCAACTGAGCATGGGCGCGCTTGCGCCGGGCGGTAATCTCATCGAGCTTGTTCATGTCTTGCGGGAATCCTTTCATTGGAGCCACTTGCATCATTCCATGGAGAATGCAAGATGTGTCAGGGCACGACTTCAGTCGTGCCGGAAGAGCTGCAAGATCAAGTTGGGCCTTAGCCCCTGCGGTTGTTGCTTTCAGTTATTTGCAAATCCGCAGCGGCTAAAGCCGCAATCTGAATTGGCCATTTGCGGCACGACTGAAGTCATGCCCTGACACAATCCATAGCCGAAAGATAACCTTGCAAGAGGCTCGTTGGCTTCGGATACTCCCGATTTTACTTTCCACCGGCGGGTTTGCGGAAGGTGAGCATGTACCATTCGCCGGTTCTCCCAATTTCGAGATGGATCTCCTGCATCTCGGGCGGTATCAGGTCGACGGGCGCGCTGACCGGCTCCTTGCGATTCTTGTAGAGGTGACCGCCGGGCCCCTTTTCATACACACCCTTCACGTGCTTCTCGGTTTCATCGGCGATGAGCAGCAGGCTGCCCGGCTTGGCGACGCGAATCATCTCCCGGATGGCCTTGGCGCGGTCGTTGAAGAAGTTGATTCCGCCGACGTGAAAGACGACATCGAAGCTTTCATCGGTGAAGGGCAGGCTCTCGGCATTGCCGAGATAGAGATCGGCATCCATTTGCCAGCGGCGCAGGTTGGCCTGGCAGTTGGCCAGCATCTCAGGCGAGAGATCGAGGCCGGAGAGTTGAACGCCGCGAGGAAGGTACTTGTAGTTGAGCCCGGTGCCGACAGAGGTCTCCAGCACCGAATCGCCGGTTTTGACTTCGAGCAGGCTCATGTAGCTCTGGAAGTAGGCGTTCCGGTTGAAGCCTTTGAGAGCAATGAAGACGCGCTGAATGTCGTCGTAGAAGCCGCCAATCACCTGATAGAGATGGTTGTATTTGCCGTTGTCGCCGGTGAGGTCTTCGGGCATGAGGAAGGCCGGAATTCCATCGCGAATCGGGAACCGCTCGCCGGAACTGCCGGCCAGGGCTTCGCGGCCCTGTTCGGTGACCACATGCAACGGGTTGCCGGTGAAGGGGCTTTGCAACCGGGCAACGGCCTCGGGCCGGCTGGCCCAGAGCTTGCGCTTGCCGCGGTTTGCAAGCGCCCAGATAGCAAGAACGATGACCCCGGCAGGGGGTATGAGTTCCCAGGCAGAGAATACTTCGAAAGGCGCGATATCAAGCAGATTAATAGCTCTGATTCGGCCATAGATTTCAAACCCGATCGAGAGTCCAAAGAGGACTCCGAAAAAAGCCGCTCCCTTGCCAATTCTTGCTGCGCGAAACTCATGGTTCCACATCCAAACGACCATAGATGCAAACCAGCAGCAGATGAAGATTCTCGCATCCAGGTACGGTATAATCGGGCCCTCAATCACAGCCCTCACTGCGCGGAGAATTGGTAGGTTAGCTGCCCCGTCATTGGCAAGGAATGAGGAGGCCTTCGATGGTAGAAACGGTAAAGACCAGAGTTGAATTGCCGCTGATGCCATGGGAAACGGAAGCGTCGAGATGAGTCCCGGCAGGCGCGGACTCACAAGCCGATGGAAGGTGAAGGGCATCACGGCGAGCAGCGTGGCCAGGAGAATCCAGGCAACATATTCGAGCGCCCGCTCAGGACCGGCGTGCATGAAGAGGCGCCAGTCGCCAACCAGGTGGGGGATGAAGCTGAAAGCCATCATCCACAGGAACCCGCGGCGGGGCTTTTGCGTCCCCGCGAACCAGACGCCCAGGATGGGGCCGGTCCACTCCCCTACAGGAGAATAGAAAAAGCCGAGAACAAACAGGCTGGCGACAATCCAGGCCACGATCTGCGACCAGCGGCTGGAACGAACGTTCGTGGGCATTTGCGGTTCCCCTTTTCTTACTGTCGATCTGGCAGACTAGGTTATTGCGGCAAAAATAAGAGCAAAAACAAGAGCAAGAACGAACGCAGGTCCTTCGACTCCTTTCGTTGCACTCCGGTCGCTCAGGATGACAACGTATTGGCGGTTGATGACGGCCTATTCACAGTTGATGGCTGCGGGTCGGCAGTTGCGGCTGTTTCCATCGAAGCCAGCTGGGCCAGCGCCGCTTCGCCCCAGTCGAGAGCGGCGCGGGTCATGGCGATTCCCAGCCGGAGCGTGACCATCCAGAAGGGGAAATGAGGGTTTTGCGAGCCTTGAGCGCCGGCAAAGGCTTCCAGTTCCAGCATGGTGGCGAGAGTGCGCCGGTTTCTCTCCTGCAACTCACGAATGTGACCGATGGAAACGCCGGGAGGCGCTTCACGGCCAAAGAAGAGCTTGAGCAGGAATTCGTTGCGGGGAGGATCGTTCTGGAAGGGCAGCGCAAGCCATTCGCGGAGGCAGGCTCGGCCGGCGTCGGTGAGCGAATACTCCTTGCGCCGCTGCCTGGCTCCGGAGGCAGGGCTGCTGGCAGCGATCAGGCCTGTGGCCGCCAACTGCTTCAGTGCGGGATAAATCTGCCCATAGCTCTCGCTCCAGAAGTAGCCGACGCTGGATTCGATGGCCTTGCGCAGGTCGTAGCCGGACTGGTTGGGCTCAATGGAGAGCAGACCGAGGAGGACGTAGGCGGTTCGATTACGGGTCATATAGCTGCAAGATATATCTGACAGATATTTTTGTCAACAACTTTTTAGAGAAATCTGAGGAGATTCGCGAATCGTTGCGGCCAGCAAAAAACGGCAGGCCGTGAGGCCTGCCGTTTTTTGCAGATCTGGGTGGAGGGAACTTTGCGGCCTATTTGCCTGACTTGGCGGGCGCTGATGCCGGGGCGGGCTTGGTGCCTTCGAGCACCGAGTGCGAGCCGTAGGCGGTGCGCTGGTAGAGGACGGTCAGGCTGAGTGAAGTGAGCATGAAGATGATGGCCGACCAGGTGGTGAGCCGGGTGAGGACGTTGGCCGCGGCGCGAGGTCCAAAGGCGGTCTGCGATCCCTGTCCGCCGAATGCGCCCGCAAGGTCGGCGGAGCGGCCCTGCTGCAGGAGGACAACGCCGATCAGGAAGAGGCAAACAATTACGTGCAGCACGATGACGAAGTAAAGGGCGATCTGCATTTTCTAAGCTGCTTTCCGAGTCTGTCCGATAGTTGCGGACAAAAGAATTCTTGGTGCGGAAGAGGGGACTTGAACCCCTATGCCTTTTGGGCGCCAGCACCTCAAGCTGGTGCGTCTGCCAATTTCGCCACCTCCGCACTGTGGTGAACTCTATGAGTATACCAAAGGATGAGCGGGTTGAGGAAGGCAGCGGCCGAGGAGCCAGCGGCTGACGGCGGCCCGCGCGGTCAGCTCCCGCTGGCTTTTTGGGCGCGAGTGAGCACGATTTGCCGCTGGCCGGCTGCGCTCATCCTGAGGTAGAAGTCGCGCAGAAGGAAATAATAGCCTGCGGTGAGGACGATTGAGTTGCAAATAAAGGTGCGCGTCACCCTGACCGAACGTTCATTGACTGAGGATCCTATCGACATGGACCCGTGATCGCCCCAGGAGATGTCGGCGGGATGCGGGGCGCTATCGATAACAACGCCAGCAGGGAGGCGGTAAGTAACCTCGTCCTCCTCCATCGCGGCGTATTGGAGATCGATGGGTGCGGTGCGAGTCTCCTGGGCCACGAACTGCCGCGCGCCGCGAGACGCGAAGAGAAGTCCGGGGAGAATCAGACGCTTGCCGGTGGCGGAGCCGAGGGTGCCTGCGAGCTTAGCGGTGGCGATGAGATCCGTGTCACATCTGTCGAGAGCATCAAAGCGATCGAAGTCGGCAGTCACCCCCTCGGGCAGGCTTGCCTGTATCCATTCGGTGAACTCCTTCGCAACTTCGTTGCGGTCTTTTTCCAATGCAAGCTGACGCCAATAGAGAGCCTCCTGGCCTGAGATTGCCAGCCGGGCGGTTCCCTCAACCTTGCCGTCTTCGTCAATCGCCAGGTCGGCCGCGCGACGGATATCCGAGGATTTGGCTGGGCCAGCTGGGGTTTCCTCAATGACAACGCCCTTGTTGGTCAGGCGGAATCCGGAGGCAAGCTCGTGTTTCCAGTGCAGGTTACCGAAGGAACAGAACTTCTGACCAGGATCGAGATAAACATCCTTGCCATCGATCTGAACAATCGCAATGTAGTCGTCGAGCTGACTGGTATCGAGGTAAGTGGGCTCGAAGATGGCTCGGTCCCGATCAACCACCTGCATGGGCCAGGCTCTCAGACCCGCGGCGCGCGCCAGGGCAACGTATAGCATGACGATTTCATCGCCCGAACCGCTTTGCTGCTTCCATACGCCAGCCGCGTCTTTGTTGCCTTTGGATTCTCTGCGACCGCTGCCATTTGGGGAGGAATCTCCGATGAAGTCCCGGTTGTCGATCTTCATGACCGCCGCGTAGAGCTTGCGCGCCTTCGCATCCTCTGAGTCCCCGGCTGAGATGAGCTCAGCGGCCGCCTTCTTCAGCGCCCCGGAAGGAGCAGCGAAACGCTCGGCCTCCTTGGCCCAGTGCTTGCCCTCATTGGCCCAGAATTCGGCCTGGTTATTGGCGTTTGTGTAGTAGAAGACGACTCTCCATCGAATCGTGTTGAGGGGTGGCATCCATTCTTCGTCGGGCAAGGCCGGGATGTCTGTCAGATCGAGCGTATAGCGATGCATGGTGTCGCGGATCAACTGCCCTTCGGGGCCGAGGCGCGCGGTATACATCAGGCCGTCCTGGACCTCCCCGCGGCTGTTGGTCACCAGGCTCGCGCCGCCGAAGTCCGGGTTGAAGAAGTAATGGGCCTTGTGGACGAAATAGGGCTGCTGGATGATCCATTCCGGTGAGGAGACGGAGTCGTCGCTAT
>JBEKDH010000159.1:0-9642 GCA_050014455.1 Occallatibacter sp.
AGCACCACGGCCCACGCCGCGGCGCCAGCCATCCAAAACATCCCCAGGGAACTCAACGGCGACGGCACGCTTGAGAAGAGCCCGGCTGGAATCGCCAGCATCACGGCCATTCGCAGGGCGAGCTTCCAATCCACGCTGCTTGCATCTCGCACTGCTTCGTCCCAGCGCACAGGCTGGGCCTGCCCGGGGGCGGCTCCGGCCGAGTACACCAGTTGCGGCAAACCGCAGGCGGGGCAGTAGCGGTTGTCGGCCTGGACGGCCTGGTGGCAGCGAGTGCAGGTTATCTCCATACATCTATGAGCCTATCGCATTGGGCCGGGGCAAGGGCCAGCTTGCCGGCCAAACCTGAGGAGCTGAACGCGGATTAGCTATTCAAATGGAGGCGCGAGGGTCATTTGATCCGCCGCGTCAACGGGAGACAGCCCACCGGTGTCTAAACTGTATTGAGGGCATTGACAAGGCGGGAGCTGGGCTCCGGGCTATCCGGGCAGGCAGCGGGATTTGCTGGAAGGAACTGAATGACGGGTTGGATGCGGCGAATGGGGGCGGGGTTTGCGATGCTGGCGCTGGCGCTTCCGGGCGCGCAGCCGGTGCTTGCGCTTGGCTCCGGCCAGGATTCACCCGGCCAAACGTCGAGCGCGCAGGTCACCTCTACCCCCCAGGGCGGCTTCGTGTTGAAGATGAACGGCGAGCTGGTGCTGACCAATGTGGTGGCGCGAGATGCGAAGACCGGCGGACTGGTGCAGGGCCTGAGGCAAAGCGATTTCAGCATTTACGAGAACGGCAAGCAACAGAAGATCGACACGTTCGACTTTGAAAGCGTGGATAAAGCCACGCCGCTGAACGAGGCCACGGTGAGCGGATTGGCCGCCGGAACCACCGGGAACGGGTCGAAGGCCGTGGTGGTGGCAAAGCCCGAAGACTTGCGAAATCACCGCCTGATCGTGATGTTCTTCGATTTGACCTCGATGCAGCCCGAGGATCTGGACCGCAGCGTCGCGGCGGCGCAGGAGTTCCTGAAGACGAAGATGCAGCCGGCCGATCTGGTGGCGCTGGTCTCGCTCGGCGACACGCTCAAGGTGGACCAGGACTTCACAGCCGACAAGAAGGCGCTGATCGGCGAAGTGGCCGTTTACAACGGCACCGAGGGGCAGGGCTTTGCCGAGGGCGCCACGGCGAACTCGAATCAGGTGGAAGACACCACCGGTTATACGCCCGACGAGAGCGAGTACAACGACCTGAATACCGACCGGGAACTCTTCGCGCTGCGGGCGGTTGCCAAGTCGCTGGAAAAGATCACGGAGAAGAAGTCGCTGCTATACTTTTCCGGCGGCATCTCGCGCGACGGAATTGAGAATCAGGCCTCGCTGCGCGCGGCCATCAACTCGGCGGTGCGCGCCAACCTGGCCATCTACAGCGTGGACACGCGCGGCCTTCAGGCGATTTCCCCCTTGGGTGACGCCTCCACCGGCAGCCTGCGCGGAACCGGCGCCTATAACGGCGGCGCGCTGACCAACAACATGAACGCCAACTTCGCCTCGCAGGAAGTGATGGCCACGCTGAGTACGGAAACGGGTGGCAAGGCGTTCCTGGATTCCAACGACTTTGCGCCGGCCTTTGCCCAGGTGGAGCGCGATACCTCGGCGTATTACGCAATTGGATTTCGTAGCACGAATCCGCTGCGCGACGGCCGTTATCGCAAGCTGACAATCAAGGCGAACCGGCCGGGAATCAAGCTTGAATACCGGCCCGGCTACTATGCGCCGGCGGACTTCCAGCACTCCGGCCATCAGGACCGCGAGCAAGAGCTTGAAGAGCAGTTGGCCAGCGATCTGCCGGCCACCGACATGGCCGTCTATCTTGACGCCATGTACTTCCGCCTGGATGAGAACCGCTTCTTTGTGCCCGTCTCGCTGATCGTGCCCGGCTCGCAAATTCCATTCGTCAAGGGCGGAGACAAGGACAAGGCCACGCTGGACATCATCGGCACGGTGATCGACGAGGCCAAGCGGCCCATCGGCCATGCTCGCGAAACGGTGAAGCTGAACCTCGACCCCAGCCTGCAGGCGCGGCAAAGGAACATCCAATACACCACCAGCTTCAACCTGCCGCCGGGCAAGTACCGGCTGAAGTTTGTGGTGCGCGAAAATCAGACCGGCCGCATGGGCTCGTTCGAGGCGGAGATTACGCTGCCGGAGATGAAGAAGGCTCCGCTCAAGATGAGCTCTATCATGCTGGCTTCGATGCGCCAGCCCAGCAAGAAAGATACTCCGCTGGTGCGCGGCGGCCAGGAGTACGTGCCCAACATCAGCCACGTCTTCCGCCAGGACCAGCACCTCTACCTGCTCTACGAGATATACAGCCCGGCGCGCGAGAAGGCGGCAGAGAACCAGCCCAAGGGAATCAAGCCGGGCATCAAGCTGCTCAGCAGCCTCGAACTCATCCAGAACGGCGCCAAGGTCTACGAGACTCCGCTGGTCCAGGCCAAAGCAATCAACGTGGAGGGGCGCGACGCGGTGGCCATCGAGCTCGACGTGCCGCTGGCCGGACTCAAGCCGGGCCAGTACCTGTGCCAGTTGAATGTGATTGACGACGCCCAGGGCAGCTTTGCGTTTCCGCGGTTTGCGGTGCTGGTGCGGGAGGCGCAGGCCGCACCGGATGCCGCGAAACCATGAGTTTCCAGCAAGGGGGGCACGCGACGCAAAGGATGGCGGTTTGGAATACACTCAGTTGGACCTGCAAGCCCAAGATGAAAGCTTCGGCTCTGGAGGAGCCCTGTCGGCTAGGCGGGCATTGGCGTTGGCCGGTGTAGCGGCGCTCTTTGCGAGTTGCGGGGCGGGTTCTATCTTGTGCAGTCTCTTATAGGCAATCGCTTTCGCGCTCCCGCCTGCTCGGCGCGGCCCTGGTTGGAGGCTTGACCGCCTTACCCTTCTCGACCGTGGCGATATCCTTCGGCCGGCCCGATCAGCGTCTGGCGGTCCTCGCTTTTGCTATCTGGGAAGCAGCCGTTGCCACATACCGATGCACGATTTGCACCAGTACCGATAAAGAGGCCAGAATACCGGGAGGAACCGGTGTCACACTTGTTGGTTCAAACACGCAACCCAGGTCACACTCTTGAACGGTCTCAACTCACCCAGAGCGAAGAGGGCCTTTGCCGTCCCACTCCACTCATGCTATGCGCCAGCCGCAGGTTTTCATCCTTATGGGTGGGCCGGAGGACCATGGGCCACTCAGGATGACAGTTTTGTTTGGTAAGTTTGAATTAGAGAGGACGAACAATGGCAATTAACGTAGTAGGCAGCGTTGCCTACGATTCAATTGAAACCCCCGCAGGCCGCCGGGAGCGCTGCCTGGGCGGAGCGGCGACATACTTTTCGCTGGCCGCCAGCTTTTTCACCGAGGTGCGCGTCATTGCCGTGGTGGGCGAGGATTTTGGCAGGAGGCAGGAGGCAGTCTTTCAGGCTCGCGGCATCGACACGCGCGGCATTGAGCACACGGCAGGCAAGAGCTTTTTTTGGGAAGGCTCCTACCTGGACAACCTAAACGAGGCCAAGACGCATAACACCGAGTTGAACGTCTTTGCCGCCTTTGAGCCGAAGATTCCCGAGGCCTATCGCGACTCGGAGTTCCTCTTCCTGGCCAACATCGATCCCGTCTTGCAGCGGCGCGTGCGCGAGCAGATGCCCGATGTCAAGCTCGTGGCTGGCGACACCATGAATTACTGGATCAAGGATCATCGCGCGGCGCTGCTCGAAGTGCTCAAGGGCCTGGACGTGCTGCTCATCAACGAAACCGAGACCAAGATGCTGGCCGGCAACAACAATCTCGTGCAGGCGGCGCGCGCGGTGCTGGCGCTGGGGCCGAAGTCGCTGGTGGTCAAGCATGGCGAGTATGGGGCGACACTGTTCAACGAATCCAGTCCAAAGGGTAAAAGCGCGGAGCGCCCGTTCAGGGCGCCGGCTTTGCCCCTGGAAGAAGTGGTCGATCCCACCGGCGCGGGCGACAGCTTTGCCGGCGGCTTCTTTGGCTACCTGGCCTCGCAGCCAACGCTCACTCCCGCCGCCTACAAGCAAGCCATGTTTTACGGCAGCGTCATGGGCTCCTTTGCATGCGAGCGCTTCGGCACCGAACGGCTGCAGCAGCTTACCCGCAAGGAGATCGACGACCGTTTCACCGTTTTCCGCGAGTTGACTCACCTTGACTGAGAGTTCCATTCGCCGCCTCGACAGGCCGGAGTGGCTGGCCGTGGTGGGCTCGTGCGCGACCGCCTCAGTGGCGGCCCTGGTGTGGAGCTGGCGCCATGGGGCCATGCTCAACTACGGCGATGCGGTTGCCCACCTGCACATTGCGCGGCGGATTTTCGATTCGCACCGGCCGGGTCTTACGCAATTGGGTTCGGTGTGGCTGCCTCTGCCTCACCTGCTGCTGATTCCCTTTGTTCAGGTTTACAGTTGGTGGGCCAACGGGATGGCCGGCGCGATTTCCTCGGCGCTGGCGTATCTCGCCGGCTGCGCGGGCCTCTACCACCTGGCTCGCCGCTGGCTTCCGCCGGCCTCCTCTGCCCTCGCGCTGGCCTTCTTTGCCGCCAATCCCAATCTGCTTTACTTGCAAACCACGGCCATGACCGAGCCGCTCTTTCTGTGCGAAACCATCTGGATCGCCGTCTGGCTTGTCGAGTGGCGGGCAAGCCTGGACGGCGATTCGAGTGGCTCCACGCGCCTGCTTTGGTGCATCGCCGCCGTGCTTGTGGCCGCCGTTTACACGCGTTATGACGGCTGGGTGATGGCGCTACTGGCCTGGGGATGCATCGGCATCACGCTCGCCCGCCGCGCCCGGTTGCGCTCGCGCGCCTTCTGGCTGGCAAGCGCCCTGGTGGTTGCCGCGCCGGTTGCCTGGTTCATTTACAACGGCACAGCCTTCGGCGACTGGCTCTACTTTCTGCGCGGGCCTTACTCCGCCAAGGCCATCGAGGCGCGCACCTCCGTGCCCGGCTTCCCGCCGCACCCGGGCTGGCACAATCCGTGGGTGGCGCTGATCTTCTTTATGAAGGCTGCGGAGATGGACGCAGCCGCGGCGGCCTGGGGCAACGCGCTGCTGGCGCTGAGCCTCTTTGGCAGCGCCTTCGCCTGGCTCACCGCGCGCCGCCGCACCTTTGCCTGGAGCTTGCTCCTCTGGCTTCCGGCGCCGTTCTACGCGTACTCGGTAGCTTACGGGTCGGTGCCCATCTTTCTTCCCGTCTGGTGGCCCCACTCCTGGTACAACACGCGCTACGGAATGGAACTCCTGCCCGCCCTGGCGCTGGGCCTGGGTTTTGCCGCGCAGTTTGCCATCGCCGCCGTCCGCGAGTTCAAGACCGGCGAACGCCAGGCTCGATGGGTACGGTACGCAGGGGGCACCCTGTTCGCGCTGATCGCCCTGAATGCTGTCGAGATGCTACGCGAGCATCCTCTCACATACGTTGAAGGCACAAAGAACATCGAGGCGCGCCGGTCCTTCGACGAGCAGATTCCGCCGGTTCTGCGCGCGCTGCTTGCCCAGCGGCCGGGCGGCGCGATTCTGATGAACACTTCGGTCTATCCCGAGATCGTCGCTTTCACCGGGATTCCGCTGCGCCAGACCGTCAACGAGAGCGACAAAGAGTTCTACAGCACCGCCCTGGACGCGCCCGCCGCCCATGCGGCCATCGTGCTGGCTTTCGACGGAGACCAGATCGACCACGCCGTACAAGCGCATCCCACCGGCCTGACCGCGCTGCGCAGCTTCACGGCTCCCGGCCAACCTGTGGGGACGATTTACGTCTCGGATGCTCCACTGGCTCAATAGAAATAGGGATTGTGTCAATCTCCGAAATGGGAGACGATCCGCTCTGTGTCCGGTTGGAGGCAGGCCTCTTTCAATACTCTGAGCTCGGACCAGGTGGTCAAGGCACTGAAGTCCCGCCCAGTAACAAGGCGGGCATGTGGAGAACTTCCTTGGTCACCGTGAAAGATGCAGTGCCTAGGGCTGCCAGATCTTCCCTACCGTCCTTGACGGTCAGGGAAAGCCCGGCAAGGCACACGAGCGCGCCCGCAGTTTCAAAGCGCTCCCTCGCTGAAATACGAGGCCCTGTACACCGCAAGGCAACAATGCCGGTTTCTATTTGCGAAAGACCTGCATCATGGTTTCGTTCTGGGCCTGATTCACCTGCGCCAGCGTCTGCTCCACCAGGGGGCGGTCTTCAAGGCTGCTGTCATGCAGCATCTCGGTCAGGCGAAAGGCAGAGTGACGGAGCAAAATCTGGGCGTCCTTGAGCCGCTTGTCGTTATCAGAGACCGAGAAGTGGATCTTACGCGCCAGCGTCTGAACCTGTTTGAGCATTTCCGTGGCTCTGGCCGCATCCCCGGCGGCATATTCCCGCAGGCTGAACACAGTCATCTCCTGAACCAGTTGCGCGTAAAGGAAGCACTGTTCGCGCGGTTGCGCCTGGCTGGCCTTGGCTTCCAGCGCATCGATGCTTTGCTGACTGGGCGCCTTGTCGTCGAACCCGGAGGCGCAAGCCGCGGCCGCAAAGACGGTGAGGAAGACGAGGACCGCCAACGGAACCCTGAACCGCATAAGGAACCTCCGCTGAAGAGGCATTGGAGCGGGCTTCCAATCCGTGGGCCGATGCCAACCCAAGAGCTGCATTGCCCCAGGCCGTGACTATAGGAGCATTCGAGGAGGATTTGCAAGAGGAAAGATTCCTGGGCTCGCAAAATCCGAGGCCACGGCCTTGTGAATTGAGATGCAAACACTCCAATTCTCAGGATGGCCGGCCTCAGGGCTTGGTTTCAAGCAACTTAAGGCGCTGGCGAGCCTGCCATTCCTGATCGGGGAATTTGCCGGCGGAGGAATCCAAAAAGTGATGGTAGTAGGATGCGGCCGCCGCTTTTTGATGAAGCGTGTCGTATGCGGTTGCCCAAAGGAAGTATGTGGACGGGACTTCGGGCAGATACTTCGACCGCATGGTAAGGGCGTGCAGCGTGATGGAAGGCTGATTGGTTCGCGAAGCGGCAAAGGCCAGGCCGCTCCAGCCGTCGGCGTTGGCAGGATCGAGCCGGGTAGCCTTGTCGAAGGCAGCGAAGGCCTGAACGAACTTGAGCTGGCGGGTCAGGTTCTGGGCGTGATCGATCAGCAGGGCTGGGTCGTTGGGGCTGGCCGCGAGCAGCCCAACGTAAAGCAGGTCGGAGCCGGCGGGGTCGCCGGCCTCGGCCAGCAGTTCAGCCAGCATGCGAGTAATGTCCGGGTCGCCGGGGTGCGCGTCGTGCAGCTTCTGGATGAGTGGCAGGGCCTCGGCCTTGTCTTGAGCGGCCAGCACGGCGGCCAGTTGCGCGGTGAGGGCGGGGTCGTCGGGGGCCTGTTCGAGGGCCGTGCGAATGAGGGTTTCGGCCTCGGGATAGAGTTTGCGCACGATCAAGAGGTGAGCCAGGCCAGAGTTGGCGAGTGCGGATTTCGGGTTCTTGGCCAGGACGCGGCGGTAGGCAGTCTCGGCGGCGGCGTACTCGCCGGCCTGGTCGGCCAGGTTGGCCGCCAGCAGTGTGTCGTCCGGGGTTTCGGGGCTGAGCTTGAGGGCTTCCAGCAGATCATTGGAAGCTTCGGTAGCGTCGCTATTGCGGTCGATCTGGGCCAGGGCTCGCCAGGCGCGGGCTTTCACGGCGGGCCCCGCGTCGCCCGGGTCGAGGCTGGTGGCCGCGGCCAACTCCGAGCGGGCATCGGAGAGTTTGTTTTGGCGGGCCAGGAGCAGCCCGAGCGAGAGATGGGCCAGGAACGATTGCGGATCTGCCTCGACGGCGCGGCGGTAAAAGCCTTCGGCATCGTCGATGCGGTTCTGCGCATCGGCCGCATAGCCCATGTCGAAGAGGGCGCGGGAATCCGCGGGGTGGGCAGCAAGCCAGGGCTCCAACTTGGCCTGGGCGGCCTTCCATTCGGATTTCGCCAAATCGGCCTCGGCGCTGGCCACCGGCTCGCTAGCGGGCTGCGGCGCGGCGGCGCCGGAAGAGGCAGCGGGAGCCTGCTCTTTCTGGTTCAAAGCAGAGTCCTGTGCGAATCCGCCGGCTGAGGCAAAAAGCAGGGCGAGCGGGAGGAGCAAGGCGAAACGAAACACGGAATACCTCGTTCTTCAGTTTAGCGGGCTACAGCAAGACCAGAGTGGCTGTACCCAGGAAGCAGCACGCCAAGTGGCTTTTTCCTCTCCGGGATACCCACGGACAGGTCTTCGTCCGTGGGGTGGAGGTAAAAGCCGCCTCGCATGCTCCTTGCTGGGGCGCGTTCTTGGGGCACGTTCACTTTGGTTTTGCTCCAAGGCCTGGCAGCGGCGGATTGGACGGCTGAGGCTTCGACGCGCCTAAACCGGGAAAGAAATCCGAGCAGGGTTCCTGCGGCTGCGATTCGTCCCTGGACATTCGTCTGGAGAGCAAAACCCGCGCCCGGCTCCGCTCGAAGGATCGCGGCAACGGTCGCCCCAGCAGAGCCTCGCTTGCGAGTCGAACTGGATGATGAGGAGTGACCCGAGGGCATAGCAACGGCTCCAGTTTCATGGCGAATCGGAGACGAGCGCGGTGGCGTCCTGTGGAAAGGCTGTGCGATACTTTTAACGGAGAATGCCACCCCGGGCCGGGATGGCGGAACTGGCAGACGCAGCGGACTCAAAATCCGCCGACCCTTGCGGTCATGGGGGTTCGACCCCCCCTCCCGGCACCAATTCATGCGCCATATCCTACTTATTTTCAGAAACTTACAGCATTCGATAATGCTAGGTGTTTTGGCTGTCTCGGGTTGGCCAGTGCAGTAGGGTACGAATCCAGGTACAGTGCGCATCCATTGTCGTTTCAATATTTTGCATTCGTTCGCGGGAGCCTCTGCTTCGGTTGGTTCTCTCCATTTACGCCAAATTTCGGAATGCGCAGCGGACTTGGTTGAGTTTGACGATATATCGTGTTACGATATTTATGTGACGGTGACGGCAACCCAGCTTTCAACCCGCGAGTTTCAAGCACTGGCCGAGTTCCGCTTTCAAATCCGCCGGTTTCTGCGGTTCAGCGAAGACCAGGCGCGCGCCGCCGGAATCGAGCCGCAACAGCACCAGCTTCTGCTGGCCATCAAAGGCTTGCCGGACGGTGTGAAGCCCACCATTGGAGAACTCGCCTCGCGCATGCTCATCCGCCATCACAGCGCAGTGGAACTGGTGGACCGGCTGGCCGAACATGGCGCGGTGGAGCGCATGGCAACGGAAGAGGATCACCGCCAGGTCCTTGTCCGCCTCACAAGGAAAGGGGAAACGTTGTTGCACAGCTTGTCGGTTGCGCACCATGACGAACTGCTAGACAAGGGCCCGGAATTGATGAAGAGCCTGCGCAAAGTGCTGGGTCAATCATGAAGCTTTCGAATGAACTGAGGAAGCTGGGCGATTTTACGACTACGGTCCGCGTGTTGCCCATCGCCGGGTTGGCCATCGCGATCGGCGTGGTTGGCGCCTATGTGGCGCTCGCGCTGCTGCGTCTGATCGGGCTCTTTACCAATCTCTTCTACTACCAGCGTCTCAGCAGCGCACTGGTTTCGCCCGCGGAGAATCATATGGGCTGGTGGGCTGTGTTTGTGCCGGTCGCAGGCGGATTGATCATC
>JBEKDH010000160.1:0-10562 GCA_050014455.1 Occallatibacter sp.
ACTCGCGCACTGATATCAATCAGCGCATCCATGCGGAACTTCAATCGCGCAGCCTTGTGAGCAAAGACGAGCACTCTATCCAAATGCTTGTACCGCGCCAGGAGATGACAGGCGCGGATCGTTCCTGGGCACAGCAATATCAAGTGAACGACATTCTGCGCTACTCGCGCAGTTCGCAGGAAACAGGCATCAAAAAAGGAGAATACACGCGAGTAAGGAGCATTGACCCGCAAAACAATCGTCTCACGGTGTTGCGTGTGGATGGAAGCGAAGCGACCTATGATCCTCGCCGCCAGATGGGTGTTGCAGTATACCGTGAGAAGGAGAAGGCATTCTCCATTGGAGATCGTATCCAGTTCACTGCGCCCAGCCATGAGTTAAAGATTGCGAACCGTGAACTGGGGACAGTGGAGAGCATCGCAACGGATGGAACAATGCGGTTGAAGCTCGACGGCGGTCGAAGTATAGACTACGATCCAGAGCGTCACCCTCATCTCGATCATGGCTACGCCGTAACAAGCTATTCCAGCCAGGGACAAACAGCCGACCGCGTTCTCATTCATGTAGATACGGAGCTTGCGGCGAAGGATCTGCTCAACAGCCGTATGGCCTATGTCTCGATTTCGCGAGGACGATGGGACGCACAAGTCTTTACGAATGACCGAGAAAAGCTGCCGCAGGCCCTTGGCCACGACGTTTCACACCAAAGCGCATACAGGCCTGAGCAAGTAATTGCGCCATTGCAGCAGGAGATTGCTGAAACGTCACAGCACTATCAGGGCCAAAGTGTCGGTACCGGATTCAGCCTATAGCTTCGTTGTGCACAGATGAGAGGAAAACGCCGCACGGAGACGGAATTGTGAACGTGTTGTGATGCTCAGTATTGTTTCGGTTGCAAATCCCCAAAGTGACGGAGATCGTATGGCAACATTCGTTCTAGGAAAGAAGCCGGTCCAGAACACCATGCAGGCCGCGCTCGCGTTGGAGCGGCACTACTCCGTTGCAGAAATCGGCAAGATGTGGGCACTGAGCGAGAAGACCGTCCGCCGAATGTTTGAAGACGAAGATGGCGTTCTCCATTGGGGCGCACCGGAAACGCGTCGCAAGCGGGGCTATCAGACGCTTCGCATTCCGGAAAGTGTCCTTCTGCGGGTCCATCGAAAGCGTGAGCTGCGGTTTGGCTGAGCAAAGTGCTTTCAACCTCTTTTGGAATTAGCTTTGTGCTCCATGTTTAGGGGAATCGAAGTAACTTTTAGAGGATGGAAAATCAACTCATGAACAGGCCTTCTGCCTCTTATGAACTGCTCGCCGGGACGCTCCTGCGTCACCGAGAGAGAAGTTGCAGATACCGCTAGGAAGAGAGCTGCAGAAATCAGGAAGCCGGACCTTGAGGGCGTGCCAAGAGCATAAAGCACTTTAAGAGCAAACCTCGTCTCCGGTGCGTGGTTGACGATCCTTTTCCAATTCCAAAGGGGTCAGCCAGAGACCGCCTTGCAGGGTCCGGCGGCAAAGCTCTGTTCGGTTGGGGGGGGTCTTTTCATGGCATTGTGATCTGGCTCACCATGGGCTTACGGTTCATCCCAAACCTGCGTTGAAGACAGGTGGCGATTTACTTAAACCGCCCCCAAGGATTGGTGCCATTGCCAGTTCCCACTTATTTTCGCCGTATGGGGACCGAGAGTGAGCGCTACGCTCACCCATCTTGGCAGGCGCTGCGCGAGGGTGCATCCTTGCTCGATAAGACACCACGCCGCAGAGAAATGGGCGACGTGGCGGTGGCCGGTTTTCGGTGTACAATGAGGGCGTTCATCACGTCCTGTGAATCGGGCTGGCTAAATCTCCCCAAGCACTAAAGCTGGGCGAGCTTGTGCTCAACCTGCAGAAGCGAGCGCCTGCCGAAGAGGCGCGCGCCAGAGGTGTGAATCGGAAGGAGAATGTTCATGACTCATTTCTTGCTCTATTGTGGCCGTTCTTTCTCCAGTCAGTTGGATATAGCGGCAAGGGCTTTTCGTGGGTCATGGCGCACTATTTCCTTGGTAGCGATTTCTTTTGTCCTGGTCGCGCCTGAATTCGTATGCCCAGCGGCGAATGCGCAAACGAACGAATGGACCTGGATGGGTGGTACACAGACCCCACAGATCGGCGTGTACGGCACATTAGGGACGCCCGCTATAGGAAACATGCCAGGAAACCGCGAAGGTGCAGTCAGTTGGACAGACACCAAGGGCAATCTCTGGCTTTTTGGCGGAGATGGCTTCGATTCTGTTGGTATGGGTGGCTATCTCAACGACCTCTGGGAGTACAATCCCTCCACCAACGAATGGGCGTGGATGGGCGGAAACGACACGGCCAACGATTCCGGCGTGCTTGGTACGTTGGGTACGCCAGCCCAGGGAAACATACCGGCGGGACGCCAGAGTGCTGTCAGTTGGACCGACAGCAAGGGGAACCTATAGCTGTTCGGGGGCTATAACTGGGCTATCGAAAGAACAGCTACGGGCGATGCATATTTCAATGACCTCTGGGAATTCAACCCTTCGACCAACGAATGGGCATGGATAAGCGGTAGCGTCACGGAATTTGGCCTATCCGGTGTGTACGGAAAGGTTGGCACGGCGGCCTCGGGAAATGTTCCCGGATCTCGCATGAATGCACTCAGTTGGACCGACAGCAAGGGCAATCTCTGGCTCTTTGGCGGCTATGGCTATGATTCGACCGGCTTGTTGGGCAATCTAAACGATCTTTGGGAGTTCAATCCCTCCACCACGGAATGGGCGTGGATGGGCGGCAGCAGCACAATTCCCAGTTGCTCCATCTCATGGGCCTGCGGACAATCCGGCGTGTACGGCACAATGGGCACACCCGCCGCCGGCAACATTCCTGGGGCTCGCTCCTCAGCATCCGGTTGGACCGACAGCAAGGGCAATCTCTGGCTCTACGGAGGTGGAGGCTACGACGCCAATGGCAATTCAGGGGATCTGAGCGATCTTTGGGAGTTCAATCCTTCCACCAGCGAATGGACCTGGATGGGTGGCAGTAGCACGATCTCTGCTAGCTGCGCCGGAAGCTCCACTGTACCCTGTGGTCAGCCCGGAGTATACGGGACGCTGGGAACGCCCGCTGCCCTAAACATCCCGGGAGCCCGTCAGGGTGCGGCCAGTTGGACTGACAGCAAGAGCAATCTCTGGCTCTTTGGCGGCAACGGCATCGATTCGGCAGGCAAGTGGGGCTATCTCGACGACCTCTGGGAGTTCAATCCCTCCACCAACGAATGGGCATGGATGAGCGGGAGCAGCATTGTGTCCTGCGCATATCTCTATTGTGGCCAACCCGGGGTGTACAGTACATTGCAGATGCCCGCCCTGGGCAATACTCCCAGCGGCCGCGGTAATGCGGTCAGTTGGACCGATTCCAAGGGTGATCTCTGGCTCTTTGGCGGCACTGGTGTTGACGTGGTCGGAGTTTGGGGTTACTTCGAAGATCTCTGGGAATTTCAGCCGAATACGGGCGGCCTGCCTGTGACTCCCTCGCCAACTTTTTCGCCGCCTTCCGGAACCTACACAACGGAGCAGACCTTGACGATCTCCGACTCAACTCCAGGGGCGACCATCTATTACCTCGTAAACGGAAATACACCCGCTTCGGAGTACACGGCGCCGATCCTCCTCACTTCGTCCGAGACCATCGAAGCCATCGCCGGCGCCAGTGGATACGCAAACAGCGCCATAGCAACAGCAACTTACACCGCTGACATTCCGCCCGCCGCTACGCCAACTTTCAGTCTGGCGTCAGGAACATACGCCACAGCACAGACGGTCACAATTAGCGACCCCACGCCTGGCGCGACGATCTACTACACCACCGATGGAACCATGCCGACAGCCAGTTCGGCGCTGTATAAAGCTCCGATTCCCGTCACTTCGCCGGAGGTCATCCTGGCTATTGCCGTTGCCAACGGCTACTTGAACAGCCCTCTGGCATCTGCTGTTTACACCATTGGGCTGAATTCAACTTTGGGAGAATGGGCTTGGATGGGCGGCAGCAGCCAGGAAAACCAGGCCGGCGTGTACGGAACTTTGCAGACGCCAGCCCCAGGCAACATACCTGGCTCACGCAGTGAGTCTACAAGCTGGACCGACGAGAGCGGCAATCTTTGGCTCTTTGGTGGTGGGGGCTACGACGCCAATGGCAATCCAGGGTGGCTGAACGACCTCTGGGAGTTCAATCCTTCCACACTTGCATGGACCTGGATAGGCGGAAGCAGCACTGTGCCCTGTGGGACCATCCTCGGCGTGCATGAATGTAGCGGACAGCCCGGCGAGTACGGCACGTTAGGGACACCCGCGACCGGTAATATTCCTGGGGGCCGCTGGGGGGCGGTGGGCTGGGCCGACAGCGGCGGCCATGTTTGGCTTTTTGGCGGGTACGGAGTTGACTCTAGCGGGCGAGAAGGCGAACTCAACGACCTTTGGGAGTTCTATCCATCCACGAACGCATGGGCATGGATGGGAGGAAGCAACAAAGGAACACTCTCATTCTACAGCTCTTACGGGCAACCCGGAGTGTACGGCGCGTTGGGCGTACCTGCTCCGGGCAATATCCCCGGCAGTCGCTACGGCGCAGCGAGCTGGACAGACAGCAAAGGCAATTTCTGGCTCTTTGGAGGCACCGGCGAAGATTCCTTTGGCGATAGTGTCAAGCTCAACGACCTTTGGGAGTTTAATTCCTCAGCCAACGAGTGGACGTGGATGAGCGGGAGCAACGCAGTGAACGTTCTGATTGGCTCTCAGCCCGCAGTATACGGGACATTGGGCGTGCCCGCCGCAGGGAGCACCCCCGGAAGCCTCTCAGGAGCCGCAAGCTGGACAGACACCAGCGGCAATTTATGGCTCTTCGGTGGCGGCGACCTTTGGAAGTTCAATCCTTCCACGAATCAATGGGCGTGGATGAGCGGGCCAAGCGGATCCTACTGCCCCTACGATCCGCTCATCGGATACGATGTCTGCACCGCCCAGCCCGCAGTGTATGGCACATTGGGACTGCCTGCCCAAGGGAATGTTCCCGGAGACGGCAGTGCCTATGCCGTCTGGACTGATCGCGATGGAAACTTCTGGCTTTTCGGCGGCATCGCTTCCGACGTGACTGACGAAAACGCGGGCTTTTACAAGGGCGGCATCAACGCTCTATGGGTCTTGAACCCGTCCACGAACGAATGGGCGTGGATGGGCGGAGATTATGCTGCGAGCAACTGTAGCTTTGTCATCCTTATTCCCATGCCGGACGTAATCTGCGACGGTTCGCAGGGAGTTCAAGGAAGCCAGTTTGTTCCAGCCTTGGGAAACGTTCCTGCAGCTCGCACAGGAGCCGTGAGCTGGACCGACAAGAACGGAAACTTCTGGCTCTTTTCAGGGGAGGTAACCAATCCCTTCGACAATCCCGGAGACGTGAACGACCTCTGGGAATATCAACCCTCCGTGAGCACATTACCGCCGGCAGCAACGCCGATCTTCAGCTTGAAGTCTGGAACCTATGTATCAGGCGGGCCGCTGTTGATCTCGAATGGCATGGCTGCTGCCAGCATCTACTACACGACCGATGGAAGCACACCGACGACGGCTTCGAAGTTGTATAGCGGAACAATCACGGTTTCATCCTCCGAAAGCGTCCAGGCTATTGCCATGGCTCCCGGATATCGCAACAGCAGCGTTGCATCCGCGACCTACGCTGTAATTGATTCCACTCCTCCGGCAACACCGATCATTTCCCTTGCGCCCGGCACGTACACTTCTGTGCAGACCGTGACAGTTTCCGACGCGACGCCAGGCACCGCGATCTACTACACCACTGATGGAACGACGCCGAGCCCGAGTTCGCCGGGTTACGGCGGACCGATCGTTGTCTCGTCGTCAGAGACCATCACTGCTCTTGCCGCAGTCACCATTGACAACGGTTATACGGTGCTGGACGGGATTGCAGTACCCGGCGGTGGCTATGTGATCAGCAACGTCGCCAGCGCCTCCTACACCATCAACCTTCCGCCAGCCGCTACGCCGACCTTCAGCGTGCCCGCGGGGACGTATGCGTCGGTGCAGACAGTGTCGATCAGCGATTCGACGACTGGCGCAACCATCTACTACACCACTAACGGGACCACTCCAACTGCGAGTTCGGCAGTCTACAGCAGTCCGATCACTGTTTCGTCTTCGGAGACTCTGGAAGCGATTGCCACGGCCAGCGGCTATTCCGCGAGCGCCGTTGCCAGCGCGACTTACACGATCAATCTGCCGGTGCCCGCCTTCGCAATTGGCGGGATGCCCGTCACTGTGGTGCCTGGTGCAACCACGGCGAACACATCCACTGTCACCGTGACTCCCAGCGGAAGCTTCACCGGCAGCGTGGCTCTGACCGCGGCAATCACTTCCAGCCCAACGGGCGCCCAGGACCTGCCTACCTTGAGCTTCGGCTCAACCACCCCGGTCGTCATTTCTGGCACCAACGCCGGCACGGCTATCCTAACCATCTCCACAACGGCGGCAACCAGCGGCACCCTGGTCTATCCCAAACGTTACGGAGTTCCCTGGTACGCGGCCGGTGGCGCGACTCTGGCCTGGCTTCTGCTCTTCGGCGTCCCGGCGCGGCGTCGTAGCTGGCGTACCATGCTCGGTATGTTGGTACTCCTGGTAATCCTCGCTGGCGGTGTGCAGAGTTGCGGTGGTGGGGGAGGGGGCGGTGAAGGTGGTGGAGGTGGTGGCGGTGGTGGCGGGGGTGGTACAAGCAACCCCGGCACCACGGCAGGAGCCTACACGATCACCGTTACGGGCACCTCGGGGGCGACTACTGCAACAGGGACAGTCACCCTTACTGTGCAGTAGTCAGCGACCGAAGCAAACCTCGGATCCGCTTTTGACCGGCTGACTTGTCGAGCCGCCCTCTCGATGGCCGTTCGCTTTTCCGGACGGACAACCGGTAACAACAGAGCTAATGCTCAGGTGACGCGAACAACACAAACCGCGTTTTCAGCTTCCGCGCGGGCCGGTCCTGCTAGTTCCGGATGTATCGCCAACTCGGAGATGACCTGAACGGCCCAGGCTCGGCAAGTGGATTGCTACCGTTGTATGAGAAGTCCAGATTCCTTGTGAGGACAAGAGTTTGGGTTACAGATGTTTAGCTTGCCGTTGGATTGTGCCGCGGCAGCAACTGCCATGCCGACTGGACACTCTTTTCCAACTGGTCCTGCCGCGCCCGTACCCAAGGTGAGTAGTGCTTTTCCGTGATACGGACGCTGGCGTGGCCGAGGAGGATGGAGACCTGGTCGATGGGGACGCCGGCGAGCAGCATCTCGACGGCGAAGGTGTCGCGGAACATGTGACAGTGGGCGCGCTTGGGCGTGCCGTCCGGCTTGCGCAGATCGGCGACCGTGAAGAGGCGGCGGTAGCTGCGCTGCCAGTTGGCTACGTAGGTCTTGGGGTCACCGTTGCCAGACCAGAAGAAATAGCGCGGGTTTGGCTTCAGGCCTTCGGGCACTTGTCGCAGCAGTTGGGCGACTTCAGGCGGCAGCGGCACATAGACCGGGATGCCGGTTTTGGCCTGGTAGAGCAGGAGCTTGTTTTCAACGAGCCTGGAGCGTTCGAGGGTCACTGCATCGCGGATGCGAAGGCCGCTCCATCGCAGCAATTCGGTCAGCGTTCGGATGCGCACGCCGCGTTTCTCCGCATCGTACGGTCGGTCCCCGAATTCATCCAGACGGTATGTCGCTTCGATAATCTTGGCGTATTCCTCGGCGGTGAAGTAGTCGGTGGGCACCTGCTTGGCGATAACGCGGCCCATTGTGCCGGTTGGATTCTCTTTCAGCCAGCCTTGGCGCACACAGAACCAGAAGAATCCGACCACCCGTTCAAACTTTTTCTTTTTGGCGAGCGCCTTGTCTTTCCACGAGGAGCGCCAGTCGGTCAGATTGCGCGGACTCAAGTCACGCAGAAAGCGCGTGTCGTTCTCTTCGCAGAATGCGAGTAGCTGCCCTTCAAAGATGTGCCGCAGTTTTTGCCGCGTAGCGGGAGCAAGGCCGCGCGCCTCGGCATCGTTGAGATAGGCCGCCACGGCTTCGCGAACCGTAGGTAGTTGATGTGCCTTTTCGACGTTTTCGCCGCCCAGAGCGGATCGCTCATATTTGCGCGCTAATAGTTCCGCCTGTTCCCAGGAGCGCGTACGAGCAGAAACACGGAAACGGCCAGAGCGACCGGGCAGTGTTCCATCGATGTATTTGGGGCAGGCACACTTCTTCGAGGAGGCGTTTGATGCCTGCGGGCAACCGGATTTATGGCGCGCGAAGACGAACAACATAGAGAGAATTGTACCAGAGTTTGGCGCAATTTTGGCTCAGTTTCAGGCTGTCACTTTTTATATTATTCAATATAAATAACTTATAGTTGGTGGAGGCGGCGGGAGTCGAACCCGCGTCCGAAATCGCTGTCAGCCAGGAGAGTTCATGCTTTGTCCGCTTCCGCATGTTTTCGCCTCATGCGCTCAGAACGGACAAGATGCGCATGAAGCTAGTCCGATTGATCTCGCTCTTGCCGCCCGGACCGAGCCGCTCAAGCCAGCCTACTGTGCGACGCCCGCTCACGGCCCATAGGCGAAGCCGTGGAAGACGGCAGCTTAGTTAATTAAGCTGCAAGTGCCAGATTGTCGTTGGCAACTTTTGTTTTGCAGGCGATTACAGGTGCCCACACCCTGACATGCCTCCCAAGCCGCAATCGATCCCGTCGAAACCGTGACGCCCCCACAAGTGCCGACTCTCCATCGGATGATCGGAGCCCTACTTTGGGTGCGAGCCGGGCCAACTGGCTCGTGCTGCATGGTTCCATTCTACGCCAAATCGAGTTCCACCGTGGGACGGTCTACTGCTGCTCCAGATCGATGCTCTCGTAGTCGCGGCGGGCGATGCCGGCGCGAATCTCTGCCGGGTTCTTGCCGAGCTTGGTTTGAGCATAGGCATAGAGCGCCTCTTTGGCGCAGGTGGAGCACTCGGTTCCGTGCGCATTCTCATAGCAACTGCGTAGACTGGTGTGGCCCAGCGAACGGTCGCAGCGGCAGTTGCAGGGAAGCTGGTAGAGCACGTTGCCGATCTTGGCCGCCTGCTGATAGGTATGCACCTGCCAGGGATACTTGAAGTGCTCTCCGGTCAGTTGGTTGCCGGAGAGGATGGGCGGCAAGGCGCTCACTTTGAGCGGGGCGGAGGGGTGATAGGCAGGGACATCGTCGGCCGGGTTGGACCACTGCGCGTAGCTGGCCGCGGTAAGAACGACGGCGGCGAAACCCAGAACCCAGCGGCGCTTGATCAGGCTCTTCATGGCGATTTCTCCCCCTTCATTGTAGACGCAAACCAAGATGCGCCGGAAGCGGCGCGCAAAATGAGAGAGGCGCCGAAGACTTCGGAAGGTTGCAGAGGCCGCAAAAAAAGGCGGCACGAACGGTCTAGCTGTTCGTGCCGGGAGGCCAGTGACGCAACTTACTTCCAGCTCCGAAGCGGCAAGCTCTACCGGCTCCTTCACTGGAATATATACACCATAGCATATACGCTGCATCTAATACCCAGCTTCCCATTTGGCGCAGATGGCGGCGAAGGGCGGTGAAAAGGGTTTCTACAGAATATGGCAAGTCATTTGGAATCCTCGACTTCATCCACTTCGCGAACGGCAGGTTCGGCCTCTCGGAGCTGGCTCAGACTGGGGGTTATAGCGGCTGCGTCCGCGATTGCCGGAGGTCTGGCGGCTGCCTGGTGGTACCGAAAAGCCCTCGCACAGCTCCGTCAGGCCGACGAGAATGGCTCAAATCCACATTATGGGATTCCCGGGGACGACCCGGCGGACGAAGGCTGATAGCCGGAGTTCGGGTGAGTTGCCAAGCCGGTCAGGCCAGCCGGTCCGCCCCGGCTGCCAGAGCAAAGTCTCTGTCGGTCAACCCGCCCGCGTCGTGTGAGATCAAGGCGAGGCGAACCCGGTTGTAGCGAATGTCGATATCCGGATGATGGTTGGCCGCTTCGGCCAAGGCGGCCACCTGATTGACGAACGCAACGGCGGCGCGGAAGCTATCAAACTCGAACGTGCGCACCAGTTCGGCGTTTTCGATCTGCCAATCGGGATGGGCGGTCAGGCGGGAAGCGATTTCTGCTGGGGAGAGATTGGGCATATTGGCTCCGGGAAGGCAAGTTGCCTGTTCTATCTGCTTCAGATGCGGGAGCGCGGCTCCACGGTGCGGCGGAAGAGAGGCAAGACTGTATTGGGCGGCGAGAATGAACCGGTGTTCCAGCCGGTCTTTCTCGAGCGGCAACGGCTATTTCGTCTCGACACGAATGATGCGGACCTCGGGATAAGCGCCGTCCCAGTCTGGGCTCACACCGTCAAAGACGAGGCGGAAGTCCTGTTCGCCGCCCGGCTTGAGCGGCGCGGCGGAGACCGGCTCCACATCGACGTAGGGTTCTCTCACGCGGATCAGCTTGAGCGGCTGGGTCTCGTTCTGCGCCACTTCATGGGCAAAGGTACGAAAGAGAACCTGCACGGTGA
>JBEKDH010000161.1:0-9555 GCA_050014455.1 Occallatibacter sp.
AATTCTCTTCGAGGTACCAGGGAATGTTGACGATGACGATGCGGCGGTTCCCGCGCATGAGCAGGATGAATTTAAGCATATCTGCGCGGCGGTTGTGGAGCAGGTTCTCCCACCAGTGGCGCACCACCAGCTCCGGCACCAGCACGCAGATCTTGGTGAAGCTGGATTCCTTCTCGACGGTCAGGATGTAATTGACCAGCGGCGCCAGGACGTAGCGGAAGGGCGACTGCAGAATATCGAGTTGGGGAACGCACTTGCCGGCCTCGCGCAGGGGAGCGGCCACGTCCCTTTCCCAGTCCTGGGAGATCTCGTCCGTCTCACCGGAGGTCTGGACGTGAATGCAGCGAATATCGCAGGACATTCCCAAGGCAAAGCTGAGGGCCTTCTCGGTAATGCGGCTCCAGCGGTCGATGGGCAGCACGACGATGGGCTGTGTGACCTGGGCGGGGAGGATGGGCCGGTCGAGGGCGGTCTCCTTGTCCACGCGGAGGTAGTGGCGCTTGACAGCGCGCATGAGCAGGATCATGACCACGATGAGCAGCGCCGTGATCCATGCGCCGTCCATGAACTTGGCCACCAGGACCACCACGGCGGTGATGCCGGTGGCCACGGCGCCCAGGCCGTTGACCAGCATATGCGGCACGCGGCCCTGGCGCTTCCAGTGCATCACCATGCCGGCCTGCGAGAGGGTGAAGGCCATGAACGCGCCAATGGCGAAGAGGGGAATCAGGCGGTCGGTGACGCCGCCGAAGACGATGAGCAGCAGCGCGGTGAGCGCCACCAGCACGTAGATGCCCCAGGAGTAGAGCAGCCGGCGGCCGCGCAGCAGGAAGATGTGGGGCATGTAATCGTCGAGGGCGATGGCGCGGGTGAGGCGGGGAAAATCGGCAAAGGCGGTGTTGGCGGAAAGAGCCAGCACCAGCAGCACCGAGCCGATGGTGATGTAGTAGAAGACGCCGTGGCCCATGACCGCGCGCGTCAGCATGGAGAGCACGCTCTCGTAACCGGGCGCGGCGGGGTTGGTGGCGGCGATGCCGTAAGCGCGGCAGAGCAGCGCAATGCCGGCCAGCAGCACCCCCAGGAGAACGATGATGATGGTCAGCGTGATCTTGGCGTTCCTGCGCGTGTCGTCGCGGAAGGCCATCACGCCATTGCTGACCGCCTCGACGCCGGTCATGGCCGTGCAGCCGGAGGAGAATACCTTGAGGATCAGCCACCAACTGACGATGGAAATGGGCGCGGGAATCGCCGGCAGCGGCGTGACGGGGTGCGGATGGCCGTTCGCGGAGGCGAACACGTGCCATGCGCCCGCGGCGATTACGATCAGCAGCGTCGCGGTGAACAGGTAGGTGGGAATCATGAAGACCACGCCGGTGTCGTGGACGCCGCGCATGTTGACGATGGTGAGGATGAGCAGCACGGCCAGGCACAGTTGCAAAGTGTGGGGCTGCAAGCCGGGAACGGCGGAGATGAGCGCGCCCACGCCGGCCGAGATGCCCACCGCGGCGGTCAAGACGTAGTCGATCATCAGGGCCGAGGCGGCCAGCAGACCGGCGCCCTCACCCAGATTCTGCGAGGCCACGGTGTAGGAGCCGCCGCCATGGGGATAGGCGTCGATGGTCTGCCGGTAGCTGAAGTAGACGACGATCAGCAGGGCAATGATCGCGGCGCTCACCGGCACGATGTAGCGGACGCCCAGCAGGCCGAGCGGGATGAGCAGCGTAAGCGCGGCCTCGGGGCCGTACGCGGCGGAGCTGAGGGCGTCGAGGCCGAAGACGGGAATGCCGGCGACGGGACCGATGTGCTCGGCGCGCTCCTCGCTGGTGGCCAGCGGGCGGCCGAAAAGCAGGTTCAATACGCTTGAGGATAAGGCCATACGCGGTTTCGTCCGGCAGCCGGGAAGTTGGAGTAGGAAAGAATGGCTGCCGAGGGCATTGTCTCATGGGGCGGCGCAATCCCGTTGGCGCGCGAGCCGCTTCCGAACGGGTGGCATCGGCGAGCAACTTAGTTCCCCAGAGCGAGTTGTGCATCGATTGCGCCCGGCGTGGCATCCTTAACAGGAGCCCAATGACCCTGAGCGCCAGCGGATGGGGTTTGCCCATGAGCGCGGTAAGCCGGGAGCAAATGGCCGGAAGTGAATGAGTTGCTGACCGCGGATTGTCTTCCCATTACCGTCGCGCCGGGGCTGCACCGGCTGTTTCTGGACTATTGCGCCGGCGATGCGGGCGCGCGGCCGTTCTACGCCTCGCTGCCGCCCGATTCCCGCTGGCAGGCGCGTCCGGAGCTTCCGGCGCACTGGCCGCAGCTGGTAGGGCTGCTGGCGCGCCAAAATCCGTCCCCAGCTTCCGCAGCGGCGCTTGAAGCGCTCGGCAACGGTGCGGGAGCGGTGGTTACCGGCCAGCAGGTGGGGCTCTTTGGAGGGCCGCTGTTTACGCCTTTCAAAGCGGCGACGGCCGTAGCGCGAGCGCGGCGGGCGACGGCGGCCGGCCATCCCCACGCGGCCATCTTCTGGCTGGCCAGCGAAGACCACGACTTTGCGGAGATTAGCCACGTCAGCTTTCCGGCGGGGCGGGAGCTGCGCAAGCTGGTCTATTCCCCGATTTCGGCAGCGCAAGCGTCCACGGCGCGGCCGGTGGGCGGCATGGTGCTGGACGAGCGGATTCTGCCTTTGGTCGAGCAGGCGTGGGAGCTGCTGGGCGAGTCGGATGCGACGCAGGCGCTGGCGGAGGCCTACCAGCCGGGCCGCACCTTCGCACAGGCTTTTGCGGCCTTCTACGCGAAGGCGTTTGCCGCGCAGGGACTGCTGGTGCTGGACGCAAGCGGGCGCGAGTTCCACCGCATGGGCGCGCCGGTGCTGCGGGCCGCCTTGGAGCGCGCCGATGAGTTGCACGCGGCCCTGATCGAGAGGAACGGCGAACTCGCTGCCGCGGGCTACCATGCGCAGGTGGCCGTGGGCGAACAATCCAGCCTGCTCTTCCTGATTGACGAAGGTACGGGGGCACGGCTGGCGCTCAAGCGGATAGCGCCCAGCGCGGCCGAACCCGGTGGCTTGTGGCAAACATCTGGATTGGGCGGGCGGCGGAGCTTTTCCACCGCCGACCTCGTGGGGATCTTGGACACCGAGCCGGAGCGCATCTCGCCCTCTGCGCTGCTGAGGCCGGTCTTTCAGGACTTCCTGCTCTCTACCTCGCTCACCATCGGCGGGCCGGCGGAGATTGCCTACTTTGCCCAATCCGCAGTGCTCTTTGAGCGCATTCTGGGCCGGGTAACGCCGGCTGCTCCGCGCTTCTCGGCAACGCTGATTGAGCCGGCCACCGGTGAACTGCTGCGCAAGCATGAGCTGACGCTGGAGCGGGTCTTAAAGGTGAGCGGGGCGGAAGGCGCGGCGGCGCTGGCTCGGTTGCTGGCTGAGCGGGCGATGCCGGCCGAAGGCCGGAACAGGCTAGCGGCGGCGGGGACGGCGCTGGAGGCCGAGCTTGCGCCGCTGGTGGAGTGGATGGGCGCCCTCGATGCCGGACTGGGCCGGTCGGCGGAGACAGCGGCCAGCAAGATGCGCTATCAGATGAGCCGCCTGCGCACCCTGGCGGCGAACTTCCAGTTGCAGCGCGAGGCCTCGCTGGGCCGCCACGCCGAGGCCATCTGCCAGGCGCTCTATCCGGGCGGCGTTCTCCAGGAGCGGGTCCATGGCGCGGCCTTCTACTTTGCCCGCTACGGATTTGAGCTGACGCGCGAGTTGAGTGCACTGGCTGAGAACTCTTGCCCAGGACGTGCGGCGGTTTGGCTATAATCCTCGCGAAGGACGGGAGGCTTATCGTGAAACGAATTGCGGCAATGCTGGCGATTGGATTGCTGGCCTGTTCAACGGCGCGGGCGCAAAAGGAGCCCTGCGCGACGGTGGGGAACAACAACGACTTTCTGGGCATTCAGACCGTCCGCCTGTGGCCGGGAGACGCGCCGCAGGCCAAAGGCAAGGCCTGCGAAGACATACCCACTCTGACCATCTTCGAGCCGCAACACGGTATGGGCAACGGCTCCGCGGTGGTGATCTTTCCGGGCGGCGCGTATGCCCACCTGGCCGCCAACTTGGAGGGCAGGCAGTTCGCCGACTGGTTCACGGCGCGCGGCTTTCGCGCCTTCGTCCTGAGCTACCGGCTCTCCTCGAACGGCTACCTTCTGCCCGTTCCGTTGCTCGACGCGCGGCGCGCCGTGCAACTGGTGCGGGCCCGGGCGCTGGACTACCAGATCAACCCAAACCGCATTGTTATCATTGGCTTCTCCGCCGGCGGACACTTGGCGGCGCTGGCCTCGACGCAGCCCGTCCCCGGCAATCCGGAGGCGGACGATCCCATCGAGCGCGTCTCCAGCCGGCCGGACTACCTGGTGCTGGGCTACCCATGGATCGGCGCCTTTTCACCCGATGCATCGCACCTGAGCTACTGCAAGATGTTCAATTTGATGGACCAGTGCGAGGCGCTGCGTGCGTCCTACTCTCCCGATCTTTTCGTTACCAGGGACACGCCACCGACCTTCTGGTATCACACCTTCAACGACAAGTCGGTTCCAGTAGAGCAGGGATTGCGCTTCTATGAGGCGCTGGTAAAGGCCGGGGTGCCCGCCGAGGCGCACATCTTCGCCAACGGACCTCACGGCACCGGCCTGGGCAAGGGGGACGCAGCTCTGGACCAGTGGCCGGGCCTGCTGGAGACCTGGCTGCGGGCAAAAGGGCTGCTGAACGTGGAGAAATCCAATGGGGGCCAGCCCTAAGACACGGGAATCGCCGGAAGAAAAAAGGACGGAAAACGGACCCAGAAACTAAGAGGCGGACCACTGACTGCAGGAGTGGAGGGACTTCCCGCAGCCGGTGGCCCGCTGGACCCTGGATCGGGTCTGGGTGGTATCTTTAGTCTAGGCCTGTTTTAGGCGAACGCAAGCTCTTTTTTGAGACAATATTCCCGTTTCGTGACCGCAGTCACAGGACTCCGCCCGATCGACTCCACTTTCGTTGACTTGAGGGTCCGCCCCTGATACAAAAAAGTGTTCACCTTCTACAAAAGGGACCAAAGTGGCTGCCTGAGCTGCCGATTAAATCATGGAAGAAATCGTTCAACAACTCGGGGTTCTTTTCGTCGGCGCAGTGCCCACGGTCCTGCTCTTTATTGCGCTGGTTATGGCCTACCAGTTTCTGATTCAGGGTCCGCTGACGGCAACGCTGAAAGAGCGCCGCGCGCGCACCGAGGGAGCCATCGAAGACGCACACAAAGCCATTGCCCAGGCCGAGGCCAGGGCGGCGGAGTATGCCGCCAAGCTGCGGCTTGCGCGCGCCGAGGTCTACAAGGTTCGCGAACAGCGCGTGAAGCAGGGCAACGCCGAGCGCGACGCAGCTCTGGAGGCCGCGCGCAAGGCAGCCGCGCTCAAAGTGAGCCAAGCCAGGGCCGAACTGGAGGCCGAGGCCGCCCAGGCCAGACTAGCCATCCAGGCCAGCGCCGGGGATTTGGCCAATCATGTGGTTCGCGCGGTTCTGCCGCAGGCTGCCGGGGGTACCCGTTGAGATATTCAGCTTCGCAACCGCGTTCATCTGCCCGCGTTTTTGAGTTTCGCTCTTTCCGTTTCCTGACGATCGCCGTGCTGGCAGCCGTGGTGGCTATCGGCCCCCTGCGCTTGGCGGCGCAGCAAGCGGCTCCTCCGGCCGAGTCCCGCTCCGCTACTGCCCCAGCAGTGACAGCCAAGCCTGAGGCGGCCCAATCCGAAGAGCAAGCGCAGAACGACGCCTTCCGGCTCGAGGGCCCGGTAGTGAAGTGGACGGCCAGAACCTTCCATCTGCAGCCTGGGACCGCGGCCAACATCTTCGATTTCATCAACTTCGCCATCGTTGTGCTGGCCATTGGTATTCCGCTCTACCGCTTCCTGCCCGCGTATCTTCGCCAGCGCGGCGAAAAGGTGCGCACCGGCATCGAGTCGGCGCGCAAGGTGAGCGAGGACGCCAACTCCCGGCTGAGCGCGGTCGAGGCCAAGCTCACCAGCCTGGATGAGGAGATCGCGAAGTTCCGCGCCGAGGTGGAGGAAGAGATCGGCAAGGACGCGGCGCGGATCAAGGCCAGCCTGGAAGAAGAGAGCGCCCGCATCGTCGCCTCCGCCGAGCAGGAGATTGGCATGGCAGCCGCGCAGGCCCGGCGTGGATTGCGCCACTTTGCCGCCGACCTGGCCGTGGAGCAGGCCGCCAAGCAACTGGTTCTGACGCCCGCGGTCGACCGTGCAGTGATCGCCGAGTTTGTGGGCGACGTGAACAAGGGGGGACGGAACTAGATGGCCGCCTTCGTTGCCCGTTATGCCAGCGCCTTTCTTGAAGTGGTTACAGCCGCCCGGCTCAATACTACGGCCATCGACCGCCAGTTCCGCGATTTTCTGGCCACCTGGGATGGCAGCCCGGAGCTGCGCGAATTCTTTGTGAATCCTGGCATTCCCGCAGTGCAGAAGGTGAGATTCCTGGACACGTTGAACCGCAAGCTGGGACTGCAAAAGGAACTGCGCAACCTGCTGGCGGTGCTCATTTCGAACGATCGCATTGGAGCGGTGAGCGAAGTGGCGGCTGTCTATCGCCGGCTCTTGCAGCAGCAGTTGGGGATTCGCCAGGCGGAGATTGTGACAGCGCGGGAGTTGGGCTCGGCGGAGCGCGAAGCGTTGCTGGCCGAGATTGGCAAGCTGGCCGGAGCACGCGTCGAGGCCAGCTTCAAATTGGATGCGGCGATCCTCGGCGGCACAGTGGTGCGCATTGGCTCCACGGTCTACGACGGCTCGGTGCGCGGGCGGCTGGACCGGTTGAAGGCAGTGATCAGTGGTCAGTGATCAGTGGTCGGAAGCGGCAATCGGCGGCAGCGGGATTTTGGAATTTGAATCGGAATTCAAGGCTTTTGAAAGGGAGGCAGGCGTTCAGCGGTTTGAAAAGGTCAGAACTCGCAAGATGCGGAGAGCTGACCACTGACCACTGATCACTGTTCACTGTAAATGGCTCAGATCAAGGCAGACGAGATTACGCAACTACTTCGCGAGCAGATCGCGAACTACGACTCCAAGGTCCAGGTGGACGAAGTCGGGACCATCACCTCGCTGGGCGACGGCATTGCGCGCCTGCACGGCCTGGACAAGGTGATGGCCGGCGAGCTGCTCAGCTTTCCGCACGGCGTGGCCGGACTGGCCCTGAGCCTGGAGGAAGATTCGGTGGGCGCGGTGGTGCTGGGCGACTACACCGAGTTGAGCGAAGGCAACGAGGTAAAGCGCACCGGAACGATCCTGAGCGTGCCGGTGGGCGAGGGCATGATTGGCCGTGTGGTGAACGCGCTGGGCCAGCCCATCGACGACAAGGGCCCCATCGCTTCGACGGCCAGGCTGCCGATCGAGCGGCTGGCGCCCGGCATCATTGACCGCCAGCCGGTGCGCGAGCCTATGGCTACCGGCCTCAAGGCCATCGACGCCATGATTCCCATCGGCCGCGGGCAGCGCGAGCTCATCATCGGCGACCGTCAGACGGGCAAGACCGCCGTGCTGCTGGACACGATTATCAACAACGCCAAGAACGACCTGATCTGCATCTACTGCGCCATCGGCCAGAAGCGGTCCTCGATTGCTCAGGTCGTGCAGACGCTGACCGAAGCCGGCGCGATGGGGCACACGGTGGTCGTGGCCGCCTCGGCCTCCGAGCCGGCGCCGATGCTGTACATTGCGCCCTACGCGGCCACTGCCATCGGCGAGTACTTCCGCGACTCCGGCCGCCATGCCCTGGTGATGTACGACGATCTCTCCAAGCACGCCATGGCCTATCGCGAGATTTCGCTGCTTCTGCGCCGTCCGCCGGGCCGCGAAGCCTATCCCGGCGACGTCTTCTATCTTCACTCGCGGCTGCTGGAGCGCTCGTCCAAGATGAGCACCAAGAAAGGTGGTGGATCGCTGACCGCGCTACCGGTCATCGAGACCCAGGCCGGCGACGTTTCGGCCTACATTCCCACCAACGTCATCTCCATCACCGACGGGCAAATCTTTCTGGAAACCGACTTGTTCAACTCCGGCGTGCGTCCGGCGGTAAACGTGGGTCTTTCGGTCTCGCGCGTGGGCTTTTCGGCGGCCATCAAAGCGGTCAAGCAGGTGGGCGCGACGCTCAAGCTGGACCTGGCGCAGTATCGCGAACTGGCGGCCTTCGCCCAGTTTGGCTCGGATCTCGACCCGCTCACGCAGAAGCAGCTCAACCGCGGCCAGCGGCTGACGGAACTGCTCAAGCAGCCGCAGTTCCAGCCGCTCACCTGGCAGCAGCAGGCAGTGATCTTGTTTGCCGGCACGCAGGGCTATCTGGACGAGTTTCAAGTCGCGGATATTCGCGCCTTCGAGGTTGGCTTGTACAAGTACTTCGACGCCGCGCAGACGGCGCTGATCGACGATCTGACCAAGAAGAAGGCGCTCGACGACGACCTGCGCGCCAAGCTGCACGCCGCGCTGAAGGAATACTCGGCGAACTTCAAGGCAGAGCTGGCGGCAACCACTAGCTCCTAGCTTCTAGCTGCTAGCTAAAGGCAAGAAGCCGAAGCATGAAATCTGGATTTGGAAGCAGGGAAATAAGAGCTAGAGGCTAGAAGCTCGGTAACGGAAAGCATCATGGCGAATGTACTGGACTTACGGCGACGCATCCGCAGCGTGAAAAACACGCGGCAGATCACCAAGGCCATGAAGATGGTCTCGGCGGCCAAGCTGCGGCGCGCGCAGGAGCGGGCGCTGGCGGCCCGGCCCTACGCCCGCATGATCACCAGCGTGCTGGAATCGCTGGTCCGCCGCGTCGATATCTTCGACGAGGCCACCGGCGAGCTGCGCCATCCGCTCTTTGCCACGCGCGAAGAGAAGCGGGTGCTTCTGATTGTCATCAGCGGCGACAAAGGCTTTGCCGGGGCCTTCAATGCCAACATTCTCAAGGCGGCCTTCCAGTTCATCTCCGGCAACGCCACGCGGGAGATCGATATCGAAGCCGTGGGCCGCAAGGGCCGCGATCAGTTGCGGCGCCGCTATCCCGCAGCCGTTTACACGGAACAGACGGATGAGAGCGGCCGCGTCACCAAGACCCGCGAGCGCAAGGCGCCGGTTGAAGTCACCGGCGACCATCCGGGGATGCTCTTGAAGCTGGAGACCAGCCGCGTCTACGATCTGGCCCAGAGCGTCATCTCCCGCTACGTGCATGAAGAGATTGATGCCGCCTACATCGTCTACAACGAATTCAAGTCGGTGATCGCGCAGCGCCTTGTGGTCGAGAAATTATTGCCGATCATGAAGATCGGCATTCCGCAGATTACCGGCGCGGTGGAACCGACCGAAGCCGAGCGCGAGCGCGCCGCCGAGGCCGCTCTCTCGGCGGGCATCCTGCTGGAGCCGGTGGATACCGCGGCGGCCGACGAGGAGGCGCGCAAGTTCGGCACCGCGCAGGTGGATTACATCTATGAGGAGCCGGCGGAGGAGCTGTTCAACGGACTGCTCCCGCAATATGTCAGCTCCATGCTCTATCACGCCATGACGGAGTCGGTG
>JBEKDH010000162.1:0-18021 GCA_050014455.1 Occallatibacter sp.
AGGTAAGTGCAGCTCAGGAACTCGCGGGAGTATCGATCTCCGAAACAGGCGACCGCGCGAAGAACCTTGCTTCTATCCGCGAGGCTGGTGGCGAAATTTGTGACCATGGCACTTCAATGCTACTCCCCTTTCGTGTCGGTTTGCGGGCATCGCGTGTGCCAGTCCTCGCTTCTGTGACCTGGCATCGAACCGCTCAAACCGAATTAGGCAGATTCGCCGGAATTTCGATCGAGACCAGCGTGCCGCGCCCAGGGTTGCTGACCACCTCGAATTGCGCCTGGTTGCCGTAGAGCACCTCAAGGCGCTCCTGCACATTCTTCATGCCGATGCCCGCGCCGGAGCGGCGCAGCGCCGTGGGCGGCTTGTTGCCCATGCCCACGCCATCGTCGGCCACTTCGATCAGCACGCGGTCTCCTTTGAGGCGGCTGCGCAGGGTCACGGTGCCGCCGTTGAGGCGCGGCTCCAGCCCGTGCTTGATGCTGTTTTCAATCAGCGGCTGTAGCAGGATGCTGGGCACCAGAACGCCCAGCGTTTGCGGATCGATCTCCTTTTCCACCCTCAGCTTGCCGGCGCCGAAGCGCACCACCTCAATATCGAGGTAGTCGTCGGTAAAGCTCAGCTCCTCGCTCAGCGGAACGTAGGTATCGTGGTCCTTGAGCAGCGCGCGCAGAATGCTGGCGAGCTTGACCGTCATCTCCCGCGCCATCTCGGGATTCACGCGCACCAGCGAGGCGATGGAGTTGAGCGTGTTGAAGAGGAAGTGCGGGTTGATCTGCCGCTGGAGGGCGTCGAGCCGGGCTTCCAGAAGCAGCCGCTTCTGGTCCTCAAGTTTCATTTCGATGCGCAGCGCGTTCCACACTTTGAGCGCGATACCCACATCGATGGGCGCGCTAAGCCACACCAGCGCCTGAATCCACAACTGGCCTGAGAGCAGCGCAAAGAGCCGGTGCGGATAGGCGTGGGCCAGCCAGTCACGGATCATCTCCATGACCGCGATGATGACCAGCAAGAGTATCTGGCGGTCGATGCGGGGCTGGCGCAAGTTGCGTCGAACCCAGCGATAGAGGCTCAGGTCAATGAATGGCGTGAAAGACCAGATCTCCTCCCGTTCGACCAAACGGCCCAGCAGGCCAGCCGCCAGGCCCAGGGCTGCATTGAAGGGCAAAGCCAGGTACTCGTGGTGATAGACCGCGGGCGCCGACAGTACCACCCCGCCCAGCACGGCCCAGCTTGGCCCCAACAGCAGGCCCAGCAGAATCACCGTCGCAAAGGAGATATCGGCGGCCAGAAAATTGGGCACCACCAGCCGCACCCACACACCCAGCGTGAGCGGCACCAGAAAAAAGGCCAGCAAGGCCAGGGTTTGGCGGGGACTGCGCCGCTCGGCAAAGAACAGCCGCCGGAACGTGGTCACCCGCGCGAGCACGCTCGCCACCGAAGCAACTACGCCCAGTTTGACCAGCAGCGTGATCAGAATGAGATTGTCCGTCACCCCATCAATGTATCGCGTCGCAGAGCAGTGCATCCAACCGGCGGCTATTTGCGTTCCCATTTTGGCGGATTGTGCCTGCCCTGGGCTGCTTGAAGCCGCGGCCGGCTCAGCCTCCGATCCTGTTTCCGGTTGTCCGCACCTGATTCTGCTATCCTCAAGAGGAACGCCACCGGCTGTGTTCACGCGATCCCCAATCTCCCTCGTCCGCTCCATCCCGCGCATGCGGGCTGCAGTGCCTTCGCTGCCGGCGCTGACTTCTTTCCTGGCTCTGAGTCTTCTTGCGTTCGCCTGCGGGTGCGCCCGATTTCACCATGAGCAGCACGAGACGGTCTACGTCTCCGCCCGCCAGATGTTCCTCCACGACCGTGTAGCCGCCGTCTCGAATCGTGTGGCCGAGGTAACCAACGGGCAGCCGCTCGAAGTCCTCGAACGCGGCCGCCGTTTCCTCAAGGTCAGAACCCAGAAGAACGAGATCGGCTGGATTGAAGAACTCGCCGTCATCGATGCCAAAACCAGCGATGCGTTCGTTCAGCTCGCCGCCCAGCACAAGCAGGATCCGGTGGTAGCCACCGCAGTGGTCCGCGACGACATTTATCTCCACATCTCGCCCGGCCGCGATTCGGAGCACTTCTATCTGCTCGCAGCCAACGCCAAGGTGCAGCTTCTGGCCCGCGCCTCGGCCCCGAAAACAGCTGCTCGGAGCCCCGGATCGCCCGCCAGGCGAACAGCCCTCAAGCCTTCCTTATCGGGAAATGGCTCATCCCGGGCGTCCGCTTCGGTCAAATCGCCCACGCCCGCTTCCGCCGCAATGCAACCCCCTTCAGGCGCGCCCGGCGCAGTGCCTGGCGCACCTGCCGCTCCGCCCCCCATTTTGGAAGATTGGTGGCTGGTTCGCGACGAGCAGGGCCGCGCGGGCTGGCTGCTGGCCGGCCGGGTGGATGTGGATGTGCCGGACGCGATCGGCGCTTACGCCGAAGGCCAGCGGATCGTGGGCGCGTACGTTCTGACCAAAGTCACCGATCCCGACTCCGGTATGGCCAGCAACGAGGTTCCCGAGTATGTGACCGTCCTCGGCCCGCCCCAGTCCGGCCTGCCCTTCGATTTCAACCAGGTGCGCGTGTTTACCTGGAGCCTCAAGCGCCATCGCTATGAGACGGCCTTTCGGCTGCATCCCATCCAGGGTTATCTGCCGGTCCGGACGGGTTTCCAGCCCGCGTCCGGCGGTGCCGCGCCGATCTTCAGCTTCCAAATTGGCAACGGAGAGAATGTTTCCGTCGATCCGGCCACTGGGATCAGCCGCCCGGCCTCGTTGCGCACCATCAGTTACGTCATGCACGACACCATCGTCAAGCGCACCGGACCCGACCTGGGGCCGATACCCGTGGGCCATTTGGAAGGCGAAAAGCCCAAGGCGGCCAAGCCCGCGAAGCAGCATCGCCAGTAGGATCGCCGGAGAATGGTCTCGGCGACTGCATTGTCCTGGCGGCCGTCCCCGGGGGCTTGTCCCATATAGGGGCTCAGTTCTGCGGCTCGCGAACCGGTACTTGCCGGTCGATTGAAAACTGAACCTTCAAAGAGGCATGGGCTGCGCCGAAGCAAACGAAGAGCTTCTTGGTTGGCCCGCTGAATCCATATTGCACATGGGCTACGCCGTCCGGATCGATCTTGGTGACGACCGGCGGGTTTGGATTCACGTCTCGCAGGTCCACGGCATTGATCAACGAGGCCGTCGCCGCAATCACTTTTTCGTGCATCGTGCTATCGAGGGCTATGGGGACTTGCAAGTCGGGATTTGCGTTGCTTCGGTCGCAGCCGGCTTCCAGGCCCGCGATCACGCTGTCTCGGGTGACCACCTGTTCTTCCAGGATTGGGTTGTCGCGGTACACGCGGTAGAAAAAATCGTAGGCACTCGACGCCCGGTTCAGAGGCCGGACCATGTTCACGTGATCCGAATGGATCTCCTGCGGCGGTGTAGTCACATCGCATCCATAGGTAGCGCTAAAATAGCCAACCACGCGAGCATGGGTTTTGAGATAGCGCCCAACTCCGCTTTCCGGCGTCGTGTCTTCGGATTCATAGGCACAGAACCGATGAATGCCGTTTACGGAATCGTGCCCCCGCCAATTGCTTTCCAACTGGGTCAGGAAGGCGTTATTGTCCGCATCGCTTAAATCGTTGAGCAGCGGATCCCTGTCGTAGATGGAAGCGATCCGGGCCATCGGCGAACCCTCGTGCGGGGTTCCATACGACACGATGAACTTGACTTTCGCTGCCTCCTCGGGATGCCTCAACAGCATCTCCTCGACGAGAATGCCACCCAGGCTATGCGCGATGAAAACCACCTCGCGATGCTCCCAGACATGGTCATGCTTGAGGCGGTTCCAGAGGATGTCAGCCAACTGCACACTGGACATCTTGCCATTCGACGCAGGCGTGGGATACTCCGCAACTTCAACGTCGGAATAGGCGAAGCGCGGGTCCGTCCGAATCATGTCCGGCCAATAGGCATTGTTTGAAGCCCGCCAGGACTCGCGGCTCCCGTGAAGGCCATGCACAAAAACAATCACTCTTGCCCGCCCAGCCGGTTGCGAAAGGCCCGGCTGCGTATAGTCCTGCTGCGCGGCGGACTGGGGAAAGGACGCGGAAGCGTGAAATTGAAGTAAAAAGGCGACCAGAACGACCTTGATCTTTATGTCCATCCAACCGTCCGTAATCATATGAGACCCATACTCCAGCATATAGGTAGCGCATCCCGAATGGGTAGTCCCGTGGCTATCGCCCGCGCAGAGAAGCGTGCATGGCAGGGCTCCCTACCGGCTCGGCATCGTCGCCGGCCTCGGTCATGGCGGAGATGCGAGTCACCCCACTCGGTGTGGGTTGCCGCCGGTTCCTCCCCCGTGTGGACCAGAGCCTGTCAGAAAAACCGGGAAGGCCAAAATCGGGATTGGAGACGAGTGGTCGGTCGCCTGTCCAGAACCGCTGAATTCGGTTCCTGTGTGATACATTCGCGCTCCACGGATATCCCGTCAAGCAAAGCACGACATTTCCCTCAGCGACTTGTCCTTTCGCCGCTTGTGGCATTGCGTGTTAATTGTTGACAACCGGAAGTCCCGCTTGGAAAGAGTTGTTAACGCCGGAAAGGGCGTTGACACAGCCAACTCTGCACCATGCCTCCTCGTGGAAGACGGCCCAGTTGGCCGTGCAGGAATCTACAACCGATAATCCACATTAACCGGCTCAGGCGCGAGTATTATGAGCTTAGTAATCAAGCAGCGGATTCTACTTCGGGGACGGCGCCGATGCGCAAACAGCTTGCAAAGTGGGGAAAGGCAATTGCAACGCGCAGCCTCCCCGCCATTGCGCTCAACTTCTTGGTCTCCGCCGCTCTTTGCCATGCACGGTCCGAGGCGCATTCCTGTCTGCCCGCGAACAGTCTCCCAATGAGTTCAAGCACTCAGGGTGAGTATTCGATTAGCTTCGATCCTGTCATCTGGGCTCCCGGGCATACATACACTGTTTCGATCAAGGGAGCATTTCCGATACGCATGGGCCCGGCAGAATCCGGTTCTCAAGATGTGCATCTTTCCGCCTTCGAGTGGCCGATTTATCCTGCCCCCTTAACAGCCGCATCGGCAGAGTCGTATGTGATTCTGAGCAAACTTACCTATGTCAGCCCGAAGCTTTCCACGTTCAAAGCGGTCGTTTCGGCCAACGCCCCCACCGGCGCCGTTCAGTTGTCCCTGTCGGCGGATCCTGGTTTCCAGCAGTTCACGGGAATTCATATTCAGCCCCCTGCTCCCCGAACTTCGCCCTCTCCACAGTCGAGTTTCACTTGCCCGATGGTCACTATTGCTTCTTTATCCCCCAGCGCTTGGATGGCGGGAATCGAGAATCCAACCGTCATCAAGGGATCGGGATTTACCTCCGAAGCCACTGCATCCTGCATTGCGACCCAGATCGTTATAACTTCGGATGCGGCATCTCCAACGGGCCGGATCTTTCGGCTTTCCAAAGTCAGGATTGTAGACTCAACGACAATCTTAGCCGTTATAACCCCCGGGATCGGCGACTGACCAAGCCGGCATCGTTGCACATCGAGTGGCGCCGCGCCCCGCGAAGGAGACAACTCGGCCTCGGCCGCAAAGCAGTTGGACGGCAAGCCGAGTTTCCCGGGGCGGGTCGTAGAACCCAAGCGCTCTCACCTATGCGGTCTCAACAAAGGAGCAACGCCTCTCTGCGAAAGATTTCTCCTCGAGAGCCTGCTTTTCAACGCCCTGCGGGCAACCCCAATTCAGCCTTTAACTTCATCATCTGCTCGGTCACAACAGGAGCGACCCATTCAAAGTGCTGATTGCTCTTCACTTCAACCGGCTTGCCCAATGCGGCAAGCTTCACCAGCGCATCATGACTCTCAAATGCCACATCGTCGGCTCCAACCACGAGTCCCCCGAACCGACCCAGGAGGTCAAGGGCCAAAATGTGATAATTCCCCGGCGGAACCGCGGAAAAATGGTACTTGCCATCTGGCAGGTTCTCGCTATTCGTCAGGGTAAAGCCAATGAGAATGCCGGAGTCGTCGGACGGCAGCAAGTCAGGTATCATCAGAATCCTCGTGGGACGCCCATTGACGAATCGGCATTGATCCTCGTATTCATCCACCGGCGGATCGGTGGGACCGGGTACAATCGTGCCGGAAGCGCCGTCTGTGGCCATGTAAGCAACGAGATGAGCGGATTGGCCGGGGCTTAGCCTGATGCGGGCTCCTTCCATCGGTTTGCCGTCAAGCAGAATGGACTTTACGTAATTGTCCGTGAAGAGATTGTCCACGTGAAAGGCGTAGTCGCGGGCATTCAAGTATTTGAAAAAGTAATGTCCATTGCTCTCGAGCTTCGCTTCGGTTAAAGGGTCTCTGGAAGGAATTTCAAACTCGGCGCCACGCTCCAGCAGCCTTACATAACTAAACGGGTTGTTGCCTTTCCCTGTATTTTCACCGAAGACAACCTCTGCGTCCAGAGAAGGCAGGGTGTCGAGCGTGAGTTTTAGGCCGACCAGATCGGAGTTTGTTACGGTAATCCTCTGGGATGCAAGAGTTCGATGAAAAAAGCCCGCAGGTATGCGTATGTGTCTTCCGTCTAAGTACTTGGATTCGTATTTCGGATCGCAGGAAACAGTCGCATCGTCGCATTCAGTGGTGAGAATCAGTGTGTAGCTTCCCGGCCACACTTCGTTCAATTCGAATTTTCCGTCTTTCCCAACTTCTCCCGGCTCAACCGGCGACGGATAATCTGGATTCTCAGACGCAATCTCTACCCTGAACCTGTAGCCCAAAACCGAATCGATCTTGCCGTCGATGACTCCGGAAACACTGTATCCCCGTGCATGCTGCCTTTCTTCTTGTTTGGGTAAATGGATATCGTATATACAAGCGGAATCTTCGGTTCCGAGATGGATCGGCTGAGTTTCAAAGGCGTCGCTTGCGGAGGGAAAATACGTTCGCTTTCCGTCCAATTCTGCCCAAAGCCACAGAAAGGGGCTGGGCCCAACTTCGGTGATCAAGTAGCGGCCTCGATCGTCGGTAACGGACTTCCTCTGCCAGGCGTCATATCCGCTCGAATTTGGGAGAGTCTTGGTATCGTATCCCCGCACCGAAACTTCAACTCCTGATTGCGGCTTCCCTTCCCCGTCGAGAACGCTTCCGCAAACGGAGCTCTTTCGGTAGGCCGGGAACGAGAGGTGACTCAGGTGCTGATCTGCGTGGAGAACGACAGGCAGTCCCTCCAAGCCAGGTCCCTTTGCTCCATAGGCAGAGTATTGGTTCTGGCCTCCCTCGGTGAAGAGCTTGTAGATGCCGGGGAATACCGAAGCGAAGCGAAAGGCGCCGTTCCTTAAGGCAACCGTTTTATACTCCGTCGATTGCGCGGAGTTATACCGGGTGGGGGTCAGTTTCACAACAGCATTGTTCCCCGCTGCTCCAGTAACAGTGCCGGATACGGAGCCGTCAGGATGGGTACCTTCGGGCAAGAAATGAAGAGGCGCCGCATAATCCCCTCGCAAATGACCTTTCGCACTCCGTGGATCGTTGCTGAATACTATCTCGACATGCGCGGGTTCTTCCGGCGGGACAGCAAAATTCGCGGGATCTGCCGGCTTGCCGTTCACATCGAATGTCTTGATATAGGCGCCTCCATGCATTGTTGCTTCGAAAACCATTTGATAGTTGCCGGGCGTCACCGGGGGAAAGGTAAAGTTTCCACTGATGCGAACCGAAGCGGTAAGCCGCAGATTGTGTTGATTGCTCTTCAACTCAACCTGACGCCAGGAATGCGCCGGGCAGGCCTCGCTCGGTGTCAGCCCCTCGAATTGTAAAGTGCCGGAGATTGGTTGCGGCTTGGATTGAGACTCCTGAACTCGACCGATTTGGGCAATCTCCTCATTCGTTGCTTCGGTAAGCGGCACGGTCGCGGTGGGCCCGCCAAGTTGGAAAACCGGAGAAGCGAACCCTTGCGGCTGGCCTTGCTGAGAACAACTGTCGTCCTGATGCGCAACGATTGCGTAACGCCCATCGCAGACTCCTTTGAATTCGACGCCATCCTCAAGGTGTGTCCAACGATCGTTTGCCAGAAAGAGCGCTCCGGAGGGATGTACACCGTACAGTGCCGCATCGTTTTCACTCGCAGAGCACTGAGGAGCGCCCTGAAACTTTCCAAGTACGCTCCCGGTGCACTTCGAAGGACTGACTTGGATGTTTGCCTGGCATCCCGAGACGGAGTAAGGCATGGGCGAAAGCGGAATCGCTTGTGCAAAGTCTTCCGTCGATGGATACCAAACCCCGCCCGCCCGGATGAAATACCCTCGCTCGTTCTGCAGTTTAGGAAAGCTGAAGAATCCGGTGGAGTCGGTACGCCTGGCAGGCAGCTCCGCCCTCGCTCGTCTTACATCGATGCCACCGGAGTTGTTTGCTGGATTTCCATATACCTCCACCTCGACTTCAAGCGGATTTCCGTTCCGGTCCGCGACGCGGAGGTGGTCTCCCGAAGCGATCCAAATTATCTTTCCAGACCCTCCCAGCCCATGGGAACCATACTCCCCATGCATCGACTCCTTGGTCTCGGCGGTCAGGCGATATCTGCCGGGCGCTACGTCGCGAAAATGAAAGCTGCCGTCGGCTTTTGCGCTCGCGAAGTAGCCGTCGAAATACCTCAGCGGATTCGCCGGCGTTCTTTCCAGGCGGACAGTCACTGAAGAGAGTCCGGTGTTGACAATCTGGCCATCCACGGAAGCCGCGGCAGATCGCGACGCCGGCGCTTGAGCAAGGCCGATGCAAGAAGTCAGGCCTGCAAAGTTCAATAACGCGATCAGAACGGCTAACGATCTACGCATTTCCACGGCGTTACCAAATGGTAATATTTGCCCTCTTCGTCTTCGCGAACCTCGAAGGTCAGGGAATAAAGTGTCGACCTGACCTACTCGATTGCCCGGAAATGCTCAGGGAGATCGGAGCGTTTATCCGGATAATACGGACGGTCGAAAATCGCCTGCGCTTCTTCGAATCCGATCCCGCGCCTCGGGTTCTTCTGCAGCCGCCGGCTCTTGCGCGGATCGAAATGGAATCTCATAAAGTATGACAGTTATACCATATTCTTGGCAGCGCGCGGATTCAATCCATGCTCGGCGAGCCCCCATCCCCTACACTGATTCTTGCCTGCCATGCCCGTCTGCTGCGAAGTCGCTCTGCCCGTGCCGCTGGATCGCACCTTCACGTATGCGGTGCGCGAGGACCAGCTTCCGCGGCGGGGGGCGCGGGTGATTGCGCCCTTCCGCAACGAAAAACTGATCGGCGTGGTAACCGCGGTCAACGTCAATCCTCCTGCGGATTTCGAGGTACGGTTTCTGGAGGCGGTTCTGGACGACGAGCCGCTGCTCGGCGACGATTTGCTCCGTCTGGCGGAGTGGATGGCCCAGTACTATCTGGCCCCGTTGGGCGAGGTGCTGCGCGGAATGCTGCCGCTGATGGCCGAGGTTCGCCGCACGGTTTACTACCGCATTACCGACCTGGGGCGGGATGTGCTGGCTACGTGCGCGGAGGCGGAGCGGCCGGACTCCAGGATCCCAGAATCCGGACACTTCGGCAAGCTCAGTGCAGGCTCGGGGGCACCCAAACCTAGGCTCATGAACAGAGGCAGCATGAAGCGGCGCGGAAGGCTTTCCGCCGAAGAGCAGGATCTGGAGCATCGCGTCCTCAGCCGTCTAGCCGCCGGCGAGCCGGTCAAAGTTTCCACTTTACGCACCACAACAGCGGCCACGCTTCCGGTGCTTGCCAGCCTGCTGCGCAAGAAGTGGATTGCCCGCGAAACCTCCGCCGCCGAGCGCGATGCGCGCCGCATGGAACGCTTTGCCGTGCTCATCCCCGAGACGCGGCTGCCCGCGCTGACCCGGAAGCAGCAGGCGATCCTGGCCGAACTGGCGGCCTGCGGCAATGAGCTGCCTTTGGCCGAACTGCGCCGCAAAGATCTTCCCTCCTCTACGCTGCAAACCCTCGTCCGGCGTGGCCTGGTCCGCATCGACAAGCGCCCCGCCGTCTTCCGCCTCGGAGGAATTGCGCCGGCCGCCGCCCCCTTCCGCCTCAACGAGCCGCAGATCGAAGCCCTCGCCAGCTTGGCTTCCTCCCTGGGCGCATTCAAGCCTTTTCTGCTCTACGGCGTGACAGGCTCGGGCAAAACCGCCATCTACCTGGCCGCCATGCAGCGTGCGCTGGATCGCGGCCTCTCGTCCATCCTGCTGGTACCCGAGATCGGCCTGACGCCGCAGATGGCTGGCCTGCTCGACGCCGCCTTCGGGCAAAGGGTTGCCTTGCTGCACTCCGCGCTGACGCCGGAGGAGCGCAGCGAGCAGTGGCGGCGCATCCGCCGCGGCGATGCGCCCATCGTCGTCGGCACGCGCTCGGCCATCTTCGCCCCTGCACCCAACCTGGGCTTGATTCTGGTGGACGAGGAGCACGACCAGAGCTACAAGCAGGAGGAGACACCCCGCTACAACGCCCGCGACGTGGCCGTGATGCGCGCCAAGCTGGAGGGAGCCGTCGTGGTGCTGGGCTCGGCCACGCCGTCGCTTGAAAGCTGGCAGAACTCGGTCCAGGGCAAGTACGCCCGCATCGAGCTGCGCGACCGCGTGATGGACCGCCCGCTGCCCTCGGTGGAGCTCGTCGATATGCGGCGCGAGTTTCACGAGACGGGCCGGGAGCAGCTCTTTTCCCGTGCGCTTGTGGGCCAGACTCGCGAGGCGCTGGACCGCGGCGAGCAGGCCCTTATCCTGCTCAACCGCCGCGGCTACTCCTTCGCCGTCATCTGCCGGGCCTGCGGCGAAAAGCTGGAGTGCCAGAACTGCGCCATCTCGCTCACCCACCACAAGCCCCCGGGAGACGATGCCGGGTTGGCCCGCGCCGGCCAGCGCCTGGAGTGCCACTACTGCGGCTTCAGCCGCACCGTTCCCGCCCGCTGCCCCAAGTGCGACAGCGAGCACCTTTACTATCTTGGCGCCGGATCGGAGCAGGGCGAAGAGCGGTTGACGGAGATCTTCCCCACCGCGCGCATCGGCCGCATGGACCGCGACACGGTGCGCGGGCGCTACGATCTGGAGCAGCTGCTGGCGCGCCTCCACTCCGGCGAGATCAACCTGCTGGTGGGCACGCAGATGATCGCCAAAGGCCACGACATTCACGGCGTCACGCTGGTCGGCGTGGTGGGCTGCGACCACGCGCTCTCCATGCCCGACTTCCGCGCCGCCGAGCGCGTCTTTCAGTTGATGACCCAGGTCTCGGGGCGCGCCGGCCGCGGCGAGTTGCCCGGCCGTGTAGTCGTGCAGACTTACTATCCAGACCACTACGCGATCGTGGCCGCGAGCACGCACAATTACGCGAGCTTTGTAGAGCGCGAATTGAAGTACCGCCGCTGGATGCATTACCCGCCCTTCGGCGTTCTGGCCAACGTGCTGGTACAGTCGCAAAAGCTGGAGGAAGCCGCCGGATGGTCGTCTGTCCTCGGCAAGTACCTCGTCCAAAGCCAGAGCGGCGGAGCCGTGCGTGTGCTCGGCCCCTGCACCGCGCCGATTGCCCGCATCAAGGGAACGTACCGCTTTCACATGATCCTCAAGGCCGCCTCGCGCCGCGCCCTCAATGCGGCGCTGCGCGCAATGCTGGTCCACGCCGATGAGGCCGGCATCCCGCGCAGGAATCTGATCGTGGACGTGGATGCGCTGCGGCTGATGTGACCAACTGCGGTGGGGCACACTGCCGTCCGGCCGGTTATCGCTGCTTGGAGCGGGAAACCGCCTGCCTGAAGGCACGCAGCATACGCACATAGATCGACCAGCTCGCCGGACGCTCAAGAGCGACTCCCAACGAAACCGTTGCGCGGTCCAAGCAGTCTTCGACGCAGGCATCGTGCAGAGGCCGGATATACAGTGACCAACTCAGCAGAGCCCGGCCCGTTGCGCGCATCTCCAGCACGTGGCGCAGAAAAGTCGCCCCCTGCCGTTCCTCAACTTCGAAGCAGTGCGTTCCGTCAAAGCCGCGCGGGGCGGAAAAGCGGAAGAGTATCGACTGGTTTGGGTGGTGCTCTTCGACGGAGTACCGGACAGGTCCGTGGCCGCCAACCGCGCCAACCGCCAGCGGACGGTCAAAGCGCATCGGCGGCCATTTGTCGCGTGGCCAAAGGCGATCGTCACGGCTGGCAAGAGAGTCGACTAGCGCGCCCACAGCAGCCAGAGGCACTGGGAACCCGCGCTCGTGGACATTTCGGACATTCATGGAACTCCGCGCGCTTTTCTTCAAAAGGTCTTTACTTGGCGGGCGCGCCGGTCTCCAGCGTATGCAGTTCCTTGCCCGGCTTGAAGCGCACCGCTTTGCCGGGGGTGATGCTGACCTCGGTGCCGGTTCGGGGATTCCGGCCGATGCCAGTCTTGCGGGCGCGGACGCTGAAGACGCCAAATCCGCGCAGTTCGATGCGCTCTCCGGCGGTAAGAGCCGCTTTCAGGCCCTCGAAAACCGTATCCACCGCGGCCTCTGCCTTGGTGCGGGGCAGGCCCGTGCGCTCGATTACTTGATGGACGATGTCCTGCTTAATCAAAGGGGTATCCTCGTGGGCACGACTGATTTGACTTTACTACGCCCTGCGTGTTTGATGCCACTGATTTTAATGCGATTGTGGAACAACGGCAAACCGGGCGCGCCGACTTCCCACGGGAAGGACCGCGCCGCCGGTCGAGCCGAGCGGCCGGCGTCCAGGCCGAAAAAAACCGCGACTACCCATTGCTAACCGAAGGTGTCTTTCGTAATATGGATTATTCAAGGCTTAAGGCAGTACCCGCCGTTTTTTGTCCGGAAAGGAAAGATGATTCCGGAAACGGGTGCAGCATGTCGATTCAAAGGGATCGCCGGGTGCGGGAGCAGGTCATCATGCGGCGATGGTCGAGCCGTTCAGCAAGAAGCAGGTGCATGAGGGCATCATTTTTTGGGCTTTCCTCCTATGGCTATGACCTCCGCGTCTCCGGCGAGCTCAAAGTATTTACCGTTGCGAGAAGCGCCATCATCGATTCAAGAGCCTTTGATGAGCGCTTGTTTGTATCCTTCAATCCCGACTCATCGATCGTGCCGCCAAGTTGATTTGCACTGGCTCGATCCATTGAGAACTTTCATGTCCCCAGGGTAGTACTGACGATCTGCGTTGGAAAGTCAACCTATGCGCGTTGCGGAATCACTGCGAACGTGACGCCATTCGAGCCGGAATGGGAGGGATTCGCGACCTTGGAGATCTCGAATACCACTCCGCCGCCGGCCTGGGTTTACGCCAACGAAGGGCTGTGCCGGATTCTGCTTTTCCGCTCCGATGAAGCCTGCGAGATCGGCTATGCCGATGGCAAGGGCAAATACCAGAAGTAACAAGGGATTGTGCTTCCCTGGCTGCAGGAAGCTGCAAGCGTCCCGATGGACCTGGTTGGACGAGCGGCGTGAGTGTGCGCGGCAAGGAGAGCAAAGCGCGTTCCATGCTCGCATCGGGCTCAGCTCGCCTGCTGACTTGTGGGAGGGCAAGATGCCGTCGATTCACATTCAAGAACCAATCCAGATAGGCCTGGTATCCGATGAACCCATCCGGCTTGAAGGGCTCGCCAGCATCTTCGAGCAGCCTTCTCAGCACGGAAGGCCCCGCCTGCTCCCGGTTGCGGGGACCATCGAAGAGTTGGCGGCCCGCTCAACGATCGAATATCTAGTGGTGGACCTGCATTGTTCCTCCGGCGGGTTAGAGATACTGGAGACCATTCGCCGCGTCCGTCCCTCTCTCAAGCTGATTGTGATCGGCCCGGAAGGCAACGACGAACTGGTTCTCGATTCGATCGTCGCCGGGGCCAGGGCCTATCTGGAATTGACCGCTGGCCCCGAGACCGTGCGCGCGGCCATCGAGGCGGTTACCGGCGGCTCCATATGGGCGCCGCGCCGCCTGCTCTCCAAACTCATCGACCGGCTGCTCAAGGTTCCCGACTCCAGCCTCACCAACGCCAACCCTCACCTGACCGACCGCGAGCACCAGGTTCTGGATCTCATCCTGCAGGCCCGTTCCAATCGGGAGATTGCCCGCCATTTGGGGATTGAGGAGCGCACCGTGAAGGCCCACGTGGGCCGCCTGTTGCGCAAGGCCGGCGCGGACAATCGGATTGAGCTCACCATGCGCGTGCTCAACCGCCCGCAGACATCTGGCGCCTTCTTCGGCGACCGTCGCCGAAGTGAACGCAGCCAGGCTCGGGTGTCGCACAGCCCGCAGCATTCCGGTACCGAATAGCGAATGGTTTGGTTACTATTGGGTATAGTCCTTCGGTACTCTTGTGTCATCTGCGCGATTTCCACAGACTTGTTTCTGGAAACAAAGCAGATCTGGGGAAGGAGTTCCCTGGCAAGGCACTTTCCTCCATGCCTGGGAGCTCCTCTTTTTTTGTGTTTTTTCGCGGCTCGCCCTGAAGAATCGCTCCGCACTCGAAAGCCTGCGGGCCCGTTATCAACTCATAAACATTATGGTTACCTTGGACTCTAGTCCTTCTGTACTCTTGAAGAGTGAGCAATATTGACCATGCCTAAGTGACTCGTTTCCCACAGACTTGTTTACAGAAACAACGCAGATCTGGGGAAAGGAGTTCCCTGGCAGCATGTTTTCCATGTGGCCAGGGAACTCCTCTTTTTTTGTTTTTTTCGTGCTTGACCCCGAGCAATCGCTTCGCACTCGAAAGGCCCGCGGACCCATTTACTAATCTGTAAACATTATGGTTACCTTGGACCCTAGTCCTTCTGTACTCTTGAAGAGTGAGCATTATTGACCACCCCTAAATGGCCCGTTTCCCACAGACTTGTTTACAGAAACAACGCAGATCTGGGGAAAGGAGTTCCCTGGCAGCATGTTTTCCATGAGGCCAGGGAACTCCTCTTTTTTTGTTTTTCACCGATCTCTCCGGGAAAACACACACTGATCCGCCTCCGCCCAAACATCCTCATTGCCCATTTGCTCGTCTGAATGCAAGGAGGTTCGGATTCGCTCCTGTGCGCCCCGGCGGCGCGAGCAGCCGCAGATGCTGTAGCCTGTTTCAGGACGTATCGTTCGTGGGCGAGGGTTCGCCATGGGGAGAGCGCTGGCGGAGCACAGCCTCCGATCCAGGTCCACGGCGCCGCCATGCGCCCCGTTCAATGCAAGGCTCAAATCTCCGCGCCGAAAGCGAGGGCGGAGTGGAAAGGAACCGCATATGAAAAAGACCATCGCTTCCATCTGCCTGTGCTTCATGCTTCCCTGCGCCGCCCATGCCGGCTCCACGCGCGCCGATTTGCAGGCTCGCATCGACCAGGCCAAGCTGGTCCTGGACCACATCATGGCCGCCCAGGACGCCACCATCCCCATGAACATCCTGCAGCAGGCAACCTGCGTGGGAGTTGTCCCCGGAATGCTCAAGGGAGCCTTCCTGGTGGGCGCGCAGTACGGCCAGGGCGTGGTCACCTGCCGCACCGGCCACGGCTGGAGCGCGCCGGTCTTCATTCGCATGGCCGGCGGCTCGTTCGGCTTCCAGGTGGGAGGCCAGGCTACCGACCTCCTCCTGGTTGCGGTCAACGACCGCGGCTTCCAGGATCTGCTCAAGAACAAATTCAAGATCGGCGGCGATGCCTCGGCCGCGGCTGGTCCCGTGGGCCGCAGCGGACAAGCCGCAACCGACTGGAAGATGAATGCCGAGCTGCTTAGCTATTCACGCAGCAAGGGGCTCTTCGCCGGCATCGATCTGGACGGCACCAGCGTAAGCCAGAACTCCGAGGATACCGAGTTGTACTACGGTCAGCCGCACAGCTTCGATGCCATTCTCAAAGGCGACGTGGAGGTTCCCGAGGGAGCCATCCCGTTTGTCCGTGGCGTAGCCCAGTACTTCATTCAGGCCAAGAACCGCAAGTGAGAGGCGAATCGGCCGCATCTACAGGCTAAACTTGTTTCTGTCTTCAAAGATGCGGGAAGGCCCTATGCGGGAGAACCTGGAATATTGGCTGGTGCTGGCCGTGGCGCGCGCCCTGGGGCTGATGCCGCGCGGGCTAGCGCGGCTCTTTTCCGGCGGGCTCGCTTTTGCGGTCTACTGGTCGTTTGGCCGGTTGCGCCGCGTGGGCTGGCGCAACCTCGAGTTGGCTCTTCCCGAGCTCCCCAAGGGAGAGAGATACCGCCTCCTCCGCAGGGTCTACCGCCATCTCGGCTGGCAACTGGTCGAGTTCTGCCGCATGGCCCGCTACACCCCTGAGAACACCCGCGGCTGGATGCGCACCGAGGGCCTTGACCATTACCTGGGCGCCCAGGCCCGAGGCAAAGGGGTTCTCATCGTCACCGGCCACCTTGGAGCCTGGGAGCTTTCCAGCTTCTACCATTCGCTGATGGGCCATCCCATGAGCATGGTGATCCGTCCTCTCGACAACCGCCGCCTCGACGCCTTCGTCAATGGCATCCGCTGCCTGCACGGCAATCGGGTCATCGATAAGAACGACTTCGGCCGCGGCTTGCTGCTGGCCATGCGCGCCCGCCAGACCGTCGGCATCCTCATGGACACCAACATGACCCCGCCGCAGGGCGAATTCGTGAAGTTCTTCGGCGTGGAGGCCTGCACCGGGACCGGCCTGGCCCACATCGCGCGCAAGACAGGCGCGGCCGTGCTGCCGGGGTTCATGCTCTGGGAGCCGGCCGAGCGCCGCTACGTCCTCCGCTTCGGCCCCGAGATCGAGATTCCCCACACCGCCGACACAGCCGCCGACATCCTCGCCGCCACCCAGATTTGCACTTCCGTCATCGAATCCTGGATTCGGCGCTATCCTGACCAGTGGCTGTGGATTCACCGGCGCTGGAAAACCAGGCCGCCGGGCGAACCGGGGCTATACTGATGTATTTCTGACGGTGAGGCAGAGAATTATGAAGCGCACCATTCTTCTTCTGACATTGCCATTCCTGCTGTTTTGTAGCCCTTCCCCTGCGATTCCTCAGTTCTCTGTGCAGTACGAGGAGGCGTTCAAAGCTCAAAGACTCTCCGGAACCATCCGGGACGGATGTTCCGGGTGCCTCACGGGAGCATCGCTCGACGAAGCGTCAAGCGTCGTCAATGGTGTGCTGGTCGAGGAAATGACGCCCGATTGGAGGACCGTGGTATCCTCCACTCGAACCGATGTGAACGGTCATTTTTTGTTCCCGCCCCCCGCCGGCAAGAACCTTCATTACCTGCGACTTTCCGCGTACGGATTTCGCACTACTTATGTGAAGGTGCGGATTTCCAGATGGGCCAGGAAGAAGGAACTTACACTCTTTCTTTCGGTGGCTACCTGACCTGTCGGTTGCTCGGAGAATTGTTGGACCGAAATCAAGGGAGGCACGGATGACGCTGGCTAAACTGATCGAAGCTCTGGGCGGCAAACTGGTGCGCGGCAGCCCTGAAACCAGCCTCGCCGGCGTCAACTCCTCCACCCTCGCCGGCCCCTCGGAGATTGCCTTTGCCGAGGACGCAGCCTCCGCTGCCGAAGCGCTGGCATGCAAGGCAGGGGCAGTCGTTCTGCGCGCCGGAATCGCCGACTCGTACCCGCAAGCCAGGTGCATCGTCGAGACCGATCAGCCGCGACTCTGGTTTGCCCGCGCCGCCAAGCTGCTCAAACCACCCCCGCCGCGGTCTGGAATCCGCGACCCTCTCTTCCAGGGCGTGCGTGTGGAACTCGGCGAGGGAGTCACTCTCTGCCCCGGCGTAATCCTCGGCGACCACGCCAGCATCGGCGCATGGACCCGCATCGAGGCCGGCGTCGTCGTCGGCGAGGGCGTCCGCATCGGCGAACACTGCCGCATCTACCCCAACGTCACCCTCTATCCCGGCACCACGCTGGGCAATCGCGTTGTTGTTCACGCGGGCGCGGTGCTGGGCGCGGACGGATTCGGCTACGTCCGCGACCCCTCGACCGGCGCTTACACGCAGTTTCCGCAGCAGGGGACGCTGGT
>JBEKDH010000163.1:0-9545 GCA_050014455.1 Occallatibacter sp.
CGGCGGCAGATCTTTAGACTTGCCGTAAGCCAGGGAGGACAAGTTGGGGACGTAGCTCAGTCGGTTAGAGCGCTGCCCTGTCACGGCAGAGGTCGCGAGTTCGAGTCTCGTCGTCCCCGCCACTCATTCCAAAGAACCTAAGGAATGATGGCAACCATAAGTGACAGCCCACAACCCAGCCCACACCTTGTTGCACAGCGCTTGAGCGCATTTCCATAGCGTTCAAGAACGCCCCCTGCGCCGGTGTCATCGACTCCCGGGTGGGGACGACAAAACTCATCGGAATGGTTACGGACGATCAGCTCAGCCAAATCTTGATCCGCATCGCCGAACATCCGATCGACCGGATCAATGGACTGCTTCCCTGGAATATCGATGACGCCCTACAACCAGCAGCCAAAGCCGCCTGACCGGTGCCTCCCGAAATCGGTCCTTATCTCAAATACACGCACCGCCGAATGGTCAACAGGGGCAGACCATGCGCTTAGAGCAAAACCAGAGAGAACGTGCCCCAGCAAGGAGCGTGCCAGGTGGCTTCTTCTTGAGGAAAAAGCCACTTGGCGTGGTGCTTCCTGGGTAGAGCCACTCTGGTTTTGCTGTAAGCAAGGTCCGGCTGGCTGACATCGTCTTTGAGATACGCCACAAGACATTGGCGCCCCGTGCTCATTGCCGGCGAAGGCTTACCTGGGTCTCCTTGCCTTCATAAGCGATCTCCTTGTTTGCCGCGACTGTCACCTCGCCACCAGTCCCGTGTCCGCATTCGACAATAACGATCCGGAATGTGCGCTTCACCGAGCTGTCACAAACTTCGATCTCAAGCACTTCGGCCCCATTGTGGCGCGCATCCCCTGCTGCGACCGTTGAACGGTTGCTTGCTCCGGACCGGGGAGTGTCCGACCAGGCATCTGCGCCATACTGCTGTGCGCGGCCCAACGCAGGAACAAGATTGGCATGCATCGGCAGACGACAGGCGGAACGAACGGCATCGCGCTTCCTTCGCAAGACCGGAACGTCATCGCATTGCGCCTTTCCTTGCGCACATGCTTCCCAAACTTCAGCGTTCCTGAATGTAGGGGAACTCGCACTCTTCCGTGAAGAAATCCCGCGCGGGCCTCGTGCTACGATCCCTTCTTGGGATTTCCTGTTTGCCAATAGACTGCGTAACGCTGATCGCGAATCCGATACATGGGCATCAGTTGGTATTTCGCGCCTTCCCCGGCCGCCTTGAAGCGCAGTTCCGGCACTGATTCGACCTGGACCCATTGGTCTGCCTTTGAGCCGGCGCCGGCGGCCGCCTTCGGCAGCGGGTCCGCAGCGGGCAGATTCTTGGGCACCGTGTCGCCACTGTGGATGACCCTCATGGGGCCGTCAGGCGGCCCCGCACCCAGATCTGCGGCAAGAACCAGCGGGCCATACAAGACAGCAGTGACAGAGTCATCGCCGGGCAGCGCCTCTTGCCGCAGTTCCATAGGCAGGCTAACGCCGATGGTGTCGCCGTCCTGCCAGATCCTTCGAATCGCGAGGTACGAACCTGGATCTGCGACTGCTTCCAAGGCCTGGTTATTGATCTTCACCACCACGGCATTCGTGGTCCAACCCGGAATCCGCACGTGAATGGTGCGGGCAGCGGGACGCGAGGTCTTGATCTTGAGCGTCGTTCCCTGCTCTTGCGGGAATTGCGTGACCTGGTCGATGCGCAGGCCCTCCTCTTTCCAGTCGAGGGTCGACGCGATGAACTGGTTCACGTAGATATCGCTTCCTCGGCGGAAGAAGATCGTGTCGGTGAACTTGGCAAACTCCTCCACGCCAGTTCCGGTGCAGCACCAGAAGGACTCTTCCGGCGAGTGATAGGCGCGCCAGTATCCGGCAGCCAGCGGGAAGAAGTACTGCTTCAGCCCATCGGCGTTCTGCGTGCCAAGCCTGCAATTGAAGAGGGCGCGCTCGTATGCATCCATCCAGCGCGCGTCCGCGGTCCAGCCGAAGACGAGCCGCTGCAGCTTCATCAGGTTGTAAGCCACGCAGCACTCTGCGTTGGTCCAGCCGAGGCTTCCTTTGAGTTGTCCCGGCGGCGTTTTCCAATGTTCGTCGAGGCTGGTATTCCCGATGACATAGTTGCGCGCGGTCAGCACCTCTTCGAGGAAGTACTCGGCAATTTGCCTGTAACGGCGGTCGCCGGTGACTTCGTAGATGCGGGCAGCGCCGATGATCTTCGGAACATGGGTGTTTGCGTGGAGGCCTTGCAATTCGTCCCGGCGTTCGGCGAGCGGATCGAGAAAACCGGGCTGCTCGAAGAGGTGTGCCGCGTCGAGGTATTGGTCTTTTTGGGTCACCGCGGCAAGGTTGACGAGGACTTCGTTCATGCCGCCGTACTCGGTGCGCAGCATGCGCTGACGCTGCTCGGAGCTGATGCCCCAGAAGAACTCCTGCGCCCATTGTGCCATGCCTTCCGCGATCTGAAGCGCATCGGAGTTGCCCGCCAGAACGTACATATCAAGCAGGCCTGCCATGATTTTGTGATAAGTGTAGAAGGGCGCCCAGACCGGCTTGCCCTGCGCCAGATGTTCGAAGATTTCGGTGGGATAGGCGCTCAGATAGCGGGTTCCGATCTTCTTCTGGCATGCGCCTAGACCGGCGGCCAGCTTCTCGCCTTTCCTCCTGAGAACTTCGTTTCCTGAGGTGGCCGAAGCCAGGGCAGCGGCCGACAGGTAGTGCCCCCCGGCGAAATGGCCGCGCAACTCGCAGGTTGAGTCTTCCCAGCCTTTGTACGGTGTCGCACTCGAGGAGATGCCCGCCGTGACCCGGAAGGAATGCAACAGCCGATCGACTGTGAACGAGTCGAGGTAGCGCGCATTGATCTCCGCCTGCTCCTTGAAGATGCCGGAAGCGAGGCGGACCGAACTGAGTGGAAAGGGCGTGAGCCTTGCGCTTGCATCAGAGGGCGCATCCGCGCCAAGGGCTTCCGCCGGCGCCAGGGAGCGAATGAGGCAGAGGCCGGCGGCGGCGGTGCTCGCCTTCAGGAAACTGCGGCGGGAACGAGCGATCATTCGAAGCTCTCCTTTTGCTGATCTGGCGTGGGACGCCTGAGAAAGGGCTTTCCACGACTGCTCGCCTTCAGCATGGTCTCTTGCCTTCTGTGATGCCGGGCCATGTATCGGTCTGGAAGGGACCGGCCGGCAATCCGGCTCCGTTGAACAGTGTCGCCGCCAGATTCGACTGCCGGGCGCAGCGGACCTCTTTGGGATTGGGCATCGAGAGGGATGAGACAACCACTGTGCCGCCCTCGAAGTGAGCGTTGGCCCAATACCATATCTTCCTACTCCGGCAACGTCTTTGTCCCCATCACCTGGAACGTCCCCGTCACCGCCGGCGCACCCGTATTCGGCTGGCCTCCCCCGATCGACACGGTATAAGTTCCTTCCGCAACGATCGGCTCGCCCGCATCGCTCACCATGCTCACGTCTCGATCTTTGAGTTCGAAGCGCACCTTCTGCGATTCACCCGGATTCAGGTGCACGCGCTCGAAGCCGCGCAGCGCCCGCAGCGGTGCTCCCGGCACCTTCGGGAAGCTGAGGTAAAGCTGCGCTACCTCATCGCCCTCTCGCTTTCCCGTATTTGTAACCGTCGCCTCTGCCGTAAGCGGGTCACCCGCGCCGATCGCGCTCTTCGGCAGCACAAGGTCACTGTACGAGAAAGTCGTGTAGCTCAGGCCATAGCCAAACGAATAAAGAGGCTTGCCCCTGAAGTAGCGATAGGTGCGGTTCTGCATCGAATAGTCTTCGAACTGCGGCAACTGATCCACACCCGTATAGAACGTTACCGGCAGGCGGCCAGCAGGATCGTTTTTCCCAGAGAGGGTCTCGGCAATGGCCGCGCCACCCTCCTCGCCCGCGTACCATGACTCGAGAATCGCGTTCACGTGTTCGTTGGCCCAGTTCACGGCCAGCGCGCTTCCGTTTGCGAGCACAAGGATCACGGGCTTTCCAGTCGCCGTCACAGCCTCGAGCAGCTCCTCTTCCGGTTTGGGAAGATCGATGCTGGTGCGGTCGCCGCCTTTGAACCCCTCCTCGGTGACCGGCATCTCTTCCCCTTCGAGATCGCTGGTAATCCCGAGAACCGCAATCACAATGTCAGCGTTCCTGGCCGCGGCAACCGCCTCGGGATTCGGCTTGGGATCGTACTTCGACCAGATCAACTGGGCCTCGATTGCGCCGGCTCCCATGATCCCATACCTGACTTCGACCGCCGCTTTCTTCCCTTGCTCAAGGTGAATGCGCCCGGTCTTTGTCTGCGAATGCTCGCTGTCTCCCCATTCCATCGCCAGCGGCTTGCCGTCGATCGTAACGGCCGCAAAGCCGCCTTTGGCCCGCACGCCAATGTTGTACTCGCCGGTCTCTTTAACAGTAAGAAATCCGTCCCATCTGACCGCCAACGGAAACTTGCCCGAGGCCTCCTGAGGAATGTCCTCCGCTTTCAAATCGACGTTGCTCACTGTCCGCGTCGCCAGCACGGTTCCCCTGCCTTGGTAAGGATCTCCAGTAGAGAACTGGACAGTAAGACCCGGGTTTCCCTCCGGAGTGGTCAGCGCCGATGCCGGGACTGTCTCTCCCCCCGTCCGCAAGAACTGCGTCCCGGGCACGAACGCGATCTGGGCTTCGGGGAACTCCGCCTTGAGTCCTTCGAGCACTGACGCCATGTGCGATGGAGTGCCGTTGTAGTTGCCGAGCAGATACTTCGTCTGGTCTGCCAGGGGTCCCACGACCGCGATCTTGATTGCGCCCTGCTTCAGCGGCAGAGTGCCATCGTTCTTGAGCAGCACCATCGACTCGTTCGCTATCCGATGCGCCAGCGCGCGGTGCTCCGGGCTTTCGAGCAGCTTTGCATCGATCTTCGAGTAAGGGCCGGTCTCGGGCGGATCGAACATGCCCAGCTTCATCCGCGCGGTGAACAGCCGGATCAATGCCGTATCGATCTCGCTTTCCTTCAAAATGCCTTGCTTGTATGCATCGAGGTAGGGCTTGTAATCGTGATCGTCCTCAACCTTTGCGCCTCCATCGATGCACTCATTGTCCATGCCGCGCTGGACGGCCAGGGCGGAAGCCTCTGGCTGAGTCTTGGTAAAGTGATGACCGCCGAAGATGTTGATGACGGCATCGCAATCCGAGACCACATAGCCCTGAAACTTCCATTTGCCCCGCAACTGGTCCTGCAACAGGAACTCGTTCGCGCAGGCGGGCTGCCCATTGATGGCGTTGTATGCGCACATGACGGAGCCGGCCTTGCCCTCGGTTACCGCTGCTCGGAATGCCGGCAGGTAGGTGTCCAATTCGTCGTGCTTGCTTACATCCACGTCCGCAAAGTGCCGTGTCGGCTCGGGTCCGCTGTGCACCGCGAAGTGTTTCGGTGTCGAAATCGCGCGATAGTACTTCGGATCGTCTCCCTGCATGCCGGTGACGAACGCGACAGCCATGCGCCCGGTCAGGAACGGGTCCTCGCCGTACGTCTCCTGCCCCCGTCCCCAGCGGGGATCGCGAAAAATGTTCACATTCGGCGCCCAGAAGTCGAGACCTTCGAAGAAGCCGCTGCTCCCATCCGCCTTCATTTCTTGGGCGTGCTTGATTCTTGCTTCGGTTCCGATCGCTTCAGCCATGCGGTGAATCGAATCCGCATCGAAGGTTGCGGCTAGGCCGATCGGTTCCGGAAACTCGGTGACTCCGGACCGCACTACGCCATGCAGCGCCTCGCTCCACCAGTCATAAGCCGGAACCTTCAACCGCGGGATTGCGCGAGCCTGATTCACAAGCTGCGTGACCTTCTCTTCGGCGGTCATGCGGTGAACAAGGTCCGCGGCCCGCTGTTCGGCGGGCAGCGCGGGGTTCAAATACGCAGGGCGGTCAGAGCCCTGGGAACACAGGCGGCCCGCGCTCAAAAGAGCAACCACCGCAACCAGAATTCGGAAGTTCGCTATTCTCATCTCTCTCCTACCAAGACCCAATGGGCCGATTTCAGATTAGCTGAAAGGTCGCGGCTGCTGGAAAATCGGCCTTGGATTTCCCGGAATCCATCATAATCCTCCGCGCTCAGAGGCGCTTTCTTGAAAGAGCCTTGGGGCAAAACCCTTCAAATCGCGACGCCACGTCCGCCAGTCGTGCAACGCAATCGTCCTCTCACTCGATCCGGCGCAGGCACTCGCGCTCAGACCTGATGCCATCGCCGGTGGATGCGGTCGTTGCAGTCGGCAAGAGGCCGGAAGTCGCGGTGGAGGAGCCTGAGCCAGGTGCGTTCCCGGATGCGATCGCGGTTGCTCCGGTCAGTGTCAGCATTTATTCTTATCCGCTACAGCAGGTTCCCTTGCTTCAGCACGAAATCTGTACGCGCCGCGGATACCGTCTGCGAGTTCGCGCCGAGGCGCTTGCAGGTAACAAACATGAAAGGAAATCGAAGATGAAAACGGTTTTGCTGGCAATCGCCGTCGCGGCAGCGCCGCTGATGAGTATGGCCGCGAGCGCCACTGCAAAGGTTGAGCAGGGTCTGTTGCAGGGCACAAAGGAAGCTGGACTCACCGTCTACCGGGGCATTCCGTTCGCTGCCCCGCCGGTGGGCGAGCTGCGCTGGCGGGCGCCGCAGCCGGCGGCCAAGTGGGAGGGAGTGCGGCCGGCGGATAAGTTTGCGCCTGAATGCGTGCAGGGCAGCTTCGGCGGCCCCGGCGGAGGCAAGCCCCCAGCGATGAGCGAAGACTGCCTCTATCTGAACGTCTGGACGCCGGCGAAGTCGCCCTCCGCGAAGGTTCCTGTGCTGGTCTGGATCTACGGCGGCGGTTTTGCCGGCGGCGCAACCTCGATTCCGACCTACAGTGGAGAGGTTTTGGGGGAGAAGGGCGTGGTGCTGGTCAGCATCGCGTACCGCCTGGGACCGCTCGGCTTTCTGGCGCATCCGGAGCTGAGCGCGGAGTCGCCGCAGCACGTCTCCGGCAACTACGGCCTGCTGGATATTATCGCCGGCCTGCAGTGGATCAAGAAGAACATTGCGGCCTTTGGCGGAGATCCGAACAAGGTCACCGTCTTTGGCGAGTCGGCTGGAGGCATCGCTGTAAGCCAGCTTTGTGCTTCACCGCTGGCGAAAGGCCTGATCCAGGGAGCAATCTCGGAAAGCGGCGGCTCTTTCGGCCCCCCGCGTCCCGCCGGTGGGCCGGGCGAGAATATGCGGCCTCTGACCATCGCCGAAAAGGACGGCTTGGCGTTCCAAGTCAATGCTGGAGCAAATTCGTTCGCCGAGTTGCGCAAAATGCCGGCGGAGACGCTACTGGCAGCCCAGCGCGGCATGGCGTGGCCGAATACCGATGGTTGGGTGATCCCCAACGATCAGTACTTGCTTTACGACGCTGGGAGATTCAACGACATTCCCATCCTCATCGGGTACAACTCGGATGAAGGCGCGAGCTTTTCCCATGACCGGACGCCACAGGAATACGTTGGCGGCGTTCGCAAACGCTACGACGCCTTTGCCGAGAGTCTGCTCAAAGCTTACCCGGCGAACGAGACCAAAGTGCCCAAGACGGCGCGCGACCTGAGCCGCGATGCGGCCTTCGGCTGGCAGACCTGGATCTGGGCGCGGTTGCAGTCGGAGCGGGGCACATCCAAGGTCTTTTACTACTACTTCGATCAGCATCCCGATTTTCCCGCCGGCTCGGAGCACGAAGGTTTTGGCGCATGGCACGGCAGAGAGGTTCCGTATGTCTTCGGCCATCTGAACGACCTGCAGAACGAGGAGCCCTCCGCGACGGATCGGGCGATCTCCGACGCCATGGCGAACTACTGGACGAACTTCGCCAAGTACGGCGATCCGAACGGCAAGGGCATGCCCAAGTGGCCGGCCTTCAGCGATGCTCATCCCGAGTTGATGTACTTTGCTGGAACGCCCCACACTGGGCCTGTGCCTAACGAAGAGGGGCTGAAGGCGCTGGATGCCTACTTTGCCTGGCGACGCTCGGCGGAGGGCATGCGCGCCTCGGCGGTCGAGGACGCCAAGCTCGCCCCGACGAATGGGATGGGGGCGCAGTATCCGCGCGTTCTGCCCGACCATAGCGTGGCCTTCCAAATCAAGGCGCCCACGGCTCAGTCGGTGGATGTGGACATCACCGGAAAGAAGTTCCCCATGACGCGCGGCAGCGACGGCGTGTGGAGCGTGACCACGCCGCCTCTGGTCGAAGGCTTCCACTATTACGCGTTCGACGCCGATGGGGTCCGCATGAACGATCCGGGCAGCCATACGTACTTCGGCATGAGCATGGACGCGAGCGGCATCGATGTTCCCGAAGATGGCGTGAGCTACTACCTGGCGCGGGATGTGCCGCATGGGGATGTGCGCATCCGCATCTACCACTCCAAGATCACCGGCCAGTGGCGGCGCTGCTTCGTCTACACGCCGCCGGATTACGACTCCAATCCCAGTGCGCGTTACCCGGTGCTCTACCTCCAGCATGGCATGGGCGAGGATGAAACCGGATGGATCTTCCAGGGTCACGCCAACCTGATTCTGGATAACCTGATCGCGGAGAAGAAGGCCGTGCCCATGATCGTCGTGATGGAGAACGGATACGCTTCCGTGCCCGCGGGGCCGTTCGGGCCGCCCGCGCAAGGACGCTCCCCGGAGATCGGCGCCTTCGAGGACGTGATGATCAAAGAGGTCATCCCCATGATCGACACCACCTTCCGAACGATCCCGGACCGCGAGCATCGGGCGATGGCCGGCCTCTCGATGGGAGCCAGCCAGGCATTACACCTGGCAACGGGCCATCTGGACACCTTTGCCTACATGGCCGGCTTCAGCGGCACCATGAATGGCTTGAGCGGCGATGCGCTCGATCCCGCGACAGCCTTCAATGGCATCTTCAAGGATGGGGCGGCCTTCAACGAAAAGGTAAAGCTGCTCTGGCTCGGCATGGGCACCGAGGAGCCCGATTTCTTCCATAAGTCCATCGGCGCATTTCGTGCGATGCTGGATCAGGCGGGGATCAAGTACGTCTATTTCTCATCGCCCGGCACAGCGCACGAATGGCTCACGTGGCGAAGAGACTTGAACGACTTCGCTCCCCGGCTCTTCCGGGATGACCGCAACTGAATCGGCGCCGGAGATGCCGGCACTCCGCTCCGCGTGGATGCAACCAGTTTCAAAGTGAGGACTGCGATGAAGATTGCAAGTTTGTTTTGGACAATGGCGCTGGGAATGGCCGTTGCAGCGGGTTCCATGCTCCCGGCTCAGGTGCAGACCAGTGTGCCACCGGTCATTCCGGGCGCAAAGCCCGTGACTGTCGAGCACATCAAAACTCACGGCACGGCTCTGGAAGGCAATCTGGAAGGAGATGCCGTCGACCGCGACGTCATCGTCTTCCTGCCGCCCAGCTACGAGAAGGAAAAGCATCGCCGTTACCCCGTCGTCTACGCGCTGCATGGCTTTTCGATTGGCGCCGAGCAGTGGACGCATGAGATTCATGCGCCGCAGACCATCGAAGGCGCATTTGCCCAGGGAGCCAAAGAGATGATCGTTGT
>JBEKDH010000164.1:0-10122 GCA_050014455.1 Occallatibacter sp.
CTTTAGGGCGTGCGGTGCTTGGTGCCCCACCCTTAAACGAATCAAAAAGACTACGTGTCCTACCCTTCGCGTATTTTGCGAAGGGTGGGATACGAGAATCCCACCCCGCTGTCCTTCATTCGTCTTGATTTCGGCGGGGAAGGGTTCATGCTCTCCCATCCTTTTCGTCGTGCCGGGTGGCGCAGGTCCGCGAGTGCCCCTCCCTTGACCGAACCACAAAGCTGGGTGGCCCTGGACCGGATTTTCAGATCTGGGAGACCACGAACCCCAACCAACGTTTTTCTGATCTCTGATCTCTGTTCTCTGATCTCTGACCCCTGACCCCTGACCCCTGAAACTTGACCATCCATAGTCAAGAAAAACGCCAAATCTTCGCCCCCAAACACCCCGGTATCCCGCCATCCGGGAGGATTTCAAATATGCGCATGACCTCAGCAACACCATTTGTATAAAAACTGGTGATCTATCTCGCACCATTTCATGCAAAACCGGACAGCTACAGAACACCACTTTCCCCGAAACCGGTAACCTGTAGCTGTTCATTTTGGGGGTAAACCGGCTGCATATAGCTTCACAGTTTGCGAAAACCGGTAACCTTATGCGAGCGAACAGCGAGCGTCTGCCCCACCGCAGGTGGTTAGTCGTTGTAGTTGAGGCTTTCCAGTCCAAGGAAGACCGCTCCGCCGCCGAGTTCTTCTTCGATGCGCAGCAACTGGTACTTGGCGATGCGGTCGGTGCGGCTTACCGAGCCGGTCTTGATCTGGCCCACGCCGGTGGCGACGGCGAGATCGGCGATGAAGGTGTCCTCGGTTTCGCCCGAGCGGTGCGAGATCACCGAGGTGTAGCCGTAGCGGCGGCCCAGGTCGATGGCTTCCAGCGTCTCGGTAATGGTGCCGATCTGGTTGAGCTTGATGAGAATCGAGTTGCCCACGCCCTCTTCGATGCCGCGCTGCAACCGCTTGATGTTGGTGACGAAGATATCGTCGCCGACTAACTGAATGCGGCTGCCCAGCTTGTCGGTGAGAATCTTCCAGCCTGCCCAGTCGTCCTCGGCCAGGCCGTCTTCCAGCGAGACGATGGGATACTGGCGGGTCCAGTTGTCGTAGAAGTCCACCATCTCTTCGCTGGTCAGCTCGCGCTTGTCGCTCTTCTTGAAGATGTAGCGATTCTTTTCCTTGTCGTAGAACTCGCTGGAGGCTGGATCGAGCGCGATGGCGATCTGCTCGCCGGGTTTGTAGCCGGCCGCCTCGATGGCTTCAAGGATCAGCTCAATCGCTTCGCTGTTGGACTTCAGCGAGGGAGCGAAGCCGCCCTCATCGCCCACGGCGGTGTTGTAGCCCTTCTTCTTGAGCACGCCCTTGAGGGTGTGGAAGGTCTCGGCGGCCCAGCGCAGCGCCTCGCTGAAGCGCTCCGCGCCCACCGGCATGATCATGAACTCCTGAAAGTCCACGTTGCTGTCGGCGTGCGCGCCGCCGTTGAGGACGTTGAGCATGGGGGTGGGCAGAATGCTGGCGTTCACGCCGCCCAGGTAGCGATAGAGCGGAATCTCCAGTGTCTGGGCCACGGCGCGGCTGGCGGCCATGGAGACGGCAAGAATGGCGTTGGCGCCCAGCTTGGCCTTGTTCGGCGTACCGTCCAGGGCGATCATGGTCTGGTCAATCAGCCGCTGATTGGCCGCGTCCATGCCTTCCAGCTCGGGCCCGATCACGGTTTCCACGTTGGCCACGGCCTGCAGCACGCCTTTGCCCATAAAGTGGCTTTTGTCGCCGTCGCGCAGTTCCACCGCCTCATGCTCGCCGGTGGATGCGCCCGAAGGCACGATGGCGCGGCCCAGAGCGCCGCTCTCCAGAATTACGTCCGCTTCCACGGTCGGATTGCCGCGCGAGTCCAAAACCTCGCGGGCGCGAATGGCAACAATCTCAGTCATATCGGTCCTCATAATTCGGTGTTGCAGCCGGTCATTCAGTCTGGGACGGCGATCCACGGCAAGAGCTTCTCCGGCGGCGCTTCGAATCGTTTCCAGAAGCTCCAGCACGATCGGATTCTCCTCTCCGTCCAGACCTCAAGAGCGGGTGTCTTCCCTTCGGATTCTAGCAAACCGGGGCGCGTTGCGCGGAGAAGCGGCGGCCACACGGCAACCCCGGCAGGTTTTGCCCCGGCATCCGCCAGCCCGATCTGAAGTCGTGTTCCCACTGAATGGGAAGCTTCAACATGGCCATTGCTTGGGAACAATCCTCGCTCCGGCGGTGTCTAATTCAGCGTAACCACTCGGTGAACGCCACGCCAGCAAGCGCTGCCAGCATGTGCCTTGCTGCGCGCGACAAGGGGGTTATTCTTGCTTGAACTTCGCCGTGTCTCCAAGCACTTCTCCAGCATTCCCGCCGTGGATGACGTCAGCTTCTCAGCCCGGCCCGGAGAAGTGACCGGCTACCTGGGGCCGAACGGCTCGGGCAAGTCCACCACCATGAAGATGATCACCGGCCTGATCGAGATGACTTTGGGCCATATCCTGTTTCAGGGCAAGCCCATTCAGGACGATCTGATTGCCTACAAGCGGCGCATGGGTTATGTGCCGGAGGAGCCATACCTCTACAACCACCTTTCCGGGCTGGAATATTTGACCATGGTCGCGCAGCTTCGCGGGCTTCCCGCCAGGCAGTCTTCGGAGCGCATCGACGGAATGCTGCGCCTTCTTTCGCTCCACGACGACCGGCACGCCTCCATCTCCGGCTACTCGAAGGGCATGCGTCAGAAGATCCTCATCATTGCGGCCCTCATGCACAATCCCGATCTCATCCTTCTTGACGAACCTTTCTCCGGGCTTGACGTCGGCGCCTCGCTGGTTCTGCGCAGCCTTATTCAAACGCTGGCCGCACGCGGCAAGGTGGTGCTGTTCTGCTCGCACGAGCTGGATACGGTCGAACGTCTTTGTTCCCACGTATTGATTCTCCATCGCGGCAAACTCGTGGCCGACGACTCCATCGAGCGCCTGCGCTCCCTAATGGAGCTGCCCACGCTGGAAGCAATCTTCTCGCAGCTCGCCGTCGAGCAGGATACCGAATCGATGGCGCGGCAGATGGCGGACCTCATCCATGCCTAGGTTCATGCAAGACCTGATCGCCCGTCTGCCGCTCGACCTTCGCGTTCTCTATCGCCAGTTCCTGCTGCGCGTTGTCGATCTCGAAGCCCTGTCGATTCAGGCCGATGTCGTCGGGTTCATCGGCCAGTTTGCCGGCGTGCTAATCATGGTCAGCTTCTTCTATTCACTGAGTGGCGTCTTGATCCTCACCTTCGCCCCGCCAACAACCCCCGCGGCTTTCCTCCGCCTCGCGTGGCGAACAGAGCAGTTTTCAATCGCCACCATGATGTTGGTGGTAGGGCTGATTACCGTCGTCAGTTGGGATGCCACATTCCCCGACCGGCGAGACGTGATGGTGCTTTCGCCGCTGCCGGTACCTCCACATACCATCCTTTTAGCCAAACTATCTGCATCTGGGGCATTGCTGGGTCTCGCGATTTTTGCGTTGAACAGCGTCTCCGGCATTGTGTGGCCGTTCCTCCTGGGAATGCCAAATAACGGATTTCCCGGCTTCTTCCGATTCTGCGCGGCCTGGTGGCTTACGATGATCGCCGCCAGCGTCTTCCTCTACTGCGCGGTACTTACCGTGCAGGGATTCATCGCTCTCGTCTTCCCGCGGCGCATCTTCCTCCGCCTCTCCGCCATCTTGCAGCTCGCCGCCTTCGGTCTCTTCCTCGGCGTGTATTTCATGCAGCCGACGATGAAAACGCTAGAGGCAATCACGGACCCTCAAAATCAGTGGGTTCTTGCGTGGTCGCCGTCCTTCTGGTTCTTTGCGCTCTTCAATCAGTTGAATGGCTCATTGCCTTCGGAACTGGCATGGCTGGCTTCGCGCGCATGGATCGGCCTGGGCGCAGCCGCAGGCGGCGCCGTCGTCTCTCTGGTCCTTTGTTACTTGCGCACAATGAAGAGAACCGTGGAAGAACCCGACCTGGTGCCCGCGGCGCGCGGCTGGCATTGGACGCCGCGCATCGGCAGCCCTCTCCAATCGGCAATCGTGCTTTTCAGCCTCCGCTCGCTCATTCGCAGCCGCCAGCATCGTGTGACCTTCGCCTTCTTTATGGCAATTGTCTTCGCCATCGCGCTCTCGGTGCTGCGCGAAGAACTTTCGGCCCCCCTGCCTGCTCCGCTCTCCCCGGACTTCCTCATTCCCACATTCATGATGATGGTCTTCGCTGTCCTGGGGCTTCGCTGCATCTTCTCGCTGCCCATCTCGCTCACCGCCAATTGGGTCTTGCGCACCACACAGCTCTGCCCGTCACAGAAGTACATTGCCGCAACCAGATGGTCGCTGCTGTTATTGGCTGTCGTCCCAACCTGGCTCTTGACGGCCCTCCTGTCGCTCTTTCTCAAGCCGTTTCATCAAGTTATGGGTCATCTGGCGGTGCTTGCCCTGCTTGGATACATCCTTGCCGAGATTAGCCTTATCGGTTTCTATAAAGTTCCCTTCACCTGCTCCTACCTGCCCGGCAAAGCGAATATTCAAGTCATATTCTGGGGATTCTTGATCTTCGCGTTTACATTCGCAATTCCGTTTGCATTGCATGAAATGAGTGCGCTTCAGGATCTCTTTCAATTCGCCCGCTTGGCGGCCATTCTCGCCGCAACGGCCATAGGACTTTGGGTCTTCAACCATCATCGCGCAAAATCCGCGGTCCTCTACTTTGAGGAACTCCCCGACGAGTTGATCATGACCCTGGGGCTCATCTCGCCGCAGCCGTCAAAAAACCAAGGTCTGAATTCAGCGTTTGCGCAGGACGCTTCCGAGTTCGACGCAAGGTAGAAAAGCCAACGGCGATCGCACTTCTGTGCGGTCGCCGCCAGCCCCCAGGAAACTCGTTGACTTCCCGCAACCCCGTACTAGAACGCCCCCATCGTCTGGCGCAGGCTGTAGGAGCTGAGCGTCTTGATGTAGTTGCCTCGATCGAAGGGCCAGGTGTCGGGCACCGAGCGGCGGCTCAGGCAGCCGCGCGTCTCCCACAACGAGGCGTACTCATGCTTCTCCAGCCAGTAGCGCAAGTCGGTGAGCACGCGGCCGATGTGATCGATGCCGTGAATGTGCAGGGCCGATGCCATCATGGTGATGCCAGCCCCCGCCATGATGCTTTTGAGCACGTCTTCAGCCGAATGAACGCCGCCGGTAACCGCGACGTCGATCTTTACGTTGCCGTAGAGAATGGCCGCCCAGTGCAGCCGCGGCAGCAGCTCTGAAGGCGTGGAGAAGTGCAGCGTTGGCCGAACCTCCAGGGCCTCGATGTCGAAGTCGGGCTGGTAGAAGCGGTTGAAGAGCACCACGCCGCGCGCGCCCACGTCCTCCAGCTTTGCCACAAGGTGCGGCAGGCTGGTGAACGACGGCGAAAGCTTCACGGCTACCGGAACCTTGACTGCCTGGCTGACCGCGGCCACCAGATCGAGCAACTGGTTCTCAAGCTCGGACGAAGTCTGGCTGCGGTCCGTCGCCAGTGCGTAGGTGTTCAACTCGATGGCGTCGGCCCCTGCCTGCTCCACATCCTTTGAAAAGCGAATCCAGCCGCCGGTGGTGGCGCCGTTCAGGCTGGCCATGATGGGAATCTTGACCGCCTCCTTGGCGCGCCGCAAGTGCTCCAGATAGACCTCTTGCGTCATGCGGTAGTCGTCCAGGTCGGGCAGGTAGCCGAGCGACTCGGCAAAGGACTCGGTGCCTCGCGAGAGATCCTCGTCCAGAGCCTTCGATTCAAGCGCCAACTGCTCCTCAAAGAGCGAGGTGAGTACAACCGCCGAGGCACCCGCATCCTCCATGCGCCGAATGTTGTCAAGCGACTCAGAGAGCGGAGTCGACGAGACCACAATGGGACCATTGAGCTTCAAACCAAGATACTGCGTTGAAAAATCGATCATTCGGCACCTCCATCGGCAACAACCACTACTTTTTTATCCTCTGGCTTCTCTTCCGGCGCAATGTGCGGCGTCTCGCCGCGGCCCGGCATGGCGGCCCGCGCCGAGTAGACCCGCCACTGGCGTTCCACGTCGTCCTGCGCTTCCTCCAGCAATTTGGCGGCCAGCGCCGGATTGCTGCGCGCCAACATAGTGTAACGCGCTTCGCGGTAGCTGTACTCCTTCAAACGGATTGCCGGAGCCTTCGAGTCAAGCTGGAACGGGTTCTTGCCCGACTCGCGGAGGCTTGGATTGTAGCGCATCAGCGGCCAGTATCCCGACTGCACGGCCAGCTTCTGCTGCTCCAGCCCATGCACCAGATCGTAGCCGTGGGCAATGCAACTCGAGTAGGCGAGGATGATCGACGGACCCTCGTGGGCCTCGGCCTCCTGGAAGGCCTTCACCACGTGGCTATCGTTGCCGCCCAGCGCCACCCTGGCCACGTAAACCGAGCCGTAGCTGACCGCCTCCATGGCCAGATCCTTCTTGCTGTTGCTCTTGCCGCTGGCGGCAAATTTGGCCACCGCGCCGCGCGGCGTGGACTTGGACATCTGGCCGCCGGTATTCGAGTAGACCTCGGTATCCAGCACCAGCACGTTCACGTTTTTGCCTGAGCCGAGCACGTGGTCCAGCCCGCCGAAGCCAATGTCGTAGGCCCAGCCGTCGCCGCCCAGAATCCACACGCTTTTGCGAACCAGCGTATCGGCGATGGACAGCAGGTTGCGCGCATCGGAGCTGCCGTTGCCGGCCAGCTTCTCGCGCAGCGCCAGCACGCGCGCCCGCTGCTGGTCGATCTCGGTCTCGGTCTTTTGCGAGGCTCCCAGCAGCGCCGCAACCAGTTCATCGCCCACAGCCGGCGCCAATCGCGTCAACAGCGTCTCGGCAAAGATCTTCTGCTGGTCGAGGGCAATCCTCATGCCGAAACCGAACTCGGCGTTGTCTTCAAAGAGCGAGTTGGCCCAGGTCGGCCCGCGCCCCTGAGAGTTGCTGGTGTACGGGGTGGTGGGCAGGTTGCCGCCATAGATCGACGAGCAGCCGGTGGCGTTGGCGATATACAGCCGGTCGCCGAAGAGCTGGGTGAGCAGCTTGATGTAGGCCGTCTCGCCGCAGCCCGCGCAAGCGCCTGAAAACTCGAAGAGCGGCTGCAACAGTTGAATGTCTTTCACCTGCGTATGCGACAGCTTGGCGCGGTCCACCTCGGGCAGCCCTTCAAAGAACTCCCAATTGTCGCGCTCACCCTCGCGCAGCGGCGCTTGGGACGCCATGTTGATGGCCTTGTGGCTGGCGTCGCTCTTGCTCTTCACCGGGCACACTTCTACACAGACCGCGCAGCCGGTGCAATCCTCGGGAGCCACCTGCAGCGTGTAGCGCTCCTGCTCCAAGGCCTTCCACTTGGGTTTGGCCCATTGGAAGGTTGCCGGCGCCTTGTCCGCCAGCTCCGGCGAGTAGACCTTGGCGCGAATCACGGCATGGGGGCAAACCATCACGCACTTGCCGCACTGGATGCACAGATCCTTGTCCCATACCGGGATGAACTGTGCGATATTGCGCTTCTCCCACTGCGCCGTTCCGGTCGGGAACGCGCCGCCGGCGGGGATGGCGCTCACCGGCAGCAGGTCGCCGTGCCCGCCGGCAATCTGGCCCAGCACGTTGCGCACAAACTCCGGCGCACGGCCGCTGATGGAGGGGATCAGATCGAACTCGGACGAGCTTGCAGCGGGCAGCTCAACCTTTTCCAGGTGCGCCAGCGCCGCATCCACGGCGGCATAGTTCTTCTGCACCACCGCCTCGCCGCGCTTGCCATAGGTTTTGTAGATGGCCTTCTTGATCTGCGCGATCGCTTCTTCGCGCGGCAGTACGCCGCTGATGGCAAAGAAGCAGGCCTGCATGATGGTGTTGATGCGCGTGCCCATGCCGGCTTCGCGCGCCACCTGGTTGCCGTCGATCACATAAAACTCGATCTTCTTTCGCAGCATCTCGTCCTGCGTGCTCTTCGGCAGATGATCCCAGACCTCGGCCGCCGAATAGGGTGAATTGAGCAGGAAGACCGCGCCCGGCATGGCCGCCTCCACCACGTTCATCTTTTCCAGGAAGCTGAAGTTGTGGCAGGCCACGAAGCTGGCCCGCGTAATCAGGTAGCTGGAGCGGATGGGGTTGGGCCCGAAGCGCAGATGCGAGGTGGTCATCGACCCCGACTTCTTGGAGTCGTAAACAAAGTAGCCCTGCGCGAAGTTCGGCGTGTTGTCGCCGATGATCTTGATGGAGTTCTTGTTGGCGCCCACCGTGCCGTCGGAGCCCAGGCCGTAGAACAGCGCCCGCACCGTCTTCGGATCCTCGGTCGAGAACGCCGCATCGTAAGCGAGGCTCGAATGGCTGATGTCGTCGTCGATGCCGATGGTGAAGTGGTTCTTCGGCGCCGGCTTGGCCAGTTCGTCGAAGATGCCCTTCACCATAGCCGGAGTGAACTCCTTGGAGGAAAGCCCGTAGCGCCCGCCCACCACCGTGGGCTTGGCGAAGGGCAGGTTGGCGGAGTTCTCGGCCATAACGGTCACGATCTCCTGGTAAAGCGGCTCGCCGGCGCCGCCCGGTTCCTTGCAGCGGTCCAAAACGGCGATCGACTTCACGGTGGAGGGCAGCGCGGCCAGGAAGGCAGCGGCGTCCAGCGGCCGGTAGAGCCGGACCTTCAGCAGCCCCAGCTTTTCGCCCTGCTTGTTCAAGGCGTCCACGGCCTCTTCGGCAGCTTCTGCGCCCGAGCCCATCAGCGCGATTACGCGCTCCGCATCCGGCGCCCCGTAGTAATCGAAGAGGTGATAGGCGCGGCCGGTGAGCGCGGCAAGGCGATCCATCACCGACTGCACAATCCCCGGAACCGCGGCGTGGAACGGCGTGCAAGCCTCGCGCGCCTGGAAGAAGACGTCGGGATTCTGCGCCGTGCCGCGAATCCGCGGCCGGTCGGGGCACAGGGCGTTCTGCCGGAATTGAATGATGTACTTGTCGTCCAGCATGGCGCGGATCGTCTCGTCGCCGATGGGCAGGATCTTGCCCACTTCGTGCGAGGTGCGGAAGCCGTCGAAGAAGTGGATGAAGGGGATGCGGGATTCCAGGGTGGCAATCTGCGCCACCAGCGCCAGGTCGTGAACCTCCTGCACCGAATTCGAGGCCAGCATCGCCCAGCCAGTGGAACGGCAGGCCATCACGTCGGAGTGGTCGCCGAAGATCGACAGCGCATGGGTGGCCAGCGTGCGGGCCGTCACATGCATGGTGGCCGGTGTCAACTCACCCGCAATCTTGAACATGTTTGGAATCATCAGCAGCAGGCCCTGCGAGGCCGTGAAGGTGGTCCCGAAGGCCCCCGCCTGCAACGCGCCGTGCAGCGCGCCGGCCGCGCCGCCTTCGCTCTGAAGCTCTTCCACCACGGGCAATGCGCCCCATATATTCTTCTTCCCCTCCGAGCGCCACTGATCCGCCCACTCGGCCATCGGCGACGACGGGGTAATGGGGTAAATTGCGACCACCTCGGAGAGACGATAGGCTACCGAGGCGGCTGCCTCGTTCCCATCCAAAATAACCATCTTCTGTTCACTCATTCGCTTTGCCTCATAGCGGCCGGACGCGACACAACCGCTAGAAAAGTGTCGCCGCCGAGGGGGGTGGAGCGGCTGTGATGCAAAGCACAAGGCGGAGACAGATTCCCATATTATGCACACGAGTCCACAAAACGCGGGTGCCTCAGGGGCCTGGCCGCAATGGGTTCGTTTGAGTCGGCATTGCGGTGAATTTGCGTTACCGCCAGGCGTCGGAGAATCTTTGGCCAGCGGCGCTTCCGCACGGAGAAGCGCCCGCGACCGTATCCGATTCCGTCATCCGCTCAGGCGGAGGCGTGTCAATCAACTTGCCGTTTCGCGCCACGTGCACAAAGACTCCGTGCAGGCAGCGCTGCCGTCGCGCAGCCAGGCGTCGAGTTGGGCGGGCTCCTTCAACTGCTGGCCGCGCGCGCGCGGCACCGCCACAAAGCGGCAATCCAGCTCCGGCAGGGTGGTCATATCGCCCCAGAGTTTCTCAAACTGAGCCACCGGGAAGATATCTTCCTGCCCTTTACCCCAGCGCTTTTTTACGTCTTTGAGCGTGAC
>JBEKDH010000165.1:0-14934 GCA_050014455.1 Occallatibacter sp.
CTAAAGTCGTGCCCTGACGCTTTTTGCAGTCTCAATGGAATTTTGCAAGAAGCTCGTCAGTTAAGTTGTCAGTTATCCGCGAACGTTTGTTGGCTGTCTGCTGTCAGCTTAGAGGGATTCCATGCGGAATGCGAAAGACTCGTTTTATATGGCGCTGCGGGCGCGGCTGACCACGATCAATCCGGAGCGGACGATTCTGCTGCGCGGGACGGTTCGTCCGGGGATTCTGGTGGAGGAAGCAGAGGCCCCGTTCAGCCAGCTTCCCAACGACGTGTTTGTGCTGCGCTGGCTGGGACTGGCCGTCGATATGGACCTGGCGTCCACGATGGCGGCCGAGGAGTGCGAGATCGTCTATCAGACCTGCGGAACGCAGAGTTTCGGCGGCCTGGACCGCGGGCGGTCGCTGAGCCAGATGGACGAGGAACTGTTGGCGATGATCCAGCCTTTCTTTACGCCCAAACTGAATTACACGGCGACACCGCCGGCGGCGATGCTGACCAAGGTCTTCTGGGACGAGCCGGGGCTTGGGCCGGTCATCGTGCAGCGGGACCAGCTAAGCCGGTCGGCCAAGGTGATGGTCTACAGCTACCAGGAGCAGGGGGAGTAAATGGCGGCAAATTGGTTTTCGGCTCCCGCGCCGGTGGCAAGGCGGGTTCGAGGGTATTTTGCGCCGGTAAATCGCGCCACGCAGACGCCGGTGCTATTCGATCCGGCGCAGCAGGGCGGGTTCAGCCTGGACGCTCCGTCGGCTCCATGGATCGACCTGGGTTGGATTCAGGGTTTTACGCGCAAGCCGGGGAGCAAGACGTCTCCCGTCCTGGCGGGCATTCCGGCCGGCACGCTGGAGCTGGTGCGCGAGACCCTCGAGGCGCAGGTTAGCTTGCAGTTCCTGAGCTGGACCAAGCTGACCATGGCGCTGGCCACGGGCTCGCAGCACATGAACCTGCTGGCTCCGGCCAGTGGGGTTGCCCCGGCGGCGGATGGAGCGCCGGCAGTTCCGGCGGTAACTCCGCAGAGCGGCTCGACTTCCGGGTTTGTGGCGCTGGCCGCAGCGGACGCGGCAACGTTCTCGCCGGGCTCGATCATCGCGGTGGATGTGGATTACACCGGGCAGACGGGGTTTGTCGGCTCGCCGGTTGCAGGCGCTTATGTGCGCCAGGCGCTGACCGACGTGGACTATATCCGGCGCGTGACCTTCAACGTCGGACTGGTCTCCCAAGTCAACTCCACTGGACTTACTCTTGCCGAGCCGTTGCCGGGAGGCGCGCCCGCGGCAGGCGCAAAGCTGCAGGCGGTAACTGGATTTGTCGATCGCGAAGGCGGCAGTTTCTATCAGGAGTGGTCGGCGCTGTTTGTGATCCAGGGCAGCCAGGGAGAGAGAATCTTCTTCCATTATCCTCGCCTGCAAACCATGACTGGCGCTGAGGAAGCGGTCGTCCCATTGGACGGCAAACATCAAGGCGGGCAAGCGCCGGTGCTGCTCAAAGGGCAGTTCCTTGCGCTTCCGGTTATCGATCCGCTGGATGGGGAACATGTGCTCTGCTATCGGAGCTTCCTGCCGGCGGCCATGGCGCTGGTGTAACAGCGCGGCCAGTTAGAGAGCCGGCGAGTCAGAGAGTCACAATGAAGATTACGATCCAAGGGCAGGACTACACCGCCGCCCTCGATGGAGCACGGCCGTTGACAATCGAGCGCAAGCTGAATGAGCCCTCCGTCTGCCAGTTGTGGTTGAGCCTGCCGGCCGGCGGAAGCCTGGCTATGCCCAGTCGCAACCAGTATCTGGCGGTGACGGGCGACGATGGCAATGTTTACTTCACGGGTTATATTGCGGTAACTCCGCTGCCGGAGTATGCGGGGCTGGCAATCGAGGGCCCGCGTTACCGGATCGCGATCCAGGCGGTGAGCGACGAACTGCTGCTGGACCAGTTGCTGATGCCGCCCAGCGCGGGCACGACCGGCGAGACTGCCGGGGAGCTGATGGCCGCCCTCGTGACCCACAGCGGATCGGCTGCGCTCTCTGCCGCGGGGCTTTCGCTGGGCGCGCAGGTAAGCAACTTTGTCCCCGATCCGGGCGCTTCCTGGAGCATGACCGCCGGACAACTGGCGAACCAGGCTCGGGCGGCGTATCGCGCCGTCAATGGGGCGCTGACTCTCTCGGCCGTGCCGGGCACGGTACATACCCTGAATGAGACCGACGGCAGCCTGAACCTGGCCAATCTCGCCTTTACCGCCAGCGTCAACCGCGCGTTGGCCAACGACGTGACGGTTTGCGGAGAGCATGAGCCGGTTGCCTATGTGACCGAGTACTTTCTGGGCGACGGAGTTACGACGGAGTTCTATCTGGCCGCGGACCCGTTCTTTCCTGCCGCTTCCAAATCCACAATCGTCGGCGAACTCTTCAATGAGAGCGAAATCGACGCGTCCGTGTGGGGAGGCATCGACGGAGCCAGCTATCTCAGCCTTGGCCGGGGCGGTCTGGCGATGGACGGGGGCAATGGAATCGACGGAGAAACGATGTTGACCTGGCTCGATCCGGTGGAGATGGGCGGAACATTGCTGCTGGAGGCCGTGGGAGTGACTCTTTCTCCAGGCAGCACCGGAGTTCTAGCCGGCTTCTTCATTGGCATGAATTCGCAGTCCTCATGCGTTGCGGGCTTTCTGGCGGCGGCCCAGCAGAGTACCGGGGCGGTAACCTTGCAGCCGCTTATCGACGGAACGCCCGCGGGAACTGCTTATGCGATCAACCCGGCCAACCAATACACGCTGCGAACGAGGGTGCATTGCGCGGAGATGGAGCGGGTGCTCTCCATCTACCGGTCTTTTGGAGATAGCGGGGCAATTACCTTGGGTGGTCAGTCGAGCCTGAGTCCGGGCAAGCTGCAACTGGAGATTCAGGAGTTTGTGAATGGAGTGGCCGGGATGCCGGTGACACTTTATGACGGCGCTATTCCCGCAGTGCCCGCGACCTGCACGCTGGCGGCCGCCAGCAGCATCAATTTGATTGGAACCATGCGCGCGATCGACCTGACCAATCTTGGATCGGGCTGGGTGGTGAGCACGCCGCCGGGCGGCAGCCCGTATACGCGCCGGGTGGGCACATTCGCTGAGGCTGCCGAGTGCCATTTGGAACGTACCGGCAAGCTCGTCTTCTATACCGGATTCACGCCCCTGGCCGGCGAGCAGATCGCCGTGAATTACCGCACCGTGGGCCGGGCAGTGGGGCGGGCGGTAAACACCGCAAGCCAGCAGGCGCTCACGCAGGCCGGAACGCCCGCGGTGGCCGCGTGGATCGGCTCGGTTACCAGTCCTTTGTCGCGCAGTTCCGCTGACTGCCTCAATGCGGCCCTGGCCATCGAACAGGCGGCGGCCGGCGTGAGCGCGCTGTGGAGCGGAACCTACAGCGGAAACAGGACGAGCTTTGCCACCGACGTCTGGCCGGGCGATGCGCTGCTGCTGAACGCGCCCTCGACCAATCTGAACGCGGAGGTGGTGGTGCGAACGGTAAAGGTGAGTTACCGGGCAAGTTATCCCGACCTCGTGGAATATGCCATAGCATTTGCCAACGACTGGGCCAACGACCTGGCCATCGAGACCAGCGCGACGGTGCCCGCGGATGCATGGCTTCCGGCGGCGATCGCTCCCGCTTACCCCGGCAATCTGATCGGCCTGACAGTGACCGCGCTCAATGGAAGCACGGTGACCATCGGCGCGTGCGTAACTCCGCCCACAGGCGGCGGGTTTGAGATTCGGCGGCGGGACTTTGCCTTCATGCCGGGAGAAGATCCCGGCCTGGTGGTGCGCGCCACGTTGCCCAATATGACTTTTTCCCGTGAAACCGCCAACGACCGGTTCTACATCCGGATGTACGACGGCGCCACGCCGCCAAACTACTCCGAGTTTTCAACGGCTTTGTTCATCAACCTGCCGCTGGCCCTTTGAGCGGAGATTCGTCGTGAGCAGTTTGACCCGCCGCGGCGGGTTACGGCAAGCATGAACAGCCGCCAACTTGCTAACTTGCCATCACCGCGAGGCGGTGGCTAACTTGCCGATTTTGTTCACAAATCGCCTCATCCAACTATCTTGTTCATGAGGAGCGATGGGCGGATGGAGTCCACTGGATGCGGATGATGAATGAATTCGAGGCGCAGGTGCTGAGCGATCTGAGCGTGCTGAAGACGCAGATGAACGGTCTGATGGGCGACGGCGGCGGCGGGCGCATCGCCGATCTGGAGCGCCGCATGGAGCGGCATGAGCAGAACTGGCAGAGGGCCAAGGGTTTTCTGGCGGCCGTCAGCGTGGTCTTCGCGGTGATTGAAGTGGCCGTGGAGGCCTGGCACCGGCATTGAGCGCTATGGAAAATCATCCACGGAAGTTGGGTGCCCCACCTTCGGCGCGCTTTTGTTTTTGCGCCTAAGGTGGGAAACCTCGAACTCTCGTATAATCGGCCCTATGAGCGAACACCCTTTGGTTGGCATTGTGATGGGCAGCAAGAGCGACTACGAGGTGCTCTCGGCTGCGGTTGAGATTCTTAAGGCGCTTGAGATTCCCCATGAGGCGCGTGTATTGAGCGCGCATCGCACCCCCGATCAACTCTTTGCATACGTTGAAACGGTGCGGGCGCGAGGGCTGCGGGTGATGATCGCCGGGGCCGGCGGCGCGGCTCATCTGGCCGGTGTGATCGCCGCCAAGACGCTGATGCCGGTGCTGGCCGTGCCCATTGCCGCCACGCCGCTCAACGGCCTGGATTCGCTGCTTTCCATGGTGCAGATGCCCAAGGGCATCCCGGTCGGCACCCTGGCCATCGGCAAGCCCGGCGCGGCCAATGCGGCGCTGCTGGCGGCCGAGATTCTGGCCTTGAACGACCCTGCGCTCTATGAGCGCCTGGCCGCCTGGCGCGCTGCCCGCGCCCAGGAAGTGCTGGAGCAGAAACTGCCCGATTGAGCGCTGTCTACCGGCCCCTTGAAGCAAGAAAAGAGGCACGCTGCTTTCTCCCAGGTTCGTTTATTGCCGGCGGCGCATCCCACATCGAACGCGACTTTGACCATTTGATTGTCGTGGAAGACAGAACCGTTTCGGGCGGCCGCGCGAGAGATTCTGGCCAGAGCCGGCTCTGACAATCCTCCGATGCCCGGCGACGAACTGCCAGAGTCACGGAAGCGCCGCTACTCCACTCGCGACGGGGAGCAGCAAACGGCCTCGCCTACTCGAAGTAAGTAGCCGTCGTAGTATCCGTCTCCCATATGGTGCAGTCCTTTACGTGCACTCGCCCCTGGGTCATCGTGGCCAGTTGCTCGTTGGTCTGGTCGTAGAAGTACTTGGCTAGGTTCTCGGCCGAGGGATTCAGCACCGTGAAAGGTTCCAAGTCGTTGAGCATGCGGTGGTCGATGCGCTCGATCACCGGCCGCATCACCTGCTTGAGCAGCTTGAAGTCGAGCAGAAGGCCGGCCTCGTCCAGCGCCGTCCCGGCCAGGGTCACGCGCACCTTGTAATTGTGCCCGTGCGGATTCTCGCACTTGCCCTTGTAGTTGCGAAGATAATGGCCGGACGAGAAACCGGCCTCCACGGTGACTTCAAACATCGGCGTCTGCTCGATTCCTGTGCGGGGAAGCGTCCCATCTTCCATTCTAGGCTCTGGCGCAGCCTCAGGGTCTCCCTCCAAAAGACGCCCCGGTGGGCGAGCCCAAGCCGTGCCCGTCGGTTTCCACCTCCTCTTCGGGAGCTTGAGCAAGACCCCGGCCGAATCCTGATTGCCAATATCCCCCGGCAGTTCATTGGCGAGAATAGACTGCGGTCTGCGCGCACTGGCAATGGAGAGCAAAAGTGGTCCAAGCCACCGCGATCCCGGCCCGCTGCGGCGGGGTCTTCGTCGCTGGGTTGGTCCGAGCCAAGCGCCGCCGGATTGCTGACTTGGGAAAGAATATTCAAGACGCTGTGCCCGCGTTTCCGGTTCGGTTTGTCAGGCATGTCCCCCATCTGAAAAGTCAACCATCCCCCCGGTTTATACCCCCCATGCCTCCCACCCTACCCCCCGGAGGAAACACCTTTTGTGCCAGTGCGTTCTCTGTCTTACTGAGGAATAAGGCATTCATATGCAATAGGTTATCCACGGTTATTGAAACCGTTCAATTATCTGAACAGTAAACAATAGCTCCGGCTTTTTGGCGGCATTGCGCGCCGAATTCCGCGCCTTACGCGCTCATCCACTTGCGCAGTTGCCGTTGCGCCGGCTTCTCCACCACGTGCAGCGCAAGCAGCGCCAGCGCAATCAGCAGCGCGTAGCTGATCCACGGGTCGAATCGCATCAGCCCCAGCCGCTCCAGCACGTGCGAGTCGTGAATTAGGTTCCACAGGTTGAAGTGCAGCAGGTAGAGGCAGTAGCTGGCCTCTCCCACAAATACCAGGGGACGCCAGCTCAGCGCCCACGCCAGTATGTTTTCTCCGGCCAGGCCGAGAATGATGCAGCCGAAGAGCGGCATCAGCAGGCCATCGTGCATGAGGGCGTAAGGCATGCGCGGGCCCAGCCACAAAAGCATAAAGGTGCCGGCAAAGCCAGCCAGCCCAAGCAATAGGCGCAGCCGTCCAGTCCGCTCCACCAGCTCATCCATCTCGGCCAGCACAATGCCAAAGACAAAGCTGGCCAGGTGCGGCAGCGGCGTATATTTGAGCACCTGCAGCCATGGGCCCCAGCTCCAGCGGTCCGGATGCGCAATGCCGTCCGGGTTGAGGGCGATATACAGAGCTCCAGGAACCATCCCCAGCATCCACACCGCGGCCAGTTGAATCAGGTAGCGCCAGGTCTCCGCCGGCCGCTTCCACTTGGCCAGCCAGGGAAAGATCGCGTAGTAGAAGCTCTCGGCCGACATCGTCCAGGCCGGCGTATTCAGGAATGTGGCGACCGACGGAACCCACCCTTGCAGCAGCAGCGGAGTCAACGCCATGCCCGTCCAGAACATCCCGTGCGAATGTGCGTGGTACTCCACCGTCACCATCCGCCAGGCCAGCAGCAGGCTGAGCAGGTAGATGGGGTAGAGCCGGGTGAAGCGCGCCTTCCAGAAGCGCACCCGGTCCAGCGTCCCGGCCCGTGCCCGCCCTGAGTAGTTGTACGCCAGCACGAAGCCGGAGAGCAGGATGAAGAAGCTGACCGAAGCATAGCCGGCGTTGACCACCGGCGCCAGCCAGCCAAACCACTGTGGATCGGAAAAATGGAAGAAGACGATATTCACGGCCGCGAAGCTGCGCAGGCCCGTCAGTGCATTCAGTCGTTCTGGCTTGCGCATCTCCACTGGCTGTTAGACGCCTCCATTCGGCCTCCCGGTTCAGCCAGCCTCACCGAAGCCCCCCCGACCCCCGTTCCCTGACCACTGACAACCGACAACTGACAACTGCGTTTATGCCGTCACCAGCGATCCAACCCTTTCCCCCAGCACTACCCGCCGGATATTGCCCGGCTGGTTCATGTTGAAGATAATCATGGGCAGGTTGTTGTCCTTGCACATGCTCACGGCGGTCAGGTCCATCACCTTCAATCCCTGGCGCAGGATCTCCATGTAGGTAATCTCGTCGTACTTCACCGCATCCTTCATCAGCACCGGATCGGCGCTGTAGATTCCATCCACTTTGGTGCCCTTCAGCAGCACATCGGCCTTGATCTCCATGGCGCGCAGGCTGGCCGTTGTGTCGGTGGAAAAGAAGGGGTTGCCGATGCCGGCTGCGAAGATCACCACGCGGCCCTTTTCCAGGTGGCGCACGGCACGGCGGCGAATGTACGGCTCGGCGATCTGATTCATGAAGACGGCGCTCATCACCCGGCACTGCACGCCGCGCTGTTCCAGAGCGTCCTGTAGGGCGATGGCGTTGATGACCGTCGAGAGCATGCCCATGTTGTCAGCGCTCACCCGGTCCATCTGCTTGGCCTGCTCGCTCACGCCGCGGAAGAAGTTGCCTCCGCCCACAACCACGCCCACTTCCACGCCCAGGGCGTTCAGGTCGGCCAGTTCGCCGGTGATCTCCGCGACCTTTTCGGCATCCAGGCCAAAGCCGCGCTCGCCCGCCAGCGCCTCACCCGATAGCTTCAAAACAATGCGTTTGTACATGCTTTTTCAAGTATCGCATGGCGGGCGCTGCGGCGGTCCCGCCCACTGCAAGCGGCACGGCCGCCCAATGTTCGATAGCTTCGCGCCATTAGACGATCCAGCCGCCGCCAACTACTTCGTCTCCGTCGTAGAAGACGGCGGACTGGCCTGGTGTGACGGCGCGCTGGGGCTCGTCGAAGGTGGCCAAGACCTCGTCCGGCCCGGCGGGCGAGAGCGTGGCCCAGGCGGGCTCGTGGCGATGGCGAATCTTGGCGCGCACGCGCATGGGGGCGGTCAGCTCGGGGATGGAGATCCAGTTCAGCCGCCGCGCGCGCAGCGTGCGGGTGGCCAGCTCGGCGTTGGCGCCCACGGTGACGCGGTGGCTGGCCGGATCGATGCTGAGCACATAGAGCGGCGTGGGCGAGCTGACGCCAAGTCCCTTGCGCTGGCCCACGGTGAAGTTGAAGATGCCCTCATGGCGGCCCAGAACCTCGCCGCTGGATGCGACCAGTTCGCCGGCGGTCTCCGGAACCCGCTCGCCCTGCTCTTCAAGATAAGCCGCCAGGAATTGCTTGTAGTCGCCGCCGGGAATGAAGCAGATTTCCTGCGAGTCGGGCTTCTCGGCCAGCGCCAGGCCGTGCCGGCGGGCTGCTTCGCGGACTTGCGTTTTGGTCAGGTTCCCGAGGGGGAAGAGAGTGCGCGACAGCTGCTCCTGGGTGAGGCCGAAAAGGAAGTAGGTCTGGTCCTTGGCCAGGTCGGCGGGGCGCTTGAGAATCCAGCGGTTGCGCGTGGCATCGAATTCGTTCACCGCATAGTGGCCGGTGGCGATGCGGCCTGCTCCGATTGACCGCGCCGTCTGGAGCAGCGCATCGAACTTGAGGTGGTTGTTGCAGAGCGAGCAGGGGACGGGCGTGCGGCCGGCCATGTACTCCTCCACAAAGGGCCGCACCACATCGCGCTCGAAGCGGGCTTGCTGGTTGACGACGTAATACGGGATTCCCAGGTGCTCGGCGACGCGGCGGGCATCGTAAACGTCGTCCAGCGAGCAGCACCGGCCCGCCTTGGGCGCGTCGGGAATGCCGTGCCGTCCAGCCAGCCGCGTCTGGTCCCAAAGCTGGAGGGTGAGGCCGACAACTGAATTTTGCGCATCGGGGCCGCCCTCATGGGCGAGCATGGCCGCAACGGTCGAGGAGTCCACCCCTCCAGACATGGCTACGGCGATGGTCGTGGGCTCGGTCATAGGATAATCATCCCGCCGTCCCCGCCGCTACCGGCGAAAGAGCGCGCAGGCGCTCGACGGCTTCGGGAACCACCTGCAAAACATAGTCCACATCGGCCTCGGTTGCGGTCTTGAGCAGGCTGAAGCGCAGGCTGGCGCGGGCGCGCGTCTTGTCCAGGCCCATGGCCATCAGCACGTGGCTGGGCTCATTCGTCGTGTTGGCCACGCGGGGAACGGGATTGCAACCGTCCTCACAAACAAACCCGGTTGAGGTTCGAGGTATCCCACCCTTGCCGCAAGAACAAGTACGCGGCAAGGATGGGGCACCCAGCACTTGTGGAATAGCCGACCCGTTGACGCCGGTGCCGGGAATCTTCAGAATCCCCGCTTCCAGCCGGTCGCGCAATGCGGCCAGCCGCGGAATGGTTCCGTCTTCAAGTGAGAGCATGGCCAGCTCCGCGGCCTTGGCCAATCCCACAATGCCGGGCACATTCTCGGTGCCCGCGCGCCGGCGGCGTTCGTGGCTGCCGCCCACCAGCAGCGGCTCGATGGGCGTGCCGCGGCGCACAAACATGGCGCCCACGCCCTTGGGGCCGTGCATCTTGTGGGCGCTGATGGAGCAAAGACTGCATCCGAAGCGGCGGACATCGAGGCCGACCTTGCCCGCGCCCTGCACGGCGTCGATGTGGAAGAATACGCCCGCATCGGCGGCGATTTTGCTGATCTCTTCCACCGGTTGCAGCACACCGGTCTCGTTGTTGGCCAGCATGACGCTGATCAGCCGCGTCTCGGGGCGGAGGGCGCGGCGAATCTCCGCCGGGTCGATCAGGCCGCTCGCGGCGGGCGCGACATAGGTGGTCTCCACTCCCCTGCCCGCCAGCCGCTGGGCCGCCTCCAGGATCGCCGAGTGCTCGATCGATGTGGTGACGAAATGGTCGCCCGCGCGCAGCAGGCCGAAGAGCGCGGTGTTGTCGCCCTCGGTGCCGCCCGAGTTGAAGACCACCTCGGCGGCGTGGCAGTTGAAGAATTCGGCCAGGGTCTCGCGGGCGCGGTCCACGGCGGCGCGCGCCTCCTGGCCATGCAGGTGGATCGAGGAGGCGTTGCCGAAGTGCTCCATCCAGTAGGGGCGCATAACCTCCATCACCTCCGGCAGCAGAGGCGTGGTGGCGTTGGCATCCATGTAGACCCGGCGCACCGCGACAGTCTCCTTGCTATGGATTGTACGGGGAACCTGGATTTTTCGTGCCACGATCCGCGTTCGATGGAAGATTTGCGGGGCTGTGCTGCCGGGAATCGAAGGTGTTCAGCGCGCCAGCCCTGAGCCGGCTTCATCCATGCATGCCGGATCGATATTCAGCTCTTTTGCATCCACTGCGCCAGTTTCGACTCAGCCTCTTCGAGCCTGATTCCGCGCAACAGAAAGACCTTGCTCCTGGACGACTCGCCGGCCATCAGTTCGACGGCGTTCTTCGCCAACCCGAAAGTCTCCGCCAGAAAGGCAATCAGCGCCGCGTTGGCCCGCCCCTCAAGCGGCGGCGCCTGCACGGCAATCTTCAACTGCGCCGCCGGCCCTTCGCCGTAGACGCCCGCAATCGCCGTCTTCTTCGCCCCCGGCTGCGCGCGCACGGCCAGCGTAACTCCTGCCGCCGTTGCCCTCAGCATCACTCCCGCCCCGCATCAGGCCGGCGCGGACCAAACAGCGCCGTCCCCACCCGTATCCGCGTCGCGCCCTCGGCGATCGCCAGCTCGAAGTCCCCGCTCATCCCCATCGACAGCACCTCCAGAGCCAGTCTCGGATGCGCCGCCGCCCACCGCTCGCGCCACTGCCGCAACCCGCGGAAGCAGGCCCGCGTCGCATCGTCCGCCGCGCCGAACGGAGCGATCGTCATCAGCCCCCGCGCCTGCAAATGCTCCAAATCCGGCAGCCGCTCCAGCAGTGCGGCCGCCTCGGCCGACTCCGGCTCCAAGCCGACCTTGGCCTCCTCGGAACTCAGCTTCACCTCGATCAGCACCGGCAGCCGCTTGCCCAGCCTGCCCGCCGCCTCGTTCAGCCGCTCGGCCAGCCGCAGCGAATCCAATGAGTCGATCCCGTCAAACAACTCCGCCGCCCGCGCCGCTTTGTTGGACTGCAAATGCCCGATCAGATGCACCCGAACGGGACTCGCCGACGCGCCCGCGACCCCAGCCCGCCGCAAGGCCTCCAGCGCCGGCACCTTGGCCGCAAACTCCTGCACGCGGTTCTCGCCAAAGAGCGCGATCCCCAGCGCCGCCGCCTCCGCCACCGTAACCGCCGGACAGGTCTTCGAGACGGCCATCAGCTCGACCTCGCCACGCCGCCGCCCCGCCTGTCGGCACGCCGCCGCGATCGCCGCTTCCAGCCGTTCGAGATTTTCGCTGAGCGCCGTCATCGTGCTCCCGCTGAAACCCGGCCCACCTCGCCCGCATCCAATACGACCATGTGGACTGTCATCCTGCTCATCTTCTCCAACATCTTCATGACCTTCGCCTGGTACGGCCACCTGAAGTTCCGCCAGGAAGCGTTGTGGAAGGTCATCCTGGTCAGCTGGGGCATCGCCTTCTTCGAATATTGCTTCGAAGTGCCGGCCAACCGCATCGGCGCCGACCGCTTTTCGCCGGTCCAACTCAAGGTCATCCAGGAGATCGTTACGCTGGTCGTTTTCGGCGTCTTCACCCTCTTCTACTTCGGCGAACATCTGCGCTGGAACCACGTCGCCGCGGGAGTCCGCCTTGTGGCCGCAGCCTTCTTTGTCTTTCATCAGTTCTGAACGTGGGTGCCCTGGATAGCCGGAGTAGCTTCACTGCTGCCATTCAGGGGACTCTGGAATCGTAAACCTCCACGGCATTGAATGCTGCCAGCGAGCCTTAAACTCTCGCGCTGTCATCGTACGCTCGATCTTCCCGCTCGGAAGCTCCACCTCGTAGCCCATGACCTGGCCCATAATTCCACCCAAACTTCCAGACGGCGGCACCTCACCCATCACGACGACGGTGTGATCTCCTGACCAATCCACTGCGGCAAAATTCAGGTAATCCTCATGCGCGGAGATTTGCTTGCATAAATCCTTGTCCGCATGAGTTGCTCGGCAGGGCGGAAACCTGCGCAGCATGTCCTCGAACGGCTCCCGGGCAGCATCGATCTCAACCGGTCCGGAGTCCGAAACCCGAAAAACCACGATCCCGTTTGTGTAACTGGTAGGATTTCCCGAGAGTGCAACAAACTGCGAGTCGGGCGACCATAATACGTCGACATCAACCCAGAAAGGAAAGTTCAGGTCCCATGTGCCCTTGGGCGTGATGACGCGCACTTCGGGCAGGTTCAAATGCGATTCGGAATCCCTTTCGAAGGCGCGTCTCACTTGCATCGTTCCATCCGGAGAGCGAACCGAAACCGGTCGGCAAGTTCTGCGCTCATCGCACATGAGCGAAACCCTCGTTGCGGATCGCGAATAAGTTCCGGCCCTGGAGATCAACGGTGTCGAGATAAACAACACTAGAACGAACAAAACGCGACACAACATATGCGGATGCTCCTGCAATCGTCTCAATGCCCCTCCGCCTCGAGGAACTTCTCGGCTTCCAGCGCCGCCATGCAGCCCGAGCCAGCCGCCGTAATCGCCTGCCGGTAGCGCCGGTCCTGCACGTCTCCGCAGGCAAATACGCCGGGCACAACCACGCCATTCAGAGTAGTCAGTACATTGCCCGTGGTCTTGATATAGCCCTCCGCGTCCAGGTCCACCTGCCCGGCAAACATCTTTGCGTTGGGCTCGTGGCCAATGCCCAGGAACAGCCCGCTGACCGCCAGTTCGCACAGCTCGCCCGTCTTCACATCCTTCAGCCGCAGCCCCTTCACCTCGTGATCCTCGACGCCCAGCACTTCCTCGACGATGGTGTTGGGGCGCAGCGCAATTTTGGGATTGGCGATGGCCCGTTCCAGCATGATCTTCGAAGCGCGGAAGCCCTCGCGCCGGTGCAGCAGCGTCACCTTCGAGGCAAAGCGCGTAAGGAAGAGCGCCTCTTCCATCGCTGAATCGCCGCCGCCCACCACCGCAATCTCGCGCCCGCGGAAGAAGAACCCGTCGCAGGTGGCGCAACTGGAGACGCCGTGCCCAATCAGAGCATGTTCGCTCGGCAACCCCAGCCAGCGCGCGCTGGCTCCCGAGGCCACAATCAGCGTCCGGGTCAAAATCTCGCCGGCTGAGGTCGTCAATCGAATGGGCCGGGCGCCCAGTTCGGCGGCGTTCAGATGCGCCGTCTGGAAGCTGGCTCCGAACCGCGCGGCCTGTTTCTTCATGTTGTCAATCAGCTCCGGCCCCTGGATGCCCTCCGGCCATCCGGGAAAATTCTCCACCAGCGTGGTCATCGAGAGCTGCCCTCCCGGCTCGTGACCTTCCAGAACCAGGGGTTTGAGTCCAGCGCGGGCGGAGTAAATGGCCGCTGTAAGCCCGGCACAGCCGGAGCCAAGAATGACGGTATCGCGAGTCTCTGTCATAAGCTTCCCTGTCTGAATTTTAGTTGGTGCATACGGGCCAGCGCTCTGTTCGGGCCTGACCGCGTTCTTTAAGATGATCTTCATGGCCAATCTGACTCTTGTCTATGGACTGCGGCTTCTGCCCGAAGGCGAAGTCACCGAAATTCACGACGCCACCCTTAAGCTGGCTACCGGCCACGAGGCCCACGTCACCATGCACCTCATCGATGGCTCGCGCGAAGAGATCGAAGCGCAGCTCAAGCGCTCGCTCGACGCCTTCTTCGACTTTTACCCGGAGATCTGAGGCCGCGCTGCCGGGCGGGCGATTCTTCTTGCCTGGTGCCCGACCCTCTGCAAACTCGCGCCGCCCCCCAGTTCTGGTTGCCGGATGGCCGAGCGGGACCGGGCCTCGACCTCAGTTGCCAGGAGCAGAGGCAGCATGCGGCGGGCGCGGGAACGCAATGCCGGCTCATGAGCGCGGCGCGAGCATTCCAAAAGCAGCATCGCCTCATCGCGCAGCTCCGGCTCGGCCTGGGCGAGCATGGCGAAAGCCTCCAGACCCATAGCGCGCACGGCGATGCGCTCATCCTCCACCAGCGAACGCACCAGCGGCGCCAGCCTCATGCGCTGCACGTGCGTACGGGCATTCAGAGCAGCCGCCATGGCCACATGGCCGCGGGCCTGCCACTGTTCCGGCAGCAGCTCGGCGGCCAGGCCCGCAAGCACATCGGCATGATGCCGCAAAATCCCTGGCTCGCGGGCGCTCACGCGGCGAGCCAGGTCGGCGGCGCAGCGGCAGGCAAAAGGCTCCGGCGACAGGAGTTCCGTCATCAAACCGCGGATGGCGGCGCGGCGCGGCGGAGCTTGGCTCAGAAAATCCCGCATGGCCGCAACAGCATCTGCATCCTTCCAGCAGCGTGGGACGACCATCGATCCTCCTTGCGGCATTCTCCGGCATTTTCTCACAGGCGCATGACTCGCGAATCGCCAACGAACATGCGAAGCGTATTTCGGAATGTCCGGTTGCCGTTTCCCGCTTCCGGAGTCTGCGGAGCGCGCACTCTTCACCGGGATGAGTCGATCCGCAGCTTAATTCCGCCTGTCTCATTCTGAGGCATCGCTGAATCGTTGCGGCGCAGAAATCCACAGGCCTT
>JBEKDH010000166.1:0-9314 GCA_050014455.1 Occallatibacter sp.
ATGTACACGAGTACGTCCTCGTATACGCCAAAGATCCCGGCGATTTCAAGATCACGCGTGGACTCCTTCCGATCAATGCAGAGCAAGCGAAGGTATACAAGAACTCCACAGGCGATCCAAAAGGCCCTTGGAGGACAATCCCGATTACCGCCCAAGCTGGGCACGCAACGCCGAGTCAGTTCTATACGATTGTGGGACCGACCGGAAAGCGGTTCGATCCTCCACCGGGCAATTGCTGGCGGTATTCACGACCAGCTTACGAGAAGTTGCTTGCAGAAGGCAGAATCTATTTCGGCAAGGATGGAAATGCCCAGCCAACCACGATTCGCTATCTCTCGGAAGTAGAGGGAGTCGTCCCATGGACTTGGTGGCCTCACGATGAAGTTGGAAATACGGATGAGGCCAAGAAAGAGACCCTCTCACTAATACCAGGAGGGACCGTATTTGATACACCTAAACCCGAAAGGCTCCTTGACAGAATTCTGCATATTGCAACCCGGCCCGGCGACCTCATCCTCGATTCTTTTGCTGGCTCCGGGACCGCGGGTGCCGTTGCGCACAAAAAGGGCCGTCGCTGGATCATGGTTGAGTTGGGCGACCACTGCCACACCCACATCATCCCGCGCTTGAAAAAGGTCATTGATGGGGAAGACGATGGCGGCATCACAAATACCGTCGGTTGGAAAGGCGGCGGGGGTTTCCGCTACTTTCATATTGCCCCATCGCTTCTTGAAAAGGACCGCTTCGGCAACCTCATCATCAGCAAGCAATACAACGCCGCGATGCTCACGGAAGCAATGTGCAAAGTCATGGGTTTCACCTATGCACCCAGCGATGAGATTTACTGGCAGCAAGCAAGCTCCACCGAGAACGACTTTTTGTATGTGACGACACAAACGCTCAGCCGCGAGCAGCTCGCCAAGCTGAGCGATGAGGTTGGGGACAACCGCAGTCTGCTTGTCTGCTGCGCGGCCTTTCGCGGCAAAGCCGATGCCTTCCCGAACCTCACGATCAAGAAGATTCCGTCCGCAGTGCTCGCCAAGTGCGAGTGGGGTCACGACGACTACAGCCTCAATGTCGCCAACCTGCCCAAGGCCGCGCCTCCCGCCGAGGCAATCCCGACGGATGCGGCGAAGCCCCCCACGCCGAAGCAAGCGCGCCGCAGGGCGGCGGCTGCGCAACCGGACCTTTTTTCGCCTGAAGAACAGGGAGGTGCGGAATGAAATCGGCCGGAAACACGATTGCCAACCGCCTGAGTTTGCGCTCCCCCCAGCGAGAGTCGCTTGAGATTCTCGACCGCGTTTGCGACCTCCTCCCTTTGAGCAAGGATCAGGATGCGGCGCAGGCGCTCGCCGCCATTCGCGCCGAGTTCGCCAACGTAACGGACTTCGAGCGCGACTTCCCGTCTCTCTGCTTTGCGCTGGCAACCGGCGTCGGCAAGACGCGCCTGATGGGCGCATTCATCGCCTACCTCCACCAGGCCGAGGGCATTCGCCACTTCTTTGTTCTCGCCCCAAACTTGACGATCTATAACAAGCTGATTGCCGACTTCACTCTTGGTTCGCCAAAATATGTCTTCCAAGGGCTGTCCGATTTCATCATCCAGCCGCCTGAGATCATTACCGGAGACAACTATGAAAGCGGGCGCGGCGTGCGCTCGGAGCGGCTGATTCAGCCCGCGATCCCAGGATTCAAAGACCCCGACGCGCCGGTCCACATCAATATCTTCAACATCAGCAAGATCAACTCCGAAGTGCGCGCCGGAGCGGAGCCGCGCATCAAGCGCCTTCAGGAGTACATCGGCGAGAGCTACTTCGAGTACCTCTCCGGGCTGGACGACCTTGTTCTATTGATGGATGAATCTCACCGCTATCGCGGCAAGGCCGGAATGCGCGCGATCAATGAATTAAGGCCGATCCTGGGCCTCGAACTTACGGCCACGCCGCGAACCGAAATTGCCGGCGGCGGCGACTTCAAAAATGTCATCTACAGCTACCCTCTGTCGTCTGCGTTGCGCGATGGTTTCGTAAAAGAACCCGCCGTAGCCACCCGCGAGAACTTCCGTGCAGAGAACTACGACGAGGCGGGACTGGAGAAGTTGAAGCTGGAGGACGGTGTTCGCATCCACGAACACACCAAGGTTCAGCTCGACATCTACGCTCGTGAGAACCTCAAGCCGCTGGTCAAGCCGTTCATGCTGGTCGTCGCCAAGGATACGACCCACGCCAACGAACTCCAGAAGCGCATCGAAGCGGAGGACTTTTTCGGCGGCCGGTACAAAGGGCGGGTGATTACGGTTCACTCCAACCAAACCGGCGAGGAAAAAGACGAAACTGTCCAGCAGCTTCTTTTCGTGGAAGACCCTGCGAACCTTACCGAGATCGTGATTCACGTCAATATGCTCAAAGAAGGCTGGGACGTGACGAACCTTTACACCATTGTCCCGCTCCGTGCCGCGAACTCCCGAACGCTGGTTGAGCAGTCAATCGGGCGCGGCTTGCGCCTTCCGTATGGCAAGCGCACAGGTGTCCCCGACGTTGACCGGCTGACAATTGTCTCTCACGACCGCTTCCAGGAAATCGTTGACCACGCCAACGATCCGAACTCAATCATTCGCACCGGCGTAGTTATCGGGCGGGACATTCCCGACGCGCCGACGAAGGCCGTCACGATCCAACCCGTCTTTATGACGCAACTGGGATTGGCGATCCCGCCTGCTACATCGAGCGCAGAGCCTTCACCGGCCGGCCTGGCCCCAACGATTACGGAGCCGGAGCGTAAAACCGCCGAATTGACGATGCAGGTAATTCGCCAGCAGTTTGAACGGCTGGCCCGGTCTGGCGATCTGAGAACCGCGGATGTTCAGCAGCGCATCACTTCGCGCGTGACCGAGCTGATGCAGCCAGTTCAAGGCCAACTCCCAGGGCTGGCCCAGCCGGTAGACGTGGCATCCGTAGTGGACCGGGTCACCAGCGCCATTGCCGAGCGCACGATCGACATTCCGAAGATCATTGTCACGCCGAAGGGGGAAGTGACCGTCGGCTACCAGGACTTCGATCTCGATTGCAGCAGCTTTCGCCAGCCGCCCGCAGAGAAAGATCTTCTCGTGCAACACCTGATGAACAACCAGCGATTCAAGATCGTCAGCGGTGACGGCGTGGTCGTCGAGAAGAACCTTGAGGACTACATAGTCCGCGGGCTTATCGACAAGGACGACATCAATTACGACGAACAGGCCGAGCTTCTTTATAAGCTGGCGACGCAGATGGTACGCCATCTTCAGTCGTATCTCCAGACGCCGGACGATGTGTTGAACGTGTTGCAGTTCTACCAGGCACAGATTGTCACCCTCATTCACACGCAAATGAACCAGCACTACGTCGAGAAGGCGACGGAGTACGAAGTCACGGTTTCCAAGGGCTTCCAGACCTTGACGAGCAGCATGGCAGCAATGCAAACCGACCAGGAGATACTGCCTTTCCGCGCGCCGGTCGAAGAGCGGTTGCTTATCAAAGGTATGGTTTTTGGCGGCTTTGCGAAGTGCCTGTATCCCGCACAGAAGTTCGACTCTGATACGGAACGCCGCTTCGCCATTATTCTTGAAGACGAAAATTCCGTGCTCAAGTGGCTCAAGCCGCCCAAAGATGTTCTCAAAATCTATTACCACCAAGATGAAGTTTACCAGCCCGATTTCGTGGTCGAGACGACGGAGGCTCGCTACTTGTGCGAACCCAAGCGCGCCAGTGAGATGGCGGATGAGGTCGTGCAGCTTAAAGCGAAGGCGGCAACGCTTTGGTGTCTGCACGCGACCTCTGTAAGCGACAAGCCTTGGTACTATGTGCTCATTCCGCACGACACGATTGATGCCAGTGCCACGTTCAGCAGTTTGGTCAGGCGATACCGCTTTCAGGCTTCGCACTCGAATTGATTGCTGTGTTCAAACTCGCCTCTTTTCTGTGACCCAATGAACGGCGGGCGGTTGGCACTTTAGCCGCCGTCGCTTGCCGTCAATGACGCTATTTTGGCTCCCCCCTGCCTTCGTCACGGTCCCCCCAAAAAGCTATGACTGCTGCGCTTTGCCCGGCAGCATATTTGTGCCTCTCTTGCCCCCGCCGATGGGGTCACTTCAAAGAAAAGAGGCATAACATGACGAACACAGCAACACTCTCCGAAGATCAACTCCGCCAGTTCACCGGCTCCGAGAACTGGTATCGCCACAGCATCAATCGCTCGGTACTCTTCACGGACGGCGCGAAGTTCCTTGCCGACCAGGGCGGAGCTTACTGGCTGCTCGACATCATCGCAATCGCCCAGCAACATGATGCTCGCGTTTCCGGTGAAGAGTTCCAGGTCTGGAACTTGAAAGTTCACTCTGACCGTAGCGCGACCGTGTTCTGCAACGACGGCAATGGGAATCCCGTCTACACGCAGGAGATCCCCTTCACGGACTTCCAGCTTGACGAAGTGAAGCTCTTCTTCGCTAACAACGTGATTCACCTGCCCAGCGAGTATTAGCTGGGCACGCCCGCGCTGGCAATTGCCGACGCGGGCTTTTCAAATTGGCCGTTGCAGCCTTGACGCCGACAACCCCACCGAAACCCATTCGGAACAGCTACCGCAGTTCGCCCGCCAAATTCACATTCCGGCGTGAATCCCGCGAGTTTTCCACGCATAAACGGTGTACCTGTTTACGCATAAACGGTGTATCCAACGCGGTGGAGTGACCCCCAAAACTGAGACAGCTAAAATGTTCGCATTTTGCAGGGAAGGGAGACTGCAAGTGAGGAAGCGGACTTTAGGTTGGAGTTCGGAGCAGTTCCGAGCCATGGCCGTGGAACGGATGCGGACGTCGAATCACATCGGGCGGCTTTGCGATGAATTGGGCGTGAGCCGCAGGACCTTGGAGAAATGGCGCAAGCAGATGGGGGTCCGGGAACCGGAACCTGCGCTGGTTGAGAGAGCCGAGACTCTTCTGGAGCAGAACCAGCATCTAAAGCGAGCCCTGGCAGAGAAGGTTCTGGAAGTGGATTTTTTACAGGGTGCCTTGCAGCACGTCGAGGCTCGACGCCAGCAGAACACCGCCAGTGGCGCGAGGACATCTACGCCCAAATCCGGGGCGTGATGCCGATGCAGGGCAGCCTGAGCGTGGAACGGATGTGCCGGGCGGCCGCCGTGAGCCGAGCCAGCTTCTATCGCTGGCTGGAACCCACGGCGCCAGTGGAGGAAGAGATGGAAGTGCGTGCCGCGATCCAGGCTGTGGCGCTGGAACACCGGCGGCGCTACGGCTATCGGCGGGTGACGCGGGAGCTGCGCCGTCGCGGGATGATCGTCAACCACAAGCGTGTGGCGCGGCTGATGGGCGAGGACAACCTGTTGGCGGTCCAGCCGCGGGCTTGGGTGGCAACCACCGACTCCGGTCATCAGCTGGAGGTGTACATGAACCTGGCTGCGCGGATGAAGATAACTGGGATCAATCAGTTATGGGTGGCCGACATCACCTATATCCGACTGGCGGCGGAGTTCGTCTACCTGGCCGTGGTGCTGGATGTGTACTCGCGCAAGGTGGTGGGCTGGGCGCTCGGGCGGACCTTGGCGGCGTCTCTGGCGGTGGCCGCGCTCCGGCAGGCCATCGAACAACGCCAGCCGCCGCCGGGCCTGGTGCACCACTCCGATCGCGGCCTGCAATATGCCTCCGAGGAGTATGCCAAGGTGCTGCGCTTGCGTGGCATCGTGCCCAGCATGAGCAGGCCCGCCAACCCCTACGACAACGCCTTCTGCGAGAGCTTCATGCGCACCCTCAAACGGGAAGAGATCGATGCCCGATCCTATCGCGATCTGGACGATCTGCGTGCCCACGTCGCGGAGTTCATCGAGCAGTATTACAATCGCTACCGGCTGCACTCGGCGCTGGGTTACCGGCCACCAGAAGAGTTCGAGCAGGCGGCTGCGCTCACAGGGCACAACCCGGCTGGCGGTTGCGGCGCGGCCAGCATGAGTTTTTCAAGGCATGGGGAAATCTATCGATGGGATGGGGAGACGGCGCCAACCGTCTCCCCGGCTCATCCGATCGATGAGTCTCCAGCCGGCTATTCCTTGGCGGGTTGCTCTCCAGCAGAGCCCGACTCCGCTTCACCGGCCGAGGCCATGGTGCACCATACCAGCAACCCCGGCATAACCAAAAACAGCAAACGGCAAGTGCGACAATCAGAAACTGTCTCAACTTAGGGGGTCACCCCAGCGGTTTTCCACGCATAAACGGTGTACATTTACGCATATACGGTGTACGAAGTGTCCGCATTACGTTGATTACACAAGGCTTCCAGAGCACCCTGTAGTACCTTTATGTAATCCTGTATGGATAGCCTGTAGCAGCGCCCTTGCTCTGTGGAAATATGCCGGCGCGCGTCGGGGCAATGCGAGAACCTCCGCCCCCTCAGCGGGGAAAGGGCGCTCCGCGCCACCGATGACTACCGGAGAGCTTTGGGGATGTGCGGGCCGGAAGGACGAAGCAGCAGACCATTCTCATGGCTTTCTATCTTCAAATCCGGGTAGACCATGACGATCCTGCGGAACGCTTCGATGGCCTTCACTCGAAAGCAGGAGCGGCCTTGCGGTGTATCGGCGTACCCAGCCCCGAAGCTCCGGCGCACCGACTCCCAGGAAATCAGCGTGGGCCGCAACAGATAGCTCACCCGACGAGTCGCCCAGGCGTAGAGATCGAGCGCCAGAGGCGACTTCTTGAGAGCCCTGATAGCCCTCAGGTCGAGCGGCACCGGCGCGGCCACGAGCTGATCGAAGAAGTTCACCGACAGGGTCACCGTGGACTTTGCCCGTGTCTCAGTCGGCAGTTTTTGCGGAGTCCACCAAAGATGGAAGCGGTCCGCCACCAGCAGGTTCTCTCCCCCTAAGTGACTTTGGCCATCGGCCTCACGCGACCATCGCGTTGAAATGGCGGCGCCGACCAGGCGTTGCATCTGATCGCGGAAGCGCGGGATGGTTCCCCAATGGCCGCCAGTGGCCTGAAGTCCAAGTTGCGCCATGAATCTCGACAGCGAGGAGCCAAGCTCCAGCTCTCGATTCCAGCTTCGGACGGCTTCGGTCGTCATCCAGATCAGGATCAGCCGCGGATAGCTGCCATAGGGAAGGCCGGTCCCGCCGACATCGGAAATGCGCAAGGTGACATTGCCGTCCGTCCGCACGTATTGTGTGCCGGTTTGCTCGCTGTGCGGAAGCGTGGTTTGAACCAGGAACTTTGCCATGAACCCGAGCGCGCCGGCATCGAGGGCGCTTTCGGTGGGGATGGCTTGCACGAAGGGCAGCAGTAGATGGGCTTGACGAGCGCCCGCAGCTTGTCTCTCGCTCAGTCCGACGCCTTTGGGCAGGATGGGGCCAGTGTGCAAATGCCGGCACGCCCCACCCGGCTTGAAGCGTGAGGCTGGCAGCAGCTTATCGGGGGCCGAGATCGGATTCAGACCGAGAATCGACCGTATTGATGTGAGTTCCGATCCCACTCGCGGATCTACCGGATTCCAAGCACGTCGGCAACTTCGGCCGTGCGGAAATAGACGCGGCGGCCAAGTCTCAAGCGGGTTGCGTTGATCTTGCTGACCCACTCGCCGGAGGATCGCAGTGTGATGCGCAAACCATCCGGGGAACGATCGAGGAGGGCTGCCAGTTGATTGATGCTGAGCAGAGGCCCGTACCGCTTTGTCAAAGTCTCTTCCACAGTCGTTGTCACTGTTTCCGAGTTCCTTTCTGTCTTGTGCATATCGCCTTTCAGAATCACTTTCGCCCCCCAAAAGCCGTTCCGCTGGTTCCTTGTAGTGCAGTGTACATTCCAATAGACGCGCCTTTGTCTCTTTCTGTTTGCCTCATTAGCGTTTATTTTGCTTTATTCCCCGATATTTTCACTGTCGGAGAGCATTCTGTAGAACTGCCTGAATACAGCGTTTCCGGTTTACGAAAGCCGTTCTTTGTGGGAGGAAGTCTCCTCCCTGTCTACGGCCTGCGTTGCAGTCCTTCGCCACCCACCTCTGCGGGCCTGTTCCTGCCCGCTACGCCGGCCCCGGATTGCCATGCGCACTAACAATCCGTGCGTATATCGAACTATTGGGACCGGTTGGCGCTTATATCGAACCAGTTGGACTTGCAAACTGGATAAGCGCAACGGTAGTGAAATGGGGAGCAGCGGTTGAGGGAACCACGCAATCCATCATTGACGATGCAGAGGGAATCCAGCGGGCAGGCAAACTAATAAACAAACTTGGCGAAGTCGAAACGTTCTTGCTTGAAGAACTGAAAAACGGTCAAAGTGCACCGCGAGAGATGATCGAACTTGTGCGGCAACTGGGCATTCATCCGAAGACGCTGGAAAGAGCGCGGGAATAGCGCGGGATCGTGAAAAGCAAAGCGGGCAAGGATGCAGGATGGATGTGGCACTACCCATTTGCGCTATCCTGAGTTCCGGGCAACTTGGCGTCTTCTGTGCTTTTTGTTCTGAAATCAAATTGCGAAACAGAGCAGGGCCCCACTTCATGTACCTTTCCGCCGTGTCTCAAGACTCACCCTTTTTCAAGCAAAGGAGGTATTAGATCGCCCTCACAACACGCGGGCCAAGGTCAACCGAGACCGCGGCTGGCGCTGTTCGCAATAGTCGCGGCGGTGCTGAAGCCGCCGCGAGGTACTGGCGGCAAAAGGAGCGTAGAACTCACTCCGCTAGGAGAATATCTGCCACCAGCGCTTTCCCTTTTTGGGGGCCTCCGCCCCCCCTCTCGGAGATGCGATTTTGGGCATATGATATTCCAGGAACCAATCCGGCCACTTCGTTTTGGCATCCCAGCGAGCTTTAACCAGTATGCTAGGGTACAAGCCTTCGACAAATCTCAGATCTGCTCCGCAAAAATCGGCCCCAGCTATACTCGCCCCTTCAATACTGGAATTCTCTAGCATGCAGCCCCGAAGATTTGCGCCATTCATGTTCGCGCCGCTGAAATCCCAAGGCGGGCTGAACCTAACCCCCTGCAGATTCGCACCCTGTAGATCCGCCCCCGTCAAGTCCGCCCGCGGCAGTCCCGGATAACCGGTCAGGTTGACGCCAGAAAGGTTTGCTCCTGGTTCGAGCACAATTGCTCCAGTTGGGATCGGGTGGGTCTTGCTGTCGCATATCGCCGAATCGAATATTGCGCCGTCGAGGCGTGCGTCCGCCAAATTCGCTCCCATAAGCACGGCACGAGAGAGATTGGAACCCGTCAAGTCCGCGCCCTTGAGAGATGCATCGTGAAGAGTTGCGCCTCGTAGGTCAGCCTCTGCCAGGC
>JBEKDH010000167.1:0-9054 GCA_050014455.1 Occallatibacter sp.
AACGCGGCCGTCAGCACTGTCGGCGCGACGACATACGTCAAGAGCTACTCGAACCTGAAGACCATCGATAGCGCCGGTAACTCGGTTTATACCTACGTGCGGAACTACAACACAATTACCGCCAACAGCAACATCGCCAATATCTCCTTCAACGTCGCGCCCGATGTCATCATGAAGGCGGCCATCGATCCCGGCTGGGGCCATTATGAGGTCTTCGGAATCATCGGCTTTGCGCATGAGACGGTCTACCCCAACGTCACGCAGAACTCCTACAAGTACGGCGGCGTGGTCGACATCATGGGCAACAACGGCTCGGCGCCCGGCACGGCAATCGCCAGTTCATCCAATGCCGGCTACGTCTCGGATGCCATAGTGCTGGGCGGCGGCGGCGCCAGCCTGCGCGTTCCTGTCATCAAGGACAAGCTGACCTTTGGCGCCAAAGGTCTCTATGGTCCTGGCGTAGGCCGTTACGGAGACACCACCCTCTCCGATGTGACGGACAACGCATGGGGCGGTATTTCTCCCATCCACAATGCTTCAGGCTTGCTTACGGTGGAAGCCACCCCCACCCCGCGGCTGACCCTCTACCTTAACTACGGCGGCGATTATGCCGCGCGCGCCGATTACGCCAACACAGCGTTGACACTTGGCGATCCGACCGCTACTTTCTGCCAGACCGGCGTCACCGCCGCCAACGCCTCCACCTACTGCTCGGCTTCGCCTACCGCGGCGATGTTTGCCGCCGGCGGCAGCTGGGGTTCGCACTTCACCGCCGCTCCGGCCATGACTGCAGTGGGTTACGGTTCGAGATATGCCAGCGTTTCCGCCACTTGCGCGGCGGTGGCTACGCCTGGATACCAATCCGGTTCGGTTGGCTACCTGCCGGGCGGCACAGGCTGCGGCAACAACACCCGCGACGTGCAGGAAATGACGGGTGGTTACTGGTATGACATCTACAAAGGCGACCGCGGCCGTCTGCGCCAGGGCATCCAGTACGGCTATGCCGTGCGTGAAGGCTGGTCGGGCGGCGCCAGCGGCCCGGCACCGTTCACCGGAACGCTCAATGGCGCCAAGGGCATCGACAACATGTTCTGGACCACCTTCCGCTACTACCTCCCATAACCCGCGATTCCAACGGTCCCGATCCATCGGAATGGGCAGTCCGCAACTCGGGCTGCCCATTCTCTTTGGGGAGTCTCCAAAGCAGGCTATGTTGCGCTCCTCGAAATTCTCGCCGCGCGGCTCCCGGGGAATTCAGAACTGAGCTTCGAAAGCTCGAAAACGGCGTTCCAGCTCCCACTGGGCCGATGCTTTCTCACTGCCCTCCAGGAAGGCCTTGCACGCAGGGGCGGGCTTGGCGGAGCCTAACGGCTGGCCCATGCAGGGAACGGCGGGCGTAGTGAAGGCGTCAGGCGCGGCCCACAGGCTGGAGCCGAGCAGAAAATCGTGTTCCATGCCGGTGCGGGCTAGCTGCTTGAGATCCCGATAAGTGAGGCGATAGTCGAGGGCGGCGCGAACGTATTCGTGAGTGATGTCGATGCGGCTGACTCCCTCGTCGTCAGTGGAGAGCGCGACCGGAACGTGGGCGGCTCGATAGAGCGGAAAGGGGTGGTCAGCGCCCTTGATGCCGAGGATACCTTCATTGGAACTCAGGTTGATCTCGACCATCACATGCTTTTGCGCCATCTCCTTCAGCAGCGCCGGGGCGTCGTCCTCGAACATTACGTCCACGCCGTGGCCGATGCGTTCGGCATGGCCCAGTTCGATCGCCTGGCGGATGTGGAAGCGCAGGCCCTCGGGCGGCACAAGGCCGGGAGCCAGCTCGCCGGCGTGCAGGCTGATGTGCACCTGCGGGTAGACGGAGTGAAAATAGCCCAGCATCTTCATCTGCAGCGTGTAATCGCGCATGGAGATGAGGCCGTCTTCGGGCTGGACGAAATTGATGCCGATAAAGCCCGGCTCATGGGCGTCCATGGTGGACTGGATGGTCTCAAAGCCGAGCAGCGTCTGGGCGAAGACCTGCTCGGGCGACGCGCCACGCAGAATCTGGTAAATGAAGCGGACTTCGACTTGGCAGGCAGGCGCAGGCTTCGCGCTTCCGCAGTGCTCAATCTCGCGCCGCTGAGCGTCGGCTGAGCGCACGCTCTCGCGATCGGCGGCCACTTCATCGCGCAAGCCTCGGTCCAGCAGAGCCTGGCGGAGGGGCGTAAACCCTGCCGGGGATGAGTCGGCCTTGCCGAGGTCGGGATTCCAGCCGGTTTCGCGCGCGATCTGCGCCGCGTGGGCAAAGGGCGGGGTATGCATCAATTCAAGGTACTGCTGGTTCTGGCCGGCCGCGCGGCTGGCGATCTCGTCAATCCACTCGCCGGCATGGCGCTTGCTGAGGCCACTGAAGCGGTCAAAAGTGGAAAAGAACTGGTCGTGGCCGCTGAAGCCGGGAGTGGGGACAAAGCCGCGCATCGAAAAGGAATCGATCAGGCGGTCGTAGAGGTTTTGATCCGCGCTGCTGAGGCTGCCAGCTAGCCGGCCAGCCGGGATCAGAGGCCTGTCGCAGGGAGGCTTGGCAAAGCTGAGCGCCGCGGGGTCCACGCAAAGGCCGTCCTCTCCCGCGGCGCGGATGAAGCTTTCCGCATAGACCGCGCCGGAAAGGTGGACGTGCAGGTCGGCTCCCTTGGGAAAGCCGGCCAGGAAGGAACGCAAGCTCAGCGGCCCGCCCTGCACAGCAGACCGATAGGCGCGGGCGGCGCGGACCTCCGGCTCGGGAGCGCGGGAAGACGGCGTCTGGGCGCAGAGCACGGCGGTTGTGGCGGCGAGTACAAGGCAGGCGAAAAAGCGGGCAGGGCGGCGCATGATTGCCTACCAGTGTAGAGCAGAAACCGGCGGCGTGGGAGGGACTGGGCGCCGGGTTTGGCGCGGCGAAACGGAGTTGATATACTGATTGAGTTGTAGCAGCGCCCCGTGCGTTGGTTCGCCGGCCTCCTCCGGCGGGGCCGGGTTCCGGGCAGATCTGTTGAGTTTGCACTGAGGCCAGATAGCTCAGTGGTAGAGCGCGGCCCTGAAAAGGCCGGCGTCGGCGGTTCAATCCCGTCTCTGGCCACCACATTCTAAATAGCTTAGCGGCAACCCAAGACTTAAGGTTTTAGCTGCGGGAACAATACAGGAACATCCTTAAGCGATGTTCTCTTTTTTCCCTTTTTCTTGCTCCATCTGCTTCCAGATTTCGCGAGCTGTGCTACCGGTTCTGGCGATGTGTTGCCGCCCCAGCTTGGCATAGCGCTCGGTCATCTTGATGTCCAAATGGCCGAGGATCGCCGCCATTCACCATGTACCAGGATGCAAACGTATGGCGGAGATCGTGAAGACGAGAATTCCGAATCCCCGCCCGTTCGAGCAGGTCTTCAAAACTTCCTTCCACGCGCCGAGGTCCGCTCATTGCACCTCTCTTTGGCGGTAAAACCCGAACTTCACCAATCACGACAGGAATCCTCCGCAGCTCGCTTGCCGGTTCCGGAGGCATCGGAACGTAGCGCATCTTGGCACCCTTCAGCTTTGCCTGGACTGCCAACAGCCCCTCGCCGCACATCGCGTCCGACCAGCGAAGCCCGAATCTCTCCGAAGCACGCATTCCGGTTGCGACGGCAATAGGCACAATCGATCTTAGGAGGAGATTCGTCTCGTTGAGGTCCTTTGTGCCTCTCCGATACTTCCTTTCGCCCAGAGCTCGTTTCAGCCTGCGCGGCTGATCCTCCGGCAGATAACGATCCCTAGGTCGCCTGGAATCTCAGTCTGCGCAATCCCAGGCTGTTGCCGGCTCCTGCGCATCGAGCTTGCGACAGTTGCCCGCGTCCAGTTGCAAGAGTCCCCAGATTCAAAAGCCCACCAAATTTGGGCGCTTCCAGATTCGCGCGCTAATCGCTATTTATGCGCAGGCTTTCAGGCTGTTCTCTTTTGCACACCAGCGCCTTTTTGTCGCGCAGATGCAGACGGAATCTCCACTTCACTCCCAATTTGGGTTGCGATTCTTGACCACCGTGCTTTTCCTTCGTGCGTTCCTTCACGCCGGCCGATCATGGAACTGTGGCGCGAAGCAGCCCGCTTTGCCGCACCAGGTTGAGGAGCCAACCATTCCACGCGGGGTGAACTTACAACGTCAATGATGGAGTGACTGCCACCTAAACTAGCCATCCCCACCATTGCAGAACCTGTCGGGCGCTTGAGCAAGGATTCTGCGCTATCCCGGTTTCAGACCAGAACAGCCTTCGCGATGAGCGGCTGCCTGTCTCCTCGTCCTAAGCAGCGTGGGCCAACCGATCGGCGAGCCCAGCTTGCTTACGGAGCCAGAGGACGGCAACTCCTCGCGGTTGCTTCTTATAAGCCCACCGTGCGCATAGAACCTGCGCCCGCTCTCGCACATAACCTCTCCATCCGCGAATCCCGGTCGGGGAAGGACCGCATCTCCGCTTTGGAAGAGGCGTCACGAAAGGAAAATGGAAAATGGCACTCGTCAAGAAAGCAACCGTCCAGGCAATCTCGAATGTGGCGGAGGGAAGGGCTCCGGCTGTGGCCACCCGCGAGGCGGAAGCGCAGCGGAAAAAAGCGAGAACGCTCGCCAAACAACAGCAGGCGGCCGAACGCATCGCCGCAGCCACCGGACAGTTGGCCTCCGGCATCGGCGAGGCCTCATCGGCCGCCGAGGAACTCAAGCGCGCCAGCGACCAGATCGCCACCGGGGCCGAAGAGGCATCGAGCGCGGCGCAGGAGTCTCTCGATGCATTTCAGCAGGTGGGTGGCGCCCTCACACGGGCGATGCAGAACTCCGAGCTGGGTCGCGTCAAGGGTGAAGCGATCCAGACCTTGATAGCGCAAAGCACCACCGACGTGGGTAGCCTGATCACCAATGTCGCGGTAGCTGGGCAGCGGCAGGTCGCTTCCGTGCACATGGTGATCGAACTTGAAAAGCAGGCGGCCAATATCGGCGACATTGTGAAAGCGGTTGCCCGTATCGCCGACCAGACCAACCTGTTGGCTCTGAATGCGGCCATTGAAGCCGCCCGCGCCGGCAAACACGGAAAGGGTTTCGCGGTGGTAGCCGATGAAGTTCGAACGCTGGCCGAGACCTCGGAGAAGAGCGCCAAGCAGATCCAGGAGCTGGTGGGGCAGATTCAGTTGGACGTGAAGACCATTGCCGACGGCATCAACGCCTCCGCCAAGACCATTGAAGAAGAAGTGGAAAAGGGCAAGACCGTCACCATCCAGATGGAAGAGATCCGCACCGCGGTGATTGAGATCGTGAGGGGAATCACGGAAGTTGGCACCCTTAGCGTGCAGGCTAACCTTGCCGCCCAGCAGGCGCTGAAGGGATCGCAGAGCATCGCGGCCGCGGCCGAAGAGCAATCTTCCGCGGCGCAGGAATCCGCCAAGACCGTGGCCGAGCAGACCCAGGCCCTGGCCGAATGCGAGCAGGCGGCGCAGGCCCTGTCGGAGCTGGCCGAGGATCTGAAAAACTCGACCGACGTAGCCAAAAGCGCGGAACAGGTAGCCTCTTCCGCCGAGGAGCTTTCTTCGGCCGTGCAGGAGATCAATCGCTCCAGCGCCCAGATCATGGCCGCTCTGAGCTTGATCAAGAAGAGCGCCGAGGTGCAGTCGGCGGCCGCCGAGGAGTCCTCCGCAGCCACTGGCCAGATTGAAAAAGGGGCGGAAGTTGGCCAGAAACGCGCCACCGCAAGCGCGGAGAAGGTGGTGGCCATCAAGAAACTGCTGGGCGAGAACAAGAATGGCATCAATGGATTGGTTACCGGCCTTTCCAGCTCGGCGGATGCCTCCCGCGCCAGCATCAAGCAGATGAACGCACTGGAGCTGGTATCGAGGCGCATCGACAAGATCGTCGAGGCCATCAGCACCGTTTCCATCCAAACCAACATGCTGGCCGTCAACGGAGCCATCGAAGCGGCGAGAGCCGGGGAGTTTGGCAAGGGCTTTGTGGTGGTAGCCACGGACATCCGCAACCTAGCTCACGATTCATCGGAGAACGCCGATCGGATCAAGGACCTGGTGAAGGCGGTGCAGGATCAGATCGGGATTGTGGGCCGCGACCTGAGCGAGATTGTGGCGGCGGCGCTCACCGAGGTAGAGAAGGCCAAGAAGACCAACTTCGACCTGGTGACGATCGAGACCGACATCCTTGTGGTGGAAAAGGGCACGCAGGAGATTCTTGCCGCTATTGACGAAATTGTCTCTGCTCTCGGCCAGGTGAAGAAGGGGATCGAGCAAATCTCGGCCGCCGCGACGGAAGCCGACAGAGCAGCCACCGAGGCGTCCGGCGCGGCTCAGCAGCAGTCCAAGGGGGCCGAAAACCTGTCAGCCGCGATTGAAGAAATCGCATCCTTGGCGGATGAACTTCAGGCCGCAGGGTAAGGGGGCACCGCGATGACGAAGCAAATTTCGAAGAAGCAAATGGATGCGGGGCGCGCCGAGGAGAGCAATCTCGTCGAACGCGCCTCCAACACTCAGCCGGAAGATGCGGCCAGCGATCTGATCGAAAGCGAGGTCCGCGCCTCCACTACCCAACAAGGCACACAGCAGTTTGTCGTCTTCATCGCCGGCAACGAGGTCTTCGCGGCCGACATGGTGCCGGTGAAGGAGATCATTCGCGTTCCGGAGGTGGTACGCGTGCCTCTGGCGCCGCCCGCATTGGAGGGCCTCGCGAACTTGCGCGGCAAGGTATTGCCAATCATCTCTCTGCGCCGGCTGTTCGGTTTTCCTGAGCTGGTTCACGACGACTCGACGCGCGCCCTGGTGGTGGACGTGGGGCAGCCGCTGGGCTTTGTCGTAGACCGGGTAGCGAGCGTGGTGGGCGTCGATGCCGGCCACATCGAAGACGTGGGATCAATCCGCACCACGGTAAATACCGAGGTGCTTTCCGGCCTCCTCAAGGACGTGGGCGGCCACGCCATGATCATGGTTCTGGACTTTGCCAAACTCATCGAGAAGGAGTTTTCGCAGATTGCGTCCATCACCAAGAGCACCTCGGCCGCAGGGGTTGCGCAAGCCGCGGTCGAGGTCGAGGAAGAAGACTTGAGCGACGAGCTGCAACTGGTGAGCTTCGATGTGGATGGCCAGGAATACGCCATCGCCATTGAAGATGTGCAGGAGATTGTGCAGGTTCCAGAGGCGGTGGTTCATGTGCCGCACTCGGAGTCGCACGTGCTGGGCGTGATGACCCTGCGCAGCCGCCTGCTGCCGCTGGTCAACCTGCGCAGCATGTTCGCCCTGCCGCACCGCGATCTGGACGAAAAGAGCCGCATCGTGGTGCTGACGCTGGGCGGCGTCTCGGTGGGCGTGGTGGTGGATGCGGTCAGCGAGGTGCTTCGGGTCGCTAAGACCGGAGTGGATGCGCTTCCCGCCCTGCTGGCCCGCGAAGGGAATCTCGCCGAAATAACCTCAATCTGCCGGCTGGAGAATGGCAAGCGCCTGGTGTCGATCGTCACGGCGCGCAATCTCTTCGGCAATTCCACAATCAAGGAGGCATTGAGCACCGTGGGCAACGACAATCTGGAAAGCGGCCAGACGGGCGAGGAGGTGGACGACAACCTGGACGACGACGAACAGGTGGTCATCTTCCGCCTGGGCAAGGAGGAATTCGGCGCGCCGATCGCCAGCGTGCAGGAGATTGTCCGTGTCCCGGAGGAGTTGATCCGGGTTCCCCAGGCGCCTCCGTTCGTCGAGGGCGTCATCAACCTGCGCGGATCGGTGCTGCCGGTGATCGATCTTCGCCTGCGCCTGGGCCTCAAGCAGGTGGACCGCACCGACCGGCAGCGCATCATGGTGTTTCTGATCTCCGATGTGCGCACCGGGTTCATTGTCGATCAGGTGGCGGAGGTGCTGAAGATTCCCAAGGCAGCCATCGAAGCATCGCCGCAACTGTCGGCCCAGCAGAGCCAGTTGCTGAGCCGCATGGCCAACCTGGAGAAGCAGAAGCGCATGGTGCAATTGATCGATCCGCCGCACCTGATGGCGAAAAAGGAGCTGGCGGCTCTGGCGGCGGTTGCCGCCTAAGACAATGATCAAACTGCTCATTGTCGATGACTCGGCCCTGATGCGGCGTCAGTTGATAACGCTGTTTCAGGCCGAGGGGGACTTCGATATACGCCAAGCCAGAAACGGCGCCGAAGCGGTGAGGGAAAACCTGGAGTTCCAGCCGGAGGTGGTGACCTTGGACATCAACATGCCGGAGATGGACGGTTTGACAGCGCTTTCCCTCATCATGGCCGAGAGGCCCGTAGCCGTGGTGATGGTGTCTTCGCTCACCGAACAAGGGGCGCTGGCGACCTTTGAAGCGCTGAATCTTGGCGCCGTGGATTACATCGCCAAGCCGGGCGGAAGCATCTCCCTGTCTATCTGCAAGATTACCGAGGAACTTGTAGACAAGGTGCGCGCGGCGGCCCGGGCGCGGGTCAAGAGCAAGGGATCGACCCCGTCCGCGGCGGTTCGCCGCATCCAGGAGGAGCGCAAGAAGGCCACCGCAGCATTTTCCTTGGCGGCGCAGTCCAGGGTGGCCGCCGAGGGCCTGCTGGTGATCGGCGCATCCACCGGCGGTCCGCGCGCGCTGGAGATCGTCCTGTCGGGATTGCCTGCGAATTTTCCCTGGCCGGTACTGGTGGCCCAGCACATGCCGGCGGCGTTCACCAGGGCCTTTGCCGAACGGCTGGATCAATGCTGCGCCCTGCATGTGACGGAGGTGGCCCGGCCGCTGCCGGTGGAGGCGGGCACCATCTACATCGGGAGGGGCGGCGCGGACATGCTGCTGACCAGCCGCGGCGGCAAGCTGACTGTTTTGCCGGCGCCTGAGAACCCCCAGTTCCACTGGCATCCGTCGGTCGAACTGCTGGGGCGATCGGTGCTGCAGCATTACGATGCGAAGCGGGTGACGGCAGTGCTGCTGACCGGCATGGGCTACGACGGATCGGACGCGTTCACTGAAATCAAAAAGCGCGGCGGCCGCACCATTGCCGAATCGGAAGAATCGGCGGTGGTATACGGCATGCCGGCGGAGCT
>JBEKDH010000168.1:0-9031 GCA_050014455.1 Occallatibacter sp.
GGAAAGCCGGGAGCCGGGCTGGCGGAGGCTGGGGGCGTGGTTTGCGCGCCGGCTGCCGTTGAACAGAGCAGCATGGCGAAGGCTGCGAATGCGAGAGAGCGTTTACCCGTGAAGCGCATTGTCAATCCCCTCCTATTCGACCCAGATGGGGGCAGCTTTTACCATTCTTCGCCAACCCCCAATCCCCCGTAGAACTTCGCGTCGGAATCTCGAACATCGCAAACGAGCCGGTCTGCGGGCAGTGTTTGGTTTGTTCTACAAAGCCGAACTTCGCCCCCGGCTCCATATCCGTCACGCCAAAGCCGCCGGAGGCTGTTCCGCCGTAAAGATTCATAGGGCTGTTCGATGACAAGACGACTCCAAGGAGCAGAATCGCATGAAGCTGCACATTGGGTCCAGCTCCCCAGCTGGACTCAAACGCCGGGCCTCCCAAGTCTATCTTCACCGGAGTCCCGTTCACCGTTCCAAAGAATATAGGCTTCGTAATGCCCAAGGTCAACAGGCGAAGGGTCATCGCTTTGAAATGGAGGACCAGCCTGCGCCGATCGTCGAGGAGCAGCTATGAGCAAGAGGAGAATCATTGCCGCAATGTAACATTCCGCCCTCGTCGGCAATGTCCGATTCTTTCAAGACTTTGGATGTTTTCAGGAGCGAGCAAGTATCGATATAACGATTGGAGCAACGCGATTCGACAATATATCCGTAGTCGAATTGCGCCATGGCTCAGAACAGATCGCCCACGGGCGGAAATGTAAGCAACAGACTCAGGCCAAGCAGCGCCAGCGCGATAACATTGATGCGCTATGGGGAAAGCAACCTCTTGCGCCAGAGCCAATCGAGATTTGTCTCGGCGGCGAGCCAGAGAGGAATGGCTACGCGATTTCTCCCGAGAGCGCTCCGGCAGGCTTGTAAAAGACAACCAGGTTCTTCGCGAATGCGGATTAATCAGCCGTATTCGCGAGGAATGCAACCGCGAACGATCCGATTCCGGCCGAGAAAATGGCTGCCGCTCCGGAACCTTTGGGAACACAGCGGAGCTTTCCGAGACTATGTCTGTTGGCAAGCCCGTGGCGATTCACATGACGGACCGTTTGACCGCTCTCGGCGGGCGCGTTCCTATCAAGCATAACACCGAAGAATCCAGCGATGCCGGCTGCGAAGAACGCCCGCTTCGCGATCCAAGTAACTGGCGGCGCTCGATGCCTTGAGCGCCGCCAAGCAAGGTTGGAAGTTGATCTTTGCGGCAAGCTGAATCTGGCGCTCAGTTCGTTGAAAGGTCGATTCAGAAGCTGCCGAGGAGTTGGTTCCAATGGCCGCTGTGTCAGGGGTTGCGGCCGGATTATTGAACTGCGGCGTGCTGGCGAGGTTGAAGGTTTTCGCGCGCAGTTGAAGAACCTTCGATTCGGTCAGGTGGGTATCCTTGAAGACCGAAAAGTCCACGGTCTTTGTGCCCGGACCCTAAAGAATATTGCGGCCGGAGTTTTCCCACGTTCCCGCGGCGGGAACCGCGAAAGCCGCAATGTTGAACCACTCCCCAAGCGTGCGCTGACCTTTTGGCAGCGATCCGTTGCCGAAGCCGGGAAGCAGTTGCGCGGGGCGTCAGTCCATCGCCCAATGCGGTGCCCGAAGCGACGGAAAACGGCAGACCATCGAAGAACTGCGCAATGGCGTTCAACTGCCATCCACGCTCAAGCGGTCCCAGCACCCCGTGACCCTTGAAGGGCAACTGGTAATTCGAGCTGGCGACAAAGCGATTCGGGACGTTGTAGTCAGCATTTCCGTAGTCGTAACGGAGGTTGTAGGGATTCGTAACGGTGGCCGATTCTGCCGAACCTTCGTCCAGGGCGTGACTGTAAGCGTAGGATGCGAGGAAGCCCAGTCCATGCGCGCGGCGCTCCGCCGTAACTTGAAGCGCGTTGTAGCTGAATACCTGCCTGGTCTCTAGCTCGTTGATCTGAGCGAAGACATAGGTGCTGGTTCCGGCTATATTTCCGTAGGGGCGATTCGCGGTAACAGTGGTCGCTCCATTCAATCCCAACTGGTTCGTATTGATGTCGCGAAAACTGTCCAGGTGGATGCCCTTGGTTCCCACTTATGCAAATTCGAGAACGGTCGAGAAGGGGATCTGCTGCTCGATAGCCGCATGCCACTGCTCGGTGTATGGAGTTTTGTCATTCGGATCCACGGCATAGGCGGGTGTATTGGGTTGCAACGCGCTGCCCGAAGTGACCGGCGTATGAACATATCCATTGCTCGCATAGTTGAATGGAGTACCGTTGGCGGCAGCCCCATAGTGTGGCCGAATTATTGAACGCCCAATAATCGTCCACGGGAACATTGGCCGACAAAGTAGCCGAATTGCCTACGCGGGCGCCGCGTAGTAGATGCCATAGCCCGCGTGAAAGACCGTCTTGCTGGTGACCTTGTAGGCCAGGCCCACGCGCGGCGCGAAGTTCGCGTTGTTGCCGCTCAATCCGCTCTCCGGAACGCCGTTGGTTTCCACCTGTTCGAGCGCCGTCGTCGAGATCGAAGGAAGGAAGGCGTATTCTTTGTTGTGAACTTCAGTCCATGGCCAGCCAAGGAAGTTCTCATAGTGCACGCCGAGGTTCAACGTCAGCCTGCTGCCGACCTTGTAATTGTCCTGCGCATAGAAGGACAAATCGCTCTGTCACAAGCCGACCTCGGAGGGGAAGGAAAAGCTGCCGCTGGCCGGAGCGCCGAAGAGCAGTTGCAAATCGTTCGTGGTGAAAGGCCGGCGGCGTTGTTCGTCGAGGAGCCGCCGCAGCTCAGTCATCTTCCGCGGTATGCCCCTGACCGAGATACGTCTCCGAGGTATTATCAAGGGAAGGATCGTTACGTTGAAAACCAGAAGCAACACGAGTTGGTTTCAGTGCAAATTCCGGTGTTTCTCGGCACTTTCAAGAACGAATATGCCATTCGGCTTGCGCAGTTTCTAGCGCCCTTCGGCGATTTTGTGCTGCGCGCTTCGTTCCCTCAGAATCTGAGACTGCGCAATATCCCGAGGAGTTATCTTCCGAATGTTTTTCACTTGGTGCGCGATTTGACCAACCTCGCTGCCGGCCCCCGCTTCATAGGTAACTCCATCGCCTGTACCGGAGCGGACACTTGCAAGCTCGGCATCTGCCTCTCCAAGGGTGCGCTATCGGCAACCGCGGAGAGGCTTAATCGTTCTGCTCTCGATCTGGATCGGATTGCCGATTTCAAGCTCAATTTATCTGGTTGTCCGAACACTTGAGGGCAGCATATGCTCGCCGATCTTGGCTTCTACGGCAATGTAGGCCGCAGCGGGCAGCATATGTTCCCCGCCTACATGATCGTTGCCGGGGCGGAGATCGGCAACGGAAAGGCGCGTTTGGCAAAGCAGATCGACCGCGTAAGAGCGCGCGATCTTCCCGACTTTGTGCATGATGTTCTGAAGTTGTGGATCGTTAAGAGGAACGACCATCGATCCTTTGCAGCGTATGTGGATGGAGAAGGCACACAGGATATTCGCGCGATCGCCAGCCGCTACCGCGAGATTCCAGCGTATGGCGAAGATAAACGCTACTACCGGGACTGGGGTGCGGAAGAGTCGTTTTCGCTGGTCGGAAGGGGCATGGGCGAGTGCTCGGCTGGACTATTTGACTTGATCGAGGTCGATTTGAGTGGCGCCAGGCAGTTGCGCGAAGAGCTTCGCTCGGGCGATGCGCAAAGCGATGAAGCCCTTTACGGCATAACCCTGCGCTGCGCTCGCGCGTTGTTGATTACGCGCGGCATTGAAGCGCCGACAGATGCCGCCGTCTTTGAGAATTTCGCGAGACATTTCATTCAAGCGGGGCTCATTGACAGGCGTTTTGAATCTGTGATTCAAAGCGCGCATCAAAAGAACGCTGGAGAGTTAAGCCGCCAGGAAGAGGAAGTCTTCGCGTTGCTCATTGCCGTTGAGGCTCTCTATCGCAGCATGGTTAACTCGCCTAGGTTTCCCGCGGAAGCAAAGTCTATACCATAATGGAATGGCCAGAACGCATGACGGCTTCATTGGGTGTCAATCTCGAACAGAGAGTCGGCAACACGCCGCTGTTGCGTCTGGAGCGAATAACCGGGGAATTGAGGGATGTGCAGGTTCTGGCCAAGGCGGAGTGGACCAATCCTGGGGGGTCGGTCAAGGATCGAGCTGCCTGGAACATCGTGAACGAGGCGCTGCGATTGGGAAGGCTGGGAGCGGGGAAGACGCTGCTGGACTCCACCAGCGGAAACACCGGAATTGCCTACGCAATGCTTGGCGCGGCGTATGGAATTCCGATTACGCTCTGCATACCATCGAACGTATCGAAGGATCGCAAGCGGATTCTACGCGCCTACGGGGCAAACGTCATCTATACCGACCCCGGCGAAGGCTCCGATGGCGCCGTCCGCAAGGCGCAGGAGATTGCGGCTGCGGAACCGGAGAAATACTACTACGCCGATCAGTACTCCAACGACGCCAACTGGCGCGCGCATTATACCAACGGAACGGCCGATGAGATTTGGCGCCAAACTGCGGGAAGCGCGACTCACTTCGTGGCTATCCTCGGAACCAGTGGAACCTTCGTAGGGACTTCGCGCCGATTGAAGGAACTGAATCCGGCGATTCGTTGCATTTCGCTGCAGCCCGACTCGCCCTTTCACGGGATCGAGGGAACCAAGCACATGGAGACCTCGATTATTCCAAGGATCTACGACGCCAGCATCGCGAATGCCGAGTTGGGCATCGAAACAGAAGCAGCCTGTGCGATGGCCCGGCGACTGGCGCGCGAAGAGGGTTTGCTTGTTGGCGTTTCCGGGGCTGCTGCGCTGGTTGGCGCGCTGCGGGTCGCACGAAATGCGGGCGCGGGATCGGTAGTAGTCACGATCTTCCCCGACTCCGGGGACAAGTATCTGAGCGAGCATTTCTGGGATGAGACCGCGTAAGGCAAGGACGGAAGCATGGCACTGACGATACCGAACGCGCTCCGCAAACAGCTGCGGCAGCATGGTGAGGAGACCTACCCGCATGAATGCTGCGGCGTGCTCACCGGCGAAATCGACGAAGAAGGCGGAAAGACCGTTCAGGCCATTGTGCGCTGCGGAAACACGCGCACGGACTCGCTGGCCAATCGCTATCGCATCAGCCCGGCGGAGTTAGTGCGCATCCAGCGGGAGGCGGCGCTTGCCTGCCATGATATTGTCGGGTTTTATCACTCTCATCCGGATCATCCGGCCCAATGGTCGGCGACCGATCTTGCCGAGGCGCATTGGATCGGCTGCTCGTATGTGATCACCAGCGTGGAGCACGGGCGCGCGGTATTGACTAACTCGTTTCAATTGCTTGGTCCGGAAGAGAACAAGCGCTTTGAAGACGAACGCATTGAGGTAATCGATTAATAAACAAACATCTTCAGATCAAAACTCATGAAAGGAACCTTATGTCCATCAAAGTCCTGATTCCCACTCCGCTGCGCCCATATGCCGGAAGGCGATCGATCGTCGATGTTACCGCTCAAACCGTTGGAGAAGCCCTGACCGATCTCGTCGCCAGGCATCCCGATCTACGCAAGCATCTCTTCTCAGAGGATGGCAAGCTGCGCTCCTTCGTCAATGTCTATCTGAACGACGAGGACATTCGCTACCTGAGCAAGGATGCAACTCCGGTCAAGGAGACCGATACCATCACCATCGTGCCCTCCGTTGCCGGCGGACGATAATGCTTCGTGCGCTTCTGGTAAAAGAAGATTATGAACGATTATTGGGAGATGAACTGTGGCGGAATTAGTTGATAGCAGTCACGCAGTATTGAGCAACGAGGAGATTCTGCGTTACTCGCGGCACCTGATCATGCCGGAAGTGACACTTGAAGGCCAGAAGAAGCTCAAGGACGCGCGCGTACTGTGCGTTGGAACGGGCGGTCTTGGATCGCCGCTGGCTTTGTATCTTGCTGCGGCGGGCGTAGGCACACTCGGCCTGGTCGACTTCGACGTTGTCGATTACACCAATCTGCAGCGGCAAATATTGCATCACACCGGCGACGTGGGAAGGCTCAAGCTCGACTCGGCAATCGACAAGCTAACCGCGATCAATCCCTTTGTCGAGATCAAGCGTTTCGATACCTATCTGGACAGTCAGAATGCGCTGAAGATCTTCGCCGGCTTTGACATGATCGCCGACGGCACGGATAACTTCGCCACCCGCTATTTGGTCAACGACGCCTGCGTGCTGAGCGGCAAGCCCAACGTCTACGCATCGATTTTTCGCTTCGAAGGCCAGGCCAGCATCTTTGCCACGGAGGCTGGCCCCTGCTATCGCTGTCTCTATCCCGAGCCGCCACCGCCGGGCCTGGTTCCATCGTGCGCCGAGGGCGGAGTGCTGGGCGTGCTTCCGGGATTGCTCGGAGTAATTCAGGCAACCGAAGTCATCAAGCTGATTCTTGGCGTTGGCGAGCCGCTGATCGGCCGCTTGCTGCTGGTGGATGCTTTGGCGATGAGATTCCGCGAGTTGCGCGTGCGCAAAAACCCGGAGTGCCCAATCTGCGGCGCGAATCCCACGGTGAAAGCACTGATCGACTATAACCAGTTCTGCGGCATTCGCGGCGAGGAGTCCGGTTCAACGCCAAGTGCAAAGATCCCCGAAATTCAGCCCGAGGAACTCAAGCGCCGGCTCGACGCCAAGGAGGACATTTTCGTGCTCGATGTTCGCGAGCCGCATGAGTATCAAATCTGCAATATCCACGGGCACATGATCCCGCTTGGCGATCTGCCAACGCGCATTCATGAACTCGACTCAAGCCGCGAGATCGTGGTGCACTGCAAGAGCGGCGCGCGCAGCGCCAAGGCGGTCGATTTTCTGCGCAAGTCAGGCTTCAAGCGCGCCTCGAACCTTACCGGCGGCATTCTGGCCTGGGCAAATCGAATCGATCCTTCGCTTCCCAAGTACTGACCACCTGCGGCGGGGCGAGTCGCCTTTGGCTTCTGGGGGCTCTTAGCTGACAGGAGGTGATGCCTGCAGAATTCGCGTCATGGAAGTAGATGGAGGTGACTTGGAGCACAGAAGACGAAGCAGAATGGCACCACAGTTTCCTCCTATAGACAATGTCCCATGACAAGAGGTACATTCTTGGAGCAGTGAACGCTCAAGATACTTGAGTGTGAAGCCGATTCCTCGCAAGTGTTGTAAGGCTCGAACGTGGCGCGGACGGTAGCGCACACGGCCCCGAATGGCAAGACAGAATTCAAGCCTCAAATGCCGGCTCCTTGATCGAGCAGGAGCGCCCTGGCTCCATCGTCGTCGAATAGGCGAATGGATTGCGGCCAGACAAAGATGCTGTCGCCCGGCGCCAATGCCAGATCCTCAAACTGCTTCCTGCCCAACTCCGCGGTCACAGGTCGGCCGTTGCCCGCAATGCTTAGTTCCAGTCGAGCTTGAGGGCCAGCCGAATGAATGCGCACAACCCTGGCCACGACAGCTCTTTCGCCCGGTGGAAGATCTCGCGATACCTCAAGTTCGTGCGGACGAACAAAACCTATTGCGGAATGGAATGCCTCCCCTGCACCACCTCCATGCCCCGGCGACGAAAGATCGGCCAGCAGACGCCCATGAAAGAGATTCACATTTCCCAGGAAATTGTAGACAAACGACGATGCCGGATTGTCATAAATGGACTTGGGCGTTCCAATCTGTTCCAGTCTGCCTCGATTCAGAATGGCGATACGGTCGGCAACCTCCAGCGCCTCTTCCTGATCGTGCGTAACCAGCACGGTGGTCACATGCAATTCATCGTGAATGCGGCGCAGCCAGTCACGCAGCTCCTTGCGCACCTTCGCATCCAAGGCGCTGAAGGGCTCGTCAAGAAGCAAAACTTTCGGTTTGACGGCCAACGCGCGCGCCAGCGCTACCCGCTGCCTTTGGCCGCCGGAGAGTTGCTCGGGATACATCTGCGCAAAGGACTCCAGTTGCACGAGGCGAAGCAACTCTTGCACCCGTTCGCGGATATCGCGGCGCGATGCCCTCAGTTGCCTTGATTGCACACGCAGCCCAAACGCGACGTTTTCGAAGATCGTCATGTGACGAAAGAGCGCGTAATGCTGGAAGACGAAGCCGATTCCGCGCTTTGACGCACTGTGCTGCGTGCTCTCTTCGCCATGAAGGAGGATCGACCCGGCATCGGGCGATTCAAGGCCTGCAATAATGCGCATCAGCGTAGTCTTTCCCGATCCAGACGGCCCGAGGAGCGCCACCAATTCACCACCGCCAATCGTCAGACTGACGTCGGCAAGCGCGGTGAAAGGGCCGTACTGTTTGCAAATGTGCTCGACCTGAATGCTCATGGCTCGACTTCTCTCTCTTCATTGCGCCGATGAACGCCGGATATTACCTCTATACCCTTCTTAAGCGCCAGGGTGACAATCGCAGCCAGCGTCAACAATGAAGCGGCGGCAAAGGCGGCGGTAAAGTTGTATTCGTTGTAGAGCATCTCCACCTCCAGTGGCAGGGTGGTAGTTTGGCCGCGTATGTGACCGGAGACCACCGAGACCGCGCCAAACTCTCCAATGGAACGCGAGGCCGCCAGAATGGTTCCGTAGAGCAGCGCCCATTTGATGTTAGGCAAGGTGACGCGCCAGAAGACGCTCCAGCCATTTGCGCCCAGAACCACTGCGGCCACCTCCTCATCGCTTCCCTGCGCCTGCATGAAGGGAATCAATTCCCGAGCCACAAATGGGAAGGTAACAAAGACCGTTGCCAGAACAATCCCCGGAACCGCAAAGATGACATGGAGGTTGTGCTTTGCCAACCATGGACCTAACCATCCATGCAGCCCAAAAACCTCCACGTACATCAAGCCCGCGACCACAGGAGATACGGCCAGAGGAATGTCAATCAGCGTAATCAGCAGGCTCTTGCCATGAAACTCGAAGCGGGTAATGGCCCAACTGGCGGCAATGCCGAAGAGCATATTGAGTGGAACCGAGATGCAGGCCACCAAGCCGGTGAGGCGCAAGGCAGAAAGCACATCCTCCTG
>JBEKDH010000169.1:0-8777 GCA_050014455.1 Occallatibacter sp.
TTCTGCTACCGCCGCCATCGGTGGTATATTCCCGAAGAGGTTCGCCTGGCTGATCTGCGCCTGACAAGGAATAAGACGCAGACCTCTCGTTTGCGTCATGATTCATGCCGGTGAAACAAAAGGAGGCCCCAAATGCTTCGTCTCCGGACTGTTGCTTGTGTAATCGGGCTGGCGGCTGCCCTGTGGTACCTGATAACTCCGGCCATGGGTCAGGCGCCGAAGGCCGCGCCAGCGCCGCTCCCTGCGCGCCCGACCCCGCCCACACGCGATCCCGACACGCCCGGATTTGTCGCGGCCAAAGAGTTGCCGGACGGCGCCAATGCGCCCGCAAATACCGACGGGAATTTCATCATCGGGCCCACTCACAACCCCGCGCCGGAGATGGCCGCGCAGGAGGGTGCGCCGCAAGGAACAGTTTATGAGTTCACCATGAGTTCGGCCGATAGCAAGATCTATCCCGGCATCGCGCGCGAGCCTGGCACCTTTGGCACGGCCGATCCCGCCGATCCCGCCAAACTCATCGTGTCCACCAGCCACCCCGCTCCCTACACGCGCCATGTAGCAGTTTATGTTCCCAAACAGTATGTGCCGGGCACTGTCGCGCCCTTCATTGTCGGCGCCGACGGTGCCGATCGGGCGCTCTTTACCGCTCTCGATAACCTGATAGCCGAGCGCCGTGTGCCGATTATGATCGCGATCTCCATCGGCAATGGCGGCGGCGACGCGCAGGGCAGCGAACGCGGCCTGGAATATGACACCATGTCGGGCCAGTATGCGGAGTTCGTCGAGAAGGAGGTGCTGCCGCTCGTCGAATCGCAATATCGTGTGAAGCTGACGCGCGATCCCGAGGGCCGGGCCACGATGGGCGGCAGCTCCGGCGGCTCGTGCGCATTGATCATGGCATGGTATCGCCCCGAGTTATACCACCGCGTCCTTACCTACTCCGGAACTTACGTAAACCAGCAGTGGCCCTATAACCCGCAGAGTCCGCACGGCGCATGGGAGTTTCATGAGCACTTGATTCCGGAGAGCCCGGCCAGGCCGATTCGCATCTGGATGGAGGTGGGCGACAGAGACTTCTTGAATCCCAGTATCATGGACGACCACATGCACGACTGGGTTGTAGCTAACGAGAACATGGCCAAAGTGCTGGCTGCCAAGGGTTACCATTACCAGTTTGTGTTTGCCCGCAACGCCGGCCACGTCGACCACGCCGTGAAGCTGCAAACCCTGCCCGAAGCACTGGAGTACCTGTGGCAGGGGTATCCCATCGCCGGAGCAACGAATTGAGCTGGACCCCAATCGGAACTCGCTTCGCTTTTCACGCCTTCCACTGCCAATCCCTCGCCGGGCTTGTCCTCAATACAGACCCTCCCGTGGGTGACTTCGCCCGAACCGTCAAGCAGCAGGCAATGCAGACCGGCCGGGACCGCTTGCAACCCCAGTCAAACCACAACCTGTTGCACTCGTTGGCGTCAACTGAATCTCCCCAACGTAAAATGATCACGTGCGCTGCATCCTCATCCATAACCCCGCCTCTGGCCGTGAGCGGCAGGATCGCGCAGAGCAGCTTCGCCAAATCTCTGAGGCTCTTTCCGCGCTTGGCCATAGCGTCGAACTTGCGGTCACCGCGGCTCCCGGCTCGGCGGCCATTCAAGCCCGCGATGCCGTCCGCGGCGGGGCAGAGATCGTCTTTGTCTGCGGGGGAGATGGCACCGTCCACGAGGTCATCCAGGGACTCGTCTCTGAATCCCGCGAACCCGCTGCCGTTTTGGGCATCATCCCACTCGGCAGCGCAAACGCGCTGGCCCGTCATCTGCGGCTCTCACTCAATCCGTTGAATGCGGCGCTAGAGGAGATTCACGGCACGCCGCGGACGATTCCTGTGGGCAAGGTTACATACGGCGGCCAAGTCCGCTACTTCTCGGTCATGGCCGGAGCAGGCCCTGACGGAGCTCTGGTATACAGCCTCCTCTCGGCCCGGAAATCGAGTCTCGGCCGGCTGGCATACTACCTTCACGCTGCTCGCCTGTTCGCTACCCGCCGCTTCCGGCCATTCGAGATCGAGTACACCGATGCCGCAAATGGGCACGTCTCCGCTCAAAGAGCCGTCAGCGCGATGGCAGTTCGAGTGAACGACCTTGGCGGGCTCTTCAGCAAGCTCACAGGCCGCCGAGCTACGATCCAGGATTCCCACCTGAGACTGCTCATCCTGCGCCCGCCAGCCGCGCTTTCACTGCCGCTCTGGTTCGCCGCCGGCTGGCTCAACGTTCAAAGGCTCAACCCGTTTCTTCGCTGCGTGGATGCGACCTCATTCTCCTGCCGCCCGTCCTCTGGCCCTGCCCCACATTTCCAGGCCGATGGAGAATCGCTCGGGCGTATTCCGATGCTGGTTTCAACTGTCCCAAACGCCCTCCGCATTCTTGTGCCCTGACGGGAGCGAACCCGTGACCCCGAGAAGGACCGCTCCATTTGGAAGCGAGGACATTTATAATTCGCAGCGGGAAAGGATGGACCTTTACGATGCGGATGAAGCCATTGGGGATGATTTGGATTGCAACAGGCTTTTTTGCTGCCGCTCTGGGAGTTGGCGGCTGGGCGCAGACGGCTCCGGAGCCGGTGAACCCCCATGCAACCCCTGAGGCGCGTGCTTTGCTTGCCTATCTCTATTCCATCTCCGGCAAAGGCACCATCACCGGCCAGCACAACTACCCCTATACCGGCGCGCGCTGGACCGATATGGCCTTCGACCTGACGGGCAAGTATCCGGGGCTATTCGGGCAGGACTTCGGCTTCTCCGGCGGCGAAGACAAGGATTCCGTGCTCTCGCGGCCGGCGATGATCGAGGAGGTCGAGCGGCAGTACCGCAACGGCGCGGTCATCGCGCTTACCTGGCACGCCGTCAAGCCCACCGAGGACGAGCCTGTCACCTTCAAGGACAGCGTGCAGGGCCATCTGACGGATTACGAGTGGCGGGAGCTGCTCACGCCGGGCACGCCGCTGTACAACCGCTGGTGCGCCCAGGTGGATGTGATCGCCGGCTACCTGCGGCAACTGCGCGACGACCATGTGCCGGTCCTCTTCCGCCCCTATCACGAGATGGGCGGAGGCTGGTTCTGGTGGGGAGGGCGGCCGGGCAAGGATGGCTCGGCGGCGCTCTACCGCCAGATCTACGACCGCTTTGTGAACGTGCATCATCTGGACAACCTGGTTTGGGTGTGGAATGGGAACGACCCCGGCAGCAAGGGCGAGGCTTTTGCGGAGTATTATCCGGGCCCCAATTACGCCGACGTGGTCAGCATAGACGTCTATGGCGAGTTCAAGCAGAAGTACTACGACGATGCGATAGCGCTGGCCGCGGGCAAGCCCATCGCGCTGGCCGAAGTGGGCGAAGTGCCCAGCCCCGAGGTGCTGGAGCAACAGCCGCGCTGGACCTACTTTATGGCCTGGAGCGAGTTCATCCAGATGGGGAACCCGCTGGAGCTGGCCAACGCCGCCTACCACGGCCCGCGGGCGCTGAATCGCGACGATCCGCGCCTGGCCGGACCCATGGAGGCCATTCGCAAGGCCACGGCCGAGCGCACCGGCGGCAAGCTGGAGGCCGATCCGGTCAGCCCCGGCGCAACCGGCGAGGCGAAGGCCCTGCTGGAGCGCCTGGTGGCCGCGCCGGGCGAGGCGGTGCTGAGCGGACAGGAGAACAGTCTCACATGGCCCGCAGCAGCAACCAAAGAGGTCGCCCAGGCGATCGGGAAGCAGCCTGCCATCTACGGCGCGGAACTTAGCCCAATCATGGAGGTCGTGCCAGGTACCCTGAGGTCTGTGCGGCAAGGCCTCCTCAGAGAGGCGCTCTCAGCTCATGTTCGCCACGCTGAAGTGAGTCTCAGTTGGCGGGCAGAGAGCCCCACCGACGGCGCGGGCGCCGACAGGCGCAGTCAGCTCACCGATTATGAGTGGAACGAGCTGCTGACGCCGGACAGCAGCCTGAACAAGAAGTGGCTCCAGCAGGTGGACGAGATCGCGGACACGCTCAGACCGCTTCAGACTGCCGGCGTGGCCGTGCTGTGGAATCCTCTTCCCGAGTCCAACGGCAAGGATTACTGGTGGGCCGGCCGCAAAGGCATTCACGGCTCTGCGGAGCTTTACCGGCAACTCTTCGACCGCCTGGTGAACCACGACGGATTGCACAACCTGGTCTGGGTGTGGGAGGCCGCTGCGCCCGACTTCAGGTCCGGCGGCGCGGGGACGCTCAGCGACTTCTACCCCGGCCTGCTCTACACTGATGCGGTCGAGATCCGGCTGAACCGGGTCGAACCGTGGTTTCAAGCCAGCCGTTTTCTGGAGCAGACCGCCGTGGGAAGGCCCCTCGGCGTCGAGCTGACGGGCGACCTTCCGCTGCCCGCTGCCTTGACCGAGCACGCCGGTTGGGCCTGGTTCCTGGCCGCCCCGCCGCCGTTCTCAGCGCCGGCAGATACTACCCTCCGTGCCGAGAGCCTGCGCAAGCTCTACGGCGATCCGAAGATCGTATCGCTCGCGGCGGCGCAATGAAGGAGACGGAATCAGCGGCTGGAGCAGAGCGAGCTAACCCACCCTAGCCGGCGGCCAGCGAGTCCGCCTCTACCGCTCGCCCCAACTCAGCTTGCTGCGCAGAGCCTCAAAGAAGCCGCTCTCGCTCAGCCGGACCAGGTTGACGGTATGGTGGGAGCGCCGGCAGCGGACCTCGTCGCCCAGTTGCAAGGCAACGGCCTGCTGGCCGTCTAAGGTGAGCAGCGCCTGATTCGCAACTCCCTCGATGCGGACAGTGAGCGAGGCGTCGCCGCGCACTACGATGGGCCTTAGCGTGAGCAGATGCGGGCAGATGGGCGTGACCACCAGCGCGTCCACGTCCGGGGTGAGGATGGGACCGTTGGCGGCCAGCGTATAGGCTGTAGAACCGGTGGGTGTGGAGACGATGACGCCGTCGGCGCGGAAGCGGGCTACCTTCTTTCCCTCCAGTTCCACCGTAAAGTCGCCCATGCGGGCTACATCGCCCTTTGAGACCACGACTTCATTCAGCGCCCGGAAGGCCGAGTGCTTCTCGTCCTTGCGCCACAACTCCGCGTGCAGCATGATGCGTGCGTCCAGGACGTGGCGATTGTCGCGCCAGCCCTCCAGCGTCGAATAAAGATCGGAGAGGCGAACCTCGGTCAAGAAGCCGAGGAAGCCCAGGTTCACGCTGAGGATGGGCGTGCCGGTAGCGGCAAAGATGCGCGCCACCGAAAGCAGCGTGCCGTCGCCGCCCAGAACAATCACCAGCTCCGGCGCCCAGGCGGGCATCTCCGCGCGGTCGACGGCCTGGGCAGCCGTGGTGTACCGGCCTCCTTCCAGATCCAGGAGCGGCTCATAGCCGTGTTGACGCAGCCAGCCGATCAACTCCGGCAGAAGCCGGGCCAGCTCTTCCTTCTGCGACTTGCAAACTATAGCGACGTGAACCATGCGGTCTCAGTGTAACGGACCACCTGCGGTGGGGCCAATGTTTACCTCCGGGGTGACTTCCGCGTGGAGGCCGAGGGTAACTGCCGATCGGCGGCGCGCAGAACCCAATGCCTGAATCAGGTCTCTTCGTATATATTTGCTCAACGCCGAAAGGCAGAAGCCGATCGTGGGCTGTGCGGGCAGATGGGCGCGCGAGTGGTGCGCCAGCGCCACTGAATGAGCAATCGGGAATGGAGGGTGCGATGGATTGGTATTTGATGGCTTGGAGAAGGTACGCGGAGTTCGATGGACGATCTCGCCGCTCAGAGTATTGGATGTTTGTGCTCTTCAATTTCCTGGCCATCCTCGCGCTGGCTGCAGTCGGAGGCGTTGGACTCGCCATTTCGCGGGATTACGGGGCCATCTTGTTCTTCCCCCTTAGCATCTACGTGCTGGCAACTATCATTCCGGGGCTGGCCGTCAGCGTGCGCCGGTTCCACGACACCGGCAAGAGCGGCTGGCTGCTGCTCGTGTTCATGCTGGTGGGCCTGATCCCGTTCATAGGATTGGTCGGCGCTATTATTCAGATCGTCTTCATGTGCGAGGACAGCAATCCGGGAACGAACCAATACGGTCCGAGCCCAAAATACCCCGATCTGCTCGGAGCGGCTGGAACTGCGGGCTTCAACTCGATGGGTTTTGGCGCGCGGCCGCAACCGTTCACTGGCGGAAATCCCCTTGTTTATCGCAGGAATTGCGGAAAGCAGATGGAGAGTGGATCCCAATTCTGTAGCGGCTGTGGCACACACCTCTGAGGATCAAGACCGCCGCGCGTAGAGCAGGAACTCCCGGTTGCCCTCCGCGCCTGTGATGGGTGATTGAATGGTCTCGACCACCTGCCAGCCGAGCGAGCGGACGCAATCCGCCACCTTGCCGATAGCCAGTCGGTGCGCCTCGGGGTCGCGAACGATGCCTCCCTTGCCCACATGCTCGCGTCCGGCCTCGAACTGCGGCTTGACCAGGATCACGGCCTCCTGCAGCCCGGGCGCCGCGGCCAGCACCGGCCCCAGCAGCAGCGTAGCCGAAATAAACGATACGTCCATGGCCAGGAAGGTTGGCTCGGGGATTCCCTTCGCGGCCGCCAGCGCTCCGGTTTCAAGAAAGCGAGCGTTGGTGCGCTCCAGCAGGCGCACGCGGGGGTCGTTGCGCAGCTTCATGGCGATCTGGCCGAAGCCGGTATCGACGGCGGTTACCTTCGCGGCGCCGTGCTGCAGCAGGCAATCCGTGAATCCACCGGTCGAGGCGCCCACGTCGAGGCAGGCTCTGCCGGTCACCGGGATCTTCCAATGATTCAGCGCTTCAGCCAGTTTGAGCCCACCGCGGCTGACGTAGGGCTGGTCCTCGCCCAACAGGCGGATGGGGGAATCCGCTGGAACCGCCGTGCCCGGCTTATCGACCTTTTGCTCGCGGATCAGAACCCGGCCGGCGAGGATGAGCGCGCGAGCCCGTTCCCGGCTGGGAACAAGACCCCGCTCGACCAGCAGGATATCTACGCGCGTTTTTCCGCTGGGTGAGGGCTTCTCCATGATTTACGCGCCCGGCCAAGCCGCCCGGCGCTCCTCGAACCAAATGCGCAAACAGCTAAAGAGATTGAGCTCGCGGGAGGCGCGGCTTGGATTGCAAAGGGCCCCAATTGCCATGCTTCGCTCAACCGTCCCACGAACGGAGACCTGTTCGCGGGAACCCGGCGGCGGAAACGCTGTGTCGCCCACATTCCAGCAACCGCGCAGACGCGCTACGGCAGCGTCTGGCAAGCGGCAAGGTTCGCCTGGGCTGCGGCGCCGGGCAGATAGCAGGGCTCGCCAAAGCCGGGCACGCGGCTCACGTCAATGGCGTTTCCGCCATTCGCGCTCGATCCATTCTGGGAGGTCGTGCGCACATCCACAACGTTGCCCTCCACCAGGATCGTGGTATCCACAATGTCCAGATCGGTGCGCAGGATGGTGAGATAAGGGCTGTCGGGCGAGGCCACATAGACTTTGCCCTGCGTAGAGTTTTGGGTTGAAGTCACCGTGCGCGGGTGGCCGATCACCGGCAATGTCTTCTCCACTGTGTGGCTGCTCAGGTTGACAATGGTCACGGTCTGGTCGGTCTGATTGGCCGCATACGCGCGGCTGCCGTCAGCCAGCGCGGTCACACTGGCCGGATTGTTGCCCACCGGAATCGTGTAAGTGGTGCCAAAGGTCGAGCTATCGTTGCCGTACTCATCCAGGCTTACATCGATCACGCTGATCGCGTTGCCGTCGTAATCTGCCACCACCAGTTGGCTCGTGGCCGCGTTGTACTCGGCATAGACCGGGCCAGCGACTGCCGGGACCGTTTCATTCCCATTCGACGCGAGTCCAGCACTGGTGGAGAGCGGCAGACTGGGGTGGCATGTCACCGTCTGTCCGCTCTGATTGAGGAACGGGGTGCAGGAGTCCAGCGCATTGCTCTGGCCGTTGATCACCGTGACTGTGTCGTCTCCCCGGTTGAGTACAAAGACTCGCCTTGCGTCCGCGCTCATTACGGCGTACACGGGGCACTTGCCCAACGGAATGCTGGCCGAAACCGAGTAAGTGGAAACCCCAAGCGCGTCAGCCGCGCCATTCGACTGAACCGTCCGGGGCGAGATGTTGCACTCCACGCCGGTCGGATTGGCTATGTTCTGGCTGATAGCGTAGTCGTACTGGTTGACAGAGGCGGGACCCACGATCGTCACCGGGGTGGTTGCCACCGGAATGGCGAGCTTGAAACCCTGAGGGATTCCGGTAAAAACATCCGCAAGGCTGCCAACAAGATCGGTAGTCCACAATCCGGCTGACGGTGTGAACAAGTTCACAGGCCTATGGGGCGGGGCAGTCTGTGACGCGGAAGACAGCGTGGAATAGGTTACCTGCTTGGCCTGGAGCGTGGTAGAAATGGGGAAATTGCTCAGGGTGCCATCGCTGTTCACGGTGTATCCGTTGGCGGCATAGCTGTCGATGGAAAAGGCGGTCGGTCCAGGACCGATAGGTGCTTCGGCCAGCACCGTATCGCCAGAGTAGTCAATGATGGTGACAATGCCGGCTGTCGTGGGCGATGGAGCCGAAACAACTACCACATAGGAGGTTACCTGTGCGGCTGGCCCGCTTGTGTTGATGGGCGTAACCACCGGCCGGTATCCGCTGCCGCAACCGGCAAACAGGACTACAGCCGCAAGCACCGCGCCCGCCTGAACCAATCGTGCGCGCGTCTGGCCTTCATTCATGGGAAAAAGCCTCATTCAGTTCTTTCCTGCTTACTCA